>NZ_CP091740.1:628890-943335 GCF_022014595.1 Solitalea lacus | reverse complement strand
CATTCTTACCATTGGTCAGTACTTGCAGCCGACCAAAAATCACCATGCAATTATTGAGTTTATTCACCCTGATCAATTTGCTAAATACAAAGAAGTTGGATTGGCAAAAGGATTCAGATATGTAGAAAGCGGGCCGCTGGTACGTTCTTCTTATCATGCCGAAAAGCATTTGTTCCCCTTATAATCTTAAGCTGATTTCATCTTGAAGAAACGTTTAACATTATCTGAAGAAGAACTTGTAACCGGGCTCAAGCAAAAGCAAAAGCTGGCAATTGAAGCATTGTATAACATGTATTCTGCAGCATTAAATGGTATAATCTTTCGTATCGTTCAATCTGAAGAGGAATCAAACGATATTTTACAAGAGGTTTTTCTAAAAATCTGGAACAATGCCACCCAATATGATACCAGTAAAGGACGCTTGTTTACCTGGATGGCTAATATTGCACGAAATCAAGCCATAGACCACCTACGTTCCAAATCGTTCAGAAATGAAAGTAAAAACCTGGAGCTGGATAATAGCGTAAGTACTATTGATCTTCTGACAAGCATTTCCTTATCGCCTGAGCATGTAGGCATAAAGGACTTGTTGCTTAATCTTAAACCTGAACAAAAGATCATCGTTGAAATGATATACTTTCAAGGATTTAAGCAAAGTGAAGTTGCCGAAGAGCTAAACATTCCTTTAGGCACGGTAAAAACACGCTTACGTATGGCAATTATGGAATTAAGGAAATTTTTTAACTGATATTTGCTGTGGACGTAAAAGAATATATAGAATCAGGAATACTTGAAACATACGTTTACGGAGCGTTGTCTGAAGCTGAGGCTCAAGAAGTCCTTACATTAGCTGCTCGCTACCCCGAAATTGCAGAAGAACTCGCTAAAATTGAAGAAAATTTTGAAAGCACATCACTTGCTATGGGAATGGAACCTAATCCAGTTGTTAAACAGCAGATCTTAGAGCAGATTTCTGTCCATAAATCTGAAAAACCAGAAATTCCCTTATACCCTACACGTTTATTTGCCTATGGAATGGCAGCCTGTCTTACTTTATTACTAGTAAGTAGTATTGCAGCCTTTACATACTGGGAACGCTGGCAATCTTCTGAACAACTGTTAGTTGCTGAACGTGAAACAAATACAAAAACAGCAGCCGACATGGCTTCCATGAAAGCAGATATGAACACCTATAAAGGCGTGTTACATAATCCTGATATCATAAAAATCCATTTGGCATCTACCCCCTCATTTCCGGGAAACGGAGTTATGGTTTATTGGAATGCAAAGAATGCGGATGTGATGATCGATATGCTTAATTTACCCGAAAACGACAATAACCACCAATATCAACTTTGGGCTCTTGTTAATGGCAAACCTGTTGATGCCGGAGTTTTCGATGTTAAAAAGGGCGAAAAAACAATGTTTAAAATGAAAGACATTAAAGGGGCCCAAGCATTTGCCATAACCCTGGAACCACGAGGCGGCAGCCCTAATCCAACAATGGAAAAAATGTACGTTAAGGGAAACATTTAGACAAATAAAACTTCAAAGTATAATAAACAAAAAGCACCGATTAAATTTAGAGTCGGTGCTTTTGCTTTTACTCCGATTGTAGATCATATTTTATTATTTAGCTGAAAAATCGTTTTATTAATTTGCCTGGCTAAATTACTTGGGAGAATTACAGACAAACCAAGTTCCTCCAATGCGTCCCCTGCCCTCCCATGCAAATAAACTCCTGTTAGTGCAGCTTGCGAGGCAGTATAACCCTGGGCCAACAAAGCAACAATTAGTCCCGTAAGAACATCCCCTGAACCTCCAATGGCCATAGCAGGAGTCCCTGTTTTATTAAAGTAAACATGGCCAGTTGGTGTAGCTATTATGGTATATCTGTTTTTTAAAACAATAATTAACTCTAGCTCAACAGCCTTCTTTTGCATTGTGACTACCCTTTCATTCCAATTCTCGTGCATGCCAAATAAACGATCGAATTCCTTAACGTGTGGCGTAAGGATTGCTTGTTCAGGCACTAAATCAAACAATGTTTTATCCTCCGCCAGCATATTTAAAGCATCGGCATCAAATACACAAGCACCTCTGAAATTATAAAGAGTATCGTTGAGCTGCCGCATCGATTCATTATCAGTCCCCAATCCTGGGCCAATTGCTAATGCAGTGTATTTGTCCCAATCCAAATTCGTCTTATTTCTTATGACCGCCATCACCTCTGGCAAACGACAGTTAAATGCCGCTAAACCGTTCGAAGGTATATAGGCTGAAGTAAGTCCTGCTCCTGAATTTAAACAAGCCTCCGCACATAAAAGAGCTGCGCCCATAGTTTCTTCCTTCCCCGCTATTATTAAAGCATGTCCAAAAGTTCCTTTGTGACTAAAGTTTTCGCGTTTCATTAAAACTGATCGAATATCATTTTCTTCAATCAGGGCATAATTGCTACTACAATGATGTATAAAGTGTTCATTCAATCCAATGTTCACAGCACTCCATCGGCTCATAAACTTCGCCGACTCAGGAAGTAAAAAGTTTAATTTAGGCTGCTGAAAACAGATTACCCAATCAGATTTAAACACAATGTTGTTTTTATTAATCGGTTCATCTGCCAGCATCCCGGTAGGTAAATCGACCGCAACCACCTTTTTATTCAATTGATTCAATTGTTGAATCCAAAAAGCTAGCACACCTTCTAATGGCTTGTTAAGCCCTGAACCTAAAACAGCATCAATCAATATATCAGCATTTTCAGCTGGCAAATCCAAATTTTCCTGTACCAAAATTATCTCTATAGAAGAAATTTTGCGAAGGCGTCTCAGGTTTTCATCAAAATCAGGAGACGTTTTGAAGGAATGCTGCAAAATAATAACCCTAACATGCTCATAATGCATATTGTGCAATAAGCGGGCAATTGCCAATCCATCCCCTCCATTATTACCAGTTCCACAGTAAACCGTTATAGAGGTATTCTTTTTTGTAATTTCCTGCACAAATCTGTTTACAAAGGCATTACTTGCCCGCTCCATTAAATCAATAGAGGCGATGGGTTCATTTTCAATTGTATATTGATCTGCCTGACGTATCTGAGATGATGATAATATTTTTTGCACTAACTGATTTTGTTTTTGGCAATAAAACAAAAGAAAGACCTTGGCAATTAAGGTCTTTCTTTTGTGTCTTTATATAAATTAATGATGAACACGCGGAGAGTGTTTCTTGCCCTGCACATCAGGATTGGTCGTTCCTCTGTTTATGGTAGCCTGTTTATTATCGGTTTGAAAAGATAGTTGTCCGCCACTATTAGAGATGCCTCTCTTTTTTTGTTCAACTCTACCCGACAAAAATGCGCGATTGGCAGTTGTACCGGAAATCATATCCTCATGGAATTTGTTTCTAAGCTCTTTCATAACATCAGGATTAAAATAAAACCACCTATAAATTTAACCAATTTCGGCTTAAAAAGAATGTCGCTTTTTACACTCTTTGATAAACCGGAATGAAAAACACAAAGATTACGAGTCACTAATAGTCACTTATTCAGTCTCATTTTCTGCCATATGATCAACTTCACATGCTTTTTGAACAATTTGGTGAATAATAGAATCAAGATCCTCGGCAGCTGCTTTAAGATTTGTAAGAACTTCAGTATCCAGAGTGCCATCCTCATTATTGGATTTAATTAAATTAATCAACCCTAAAATATTTGCCACTGGAGCTCTTACCATGTGAGACTGTATGTGTGCAATTTCAGTAAGCTTTTCATTCTTCAACTTTAAAGCTTCTTCCGATTGCTTACGCAACATCAGCTCTTCCTGGGTTTTGGTTAATGCACCACGTAATTTCTCTACGGACAAGTTTTCAAGAAAACAAAGCAGAATAATACTTGTGGATGTATGTATCCAATATGTTAATGACGAAAGCCCTATTGGCTCCTTAACCGGCAGAAAATTATAAGAGTCAACAACAACAAGAATTAGCCCTATCAAAATGGCAGCGACACCAAATACCCATAATTCTTTTTTTCCCATTGTTAACCCGGCAAACAAAACTACAATTGGCAAAATTCTAATCCCATGACTTTTCATCCCCCCTCCAAACAAGGAAAACCCAAAAATCAAGAACAGTAATAAAGTGATATAAAGAATGGCGATTAATCGAACATTCTCTCCTTTCTGAACCAGATAGAGAAAGCCAATACTTTGCGTCCAAATAAGAATTAAGAGTAAACTGTAACGCAAGCTATGTTCATTCTCTATTATCGCAGCAGAAAGAAATGAAATAGAAAGAATAAGAAGAACTGCCCAGATTATTTTTACCAAAATCACTCTTTTTCCTATTATACCATTTTCATGAGACTCGATAAATGAAATACGTTCTCTCATAGCGTAACATTTTTGGTTAAGATCTTAATCTTCGGCATCAATTATTTTCCGATTATAATATACAATATACACAGATAGTCAATAGTATACCTACTTATACATGAACAATCTTATTCAGCAATTTTCTAGTACTTTTAAACATGCTGAAACGTTTTAGCTTTGCCACTTTAATACAAATTATGGATATTCGGCTCAGATATTTAATCTAATCCTAATTTATCTTGAAAAAAATGAAAATAAAGAAACAAATAACAACTGCTTTCCTGGCGTTTATTATTGGAATCTTTGTCAGTCCTACTCCGCTACTTGCCCAAAAAAACAAATCAATAATTCGGCTAGGGGAAGCCAATACGCAGAATTTTGATCAAGGCTGGTTGTTCAAAAGATTTGGATTACAAGCAGATGGATCCAGACTAGAAGAACCTAAAGGAATAGAAAACTTATCATACTTTGATGCTTCCTGGCAAAAATTAGATCTGCCCCACGATTGGGCAATCACCGGGCCGTTCCGTATAGATTTGGCAGGTGAAACAGGCAAACTTCCATGGAAAGGCATTGGTTGGTACCGAAAACATTTTATGATAGCTAAAGAGGATGCCAACAAAAGGATGTTCATAGATTTTGACGGAGCAATGGCCTATGCTGAAATATGGCTAAACGGAAAATATATAGGAACTTGGCCATACGGCTACAGCTCATTTCGAATGGAGTTAACGCCATATATCTTACCGGGAAAAGAAAATGTTCTGGCCGTAAGATTAAATACTGAAAAATGGGACTCTCGTTGGTATCCAGGAGCTGGCATCTACAGGCATGTATGGTTAGTAAAAACCAATCCCGTACATGTAGGGCACTGGGGGACATATATTACAACTCCCGATATTACTGAACAATCAGCTAAAGTTAATATTGACGTAACGGTAGACAATCAAAGTAAAGAAACTATTGAAGCTACCCTTCAAACTCAAATTTATGAAGCTGGAATTGGGAATAATATCGGTAAGAGTGTGGCAAATTCAAATGATATTCGTCTGACAATTCAACCAGGAGGCAATACTCTTGCTTCTACAATAATAAACCTTACTCAACCAAAACTTTGGACTATTGAGCAACCCAACCGCTATTTTACGAAAACGAATGTATTAGTAAAAGGCAAAGTGGTGGACACTTATTACAGCACTTTTGGCGTACGAAAATTAGAATTTACCGCCCGAAATGGTTTTCTACTTAACGGAAAGAGGGTTGAGATAAAAGGAACTTGTAATCATCATGACCTTGGTGCATTAGGCGCTGCAATAAATACCAGTGCATTAAAACGTCAGTTACAGATGCTTAAAGAGATGGGATGTAACTCATTACGTACTTCACATAATCCTCCTGCTCCTGAACTTTTGCAATTAGCAGATGAAATGGGATTTCTAGTTTGGGATGAAGCCTTTGACGCCTGGAAAACTGGCAAAAAACCTAACGATTATAATAAAATATATGACGAGTGGCATGAAAAGGATTTAAAAGCATTGATTCATCGAGACAGAAACCATCCTAGTGTGTTTATCTGGAGTATTGGCAATGAAGTAATGAATCAGCGAGACATAGAAATGACAAAGCACCTTGCCGATATCGTAAAAAGAGAAGATCCTACTCGTCCGGTATCCAATGGATATAATGATCCTGATGGTGGACGCGAAGTTGGAGCGGTGGAAGCTTTGGATATCATGGGGGTAAATTATTTTTTCAGTCAACAAGCCCGGTGGGATGCTGACCCTCGTTATGCAAATAAACCGACAATCGGGAGTGAAACTTCCAGCTGCGTGAGTTCCCGTGGAGAGTATTTTTTTGGAAAGGAATATCAAAACTGGCAAATCACCTCTTACGATTCAGCAAAACCAGGTTGGGGTTGTTCTCCTGACGTTCAATTTAAAACCAATGCCCAATACATGCATCTACTAGGTGAGTATGTTTGGACAGGGTTTGACTATTTGGGAGAGCCTACACCATATGGATCTGATGAAACCAATTTGCTCAACTTCCGCAACGATCCCTCTAAAAAGGAAGAATTGAAGAAAAAGTTGGAGGAAATGCAAAAAAGTAATCCACCCTCAAGAAGCAGCTATTTTGGCATCATTGATTTGGCAGGTTTTCCTAAAGATCGTTATTACTTGTACCAAGCACACTGGCGACCTGATTTACCAATGGCACATATTCTTCCTCACTGGAATTGGGAAGAACGCATAGACTCAATTGTTCCTGTGCATGTATACACTTCAGGAGATGCAGCAGAACTATTCCTTAATGGGCAGAGTCTTGGGCGCAAAACGAAAAAACCTGGAGAAGATTTTCGTTTGGTTTGGAATGAGGTTAAATATAAGCCGGGAGAGCTAAAAGTAATTTCCTATAAAAATGGCAAAGAATGGGCGAAAGATATGGTAAAGACCACTGGAAAGGCAGCAAAGCTTTCTCTCAAATCTAATCATTCTCAAATTGCAAATGATGGATTAGACTTAGCATTTATAACATTGCGGGTAGAAGACAAGGATGGCTTGCTGGTACCACGTTCTAAACCAGAAATTCAATTCGAAGTTGAGGGGCCCGGAGAAATAGTTGCAACCGATAACGGAGATGCCACCAGTTTTGAATCTTTCCAAAGTTCAACCAAACATGCTTATAACGGATTAGCCTTGGTAATTGTAAAAGCAAAGAAGGGGGCAAAAGGTACAATTATAATTAAAGCTAAAAGCAATAATATAACCAGTGCCCAAACAACTGTTTTGGCAAAGTAGACTTTTGATTCCAAAGCCACACAAAACTCCATTGCAAACAAATGGAGTTTTGTGTTTCATAATTGGATACAGCATTCTATTACGAAGATATAATCGGATCCTTAAGAGTTGGCAGTCCTTTACCGGTAGTTATCAAATTGTACAAGCTATTATTTATGTAATCACTCCAAGCGTTTGAGCAATCTTTATAGCATTCCAACTCAGGTACCAATCCAATTTGAGTAAAAACAAGCTGTGATTTATCGCCCTGCTTAGAAATCTCAAAAATTATCTTGGTATTCGTCCATTCCCTTTTGCTCTTAATAAAATTGAGATTACTTTCAGTAACAAGCCAAACCACTTTTTTGTCGGGTATAACTTCTATCAGCCTTTGCTTAGAATAATGCACGTCTCCAAATCGAACATCGAATTCATCATTTAACTTTTCAGAATTGCCTTCAGCGTTCTCCGTCCACCATCCCCGCACATTATTAATAGCGTCGAAAATTTCTTTTGGGCTTTGATCTACCAGAAACTTGGTAGTGAAACTATGATTTTCCATACTTTTATTAATTAACAGAAGATTATTGAAAGTACTTGGATATAAACTATTGCAGTTTCCATTTCTTAGCCAACTCAGCATTGTATCCTTCGCCTTCTTTAGGATTAGGCAGTCCGTTTCCAGTTTCTATTAGATTACGCAAACTGTTGTGTACATAATTGCTCCAAGCCTCGTTACAAATATTGAAACATTCGTATTCCGGCACTAAACCTTCATGAGTAAAATGAAGCAGAGTTTGGCTCTCCTTTTCAGAAATTTCAAAACAAACCTTGGTATCCCGCCATTCGCTTTTGTCATTAGTGAAGTTAAAGTAGTTGTCTAAAACATACCAAACCACTTTTTTTTGGGGCTCAACTTCTATTAATTTCATTTTACAATAATGAATGTCTTTGTAATGATAAATAAACTCATCATTGAGTTTATCGGTATTGCCTTCAATTTCTTCTGACCACCATCCGCGAACGTTGTTGATGGCATTAAAAACTTCCAGGGGAGTGTTATCTACCAGCAAAGTGGTAGTAAAATCAGATGTGTTCATTTTTATAAATTTTATTAGTTTACTCCAAAGCTATTATCTAAAACAGAAATAGTTACGGTGCAAATCAGACTTTATCACAGGTTGATTTGGACAATCCATTTAGCTACATTTAGCTAAAGTTTTTCTTATGAAATATATCACAATAGTTGTCCCCGAATGTGAATTAAACTTGAACAGCATAGCCGGAGCCTATGAAATTCTTAGCCGGGCCAATGATTTTTGGAAAAGTACTGGACACAGTTCCAAACTTGAAATTCGCATTGCTGGTTTAGTATCAGAGTCAAAAATAAATAACGGTTATTTTTCGGTGCACCCCATTCACCTTAGTCAGGTTCCCAAAACTGACTTGCTAATCATTCCTTCCATTTTTGGAGATTATGCCAAAACAGTAAAAATGAATGAGGAGCTCATTGATTGGATTGACCAACAATATAAATGCGGCGCTGAAATTGCAAGCATGTGCTCAGGAGCCTTTCTACTGGCAGCGACAGGTTTACTTGAAGGAAAAACATGCTCAACCCATTGGAATGCGGTTGAAAAATTCAGACAGATGTTTCCTTCTGTTAAAACTGCTGAGGATAAAATCATTACCGACGAAAATGGCATTTACACCAATGGGGGTGGATATTCATTCTTAAACCTGATGCTTTACCTGGTTGAAAAGATTTTCGATAGAACAACAGCGGTTTTCTGCTCAAAAATTTTCCAGATTGACATTGAAAGAACCACTCAATCGCCTTTTACCATTTTTCATATTCAAAAAGGACATGGAGATGAATTAATAAATAAGGCCCAAACCTATATTGAAGAAAATATTGAAATGAGGATTTCTTTCGAAAAACTTGCTTCAAAACTAGCAATTAGCCGGCGAAACTTTGACCGCAGATTTATTAAAGCCACCGGAAACACACCAGTTGAATATCTGCAACGTGTAAAGGTGGAAGCTGCAAAGAAAGAGCTGGAAAATGGGCGCAAAACAATCTTTGAAATTATGAACGATGTGGGTTATTCAGACGATAAAGCTTTTAGGGAAGTATTTAAAAAGATAACAGGATTATCTCCTTTGGACTACAAGAATAAATATAATAAAGCAAGCAATGTACTTTACTGACACCCAACCATTATTTTTGTTTTGTCAGATGTATAAATTTAGCCCCGCAATCACTAAACTTTACATAATAATTCATTGAATTACCGTAATTCTGAAAAACAATTTCATTTTCACTCAACAAACCCTCTATTCCAATTGGGAGTTTCAAATTTTTAACTTTTGGTTCTCCATCTTCATCTAATGCCCCTTCGTACTCGGCCCATTCAATTCCTGTGAGTGTTAAATAAACCCTCCCCTCTTCCAAACTTCTATAAAAGGTCAACTTGCCAGTTAAATCTTTTTCGCTTGTTTGCAATCGGTAAAAGAACCTGCCAACTTGCTGATAAATACTGAGGATAAACTTGCACTTTGGATCTTCGGTGTTTTGGTAGCTGCCCCATAAATTTTTAGGCAGTTCGGGAACTTTCAAGTTTGTGGTTTTTAATTCCAAAGAGGCCTCTTTGCTGGTTTTATCCTTCCAAATGCCACGCAAATTTTTATCATCAAACTTTGCAGTAATTACTGCTGTTTTATTTTTATTGTAATCTAACTCGTAAATAGTTAAAACATTGTTTTCAATTTTCCCTGTAAGATTAATATTTATACCGACGTTCTGGTAAAAATAATAACCAGTAATATCCGAGTTGTTAAACTCCAAATGGAAAACCACATCCGCTTTACCTAATTTCCCTACATAGTTTTGAGTTTCAGCCTTTGCAAAATTGAACAGACAAAAAGTTAAGATAGCCAGAAGATTCAATAATTTCATTTTGTGGATTTCACTAATCAGTAGTTGTGCCGTAAAGATATTAAATGCTTTAGGTTTTACTATTTCTCAATATCCTTTTCTGTACTAACGGGATTATGCTCGCTGTATATTTTTTGTCCGATTTTCCCTTTATCTCCTAAAGCGCGTCCTTTAATTAGCCATGCAATACCAAAGGCAAATAGCGCTAGAGATTCAAAGACCAAGGTTGAATATGGAATTTTTTTTAAATTTATCCGAGATGGGAACCCTAATAATGAACACTAATATCGAATAGTCACAGAATTTGTAGATATTGTTTTCATTGAAGATACTTTTGGGGACGTTGAACTTTTCTTCCTGACCAATAGTAAAAACATTTATAGCCAACAAAGTAAAAACCAAAAACAACACACTGCAAATACATAATGAAGTGTTCCCAGCCATTCTTGAGCGTATGGAATAAAGCTGTAAATTTTATCAGCTGCCTGATTGGGATTGGTTGGAACTAATGCCACCACAATGGCCATAATTCCGGCGATATTTGTGAGCAGGTTATCGTTTTTCCAAATCAACACATTACCATGCCCTTTATAAAAAGGAGCGTAAAACCCATCAGTCAACCGATGGGATGTAAGCGACAAACGCTAACCTAGAGCAAACAAAATATCCATCGCTCCAAAAGGTGTGTTCTTTCCAAAAGTTCTTTGACACTATGTTTTTGTACTTTTGCCAAATTGCAAGGTGCTTTCCTGCTTCAATTTACGAACAATGGAAGTAACCGAAAGAGGTGGAATGTAGCGAATAAGGAAATGGATCTGGTCTATGTCAGATTCAAATACTTCAAGTTCAAAATCAGATTTAGAAGTAATTGAAAGCAAGATAGACTTCATGTCATTATCCCAATCACCTACAAGCAGCTTTTTACGGTATTTGCAAACAAAAATGAGATGGCATTTAAGATAATGCTTTGAACGATTTGTGGAAACGTAATTACTTTTTTTAGACCTGGTAGCACAACTATCCGAAAGTCCAAAATTAAAAAAGGCGAAAAAAGTCCAAATTTGAGGTGACCAAACTTCAAAAGATGAGCCTTTTTCGCCGCACCAAAAATAATGATAAACCTTTAATCCGCCAGATAATTGATTTAATTCCTCGTTATCTACTGAATCAATCCATTAAGAAATATCATAGTGATAAATACTGCCATAAATACAAGACTTACGACCATTTAGTCGCGCTTTTGTTCGGACAGCTGTGTAAATGCAGCACTTTGGAGGATATTTCGGTGGGCATCGGAGTATCCGAAACCTTCATTAAAGACCTCGGATTGCAGCAAAGCCCCGCCAAAAGCACCATGAGCGATGGAAATAAAAAACGCAACTGGCAAGTGTTTGACCATCTTTATACGGCCCTGTTGAAGCATTACGGCAGCAGCCTGAGTAAATACTCCAATCAGCAAATTGTGGAGGAAGTCAAAGACAAAACCCTGTTGATTCGAGATAGCAGCACGATTAGCGTTTGTTTAAGCATGTTTGACTGGGCAAAGTTTCGGACAGCTAAAGGAGGTCTTAAAATCCACACCCAATGGGATGAAAGCATGATGTTGCCCAACCTGGTCAACATCAGCCAGGCCCAAACGCATGACAGCAAAGGTTTCGAACAAACTATCTTTCCAAAGGATACCATCATCCTGGAAGACAAGGGCTATTGGGATTATGAGGTAATCCTGGCCAGCATAAAAGCTCAAAACACCTTTGTCACCCGCATAAAGGACAATACGGTATATGAAGTGATCGAAGAACTGGAGCTGCCTGAGCAGGAAGACCAACACATACTAAAGGACGAATTGATTCATTTAACCGGCACGAAAGCAAAAGCCAACAGGCTATCGCTAGAGATTCTGCGAAGAGTGGTGGTGTTTGATCAGGAAAACAATCTGCAACTGGAAATCATCACCAATAATACTTCCTGGAAGGCTGCCACCATTGCCGCCCTTTACAAACGCCGCTGGGATATTGAAATATTTTTCAAACAACTCAAACAAAACCTGAATGTTAAAACATTCATCGGCACGAGTGAAAACGCCGTTAAATCGCAAATCTTTGTAGCCCTGATCACCTACCTGCTGTTGGAACTGCTCAGAAGAGTGAAAGCCAAAGGCAGAACCGCCTTTTCCAACTTTGTAGAGAAAATCCGTATCTGCCTGTGCTATTACCTGACCCTTGATTATGTGATTGAACGAATACAGCCCCTCGTCCGAAGTATCCGTCCGGTACAGGCTACTATGAAAAATGAACGGGAGCATACGCTTTTTGCCACCTGACTCCCTACTTGTTTTCTGCCGTTTTCATAGCAAAACCCCTGTATTCATTCGCTAAGCCCTTAAATTTAGACGAAATGGAAAAAGTTCGGATGAGTGTGACCTGGTAGCGAAGTTTTGGTGAAACAATCTTTACCCTTATCGGGATTGTAAAAAAAGTATTATCATTACACCGAAAATGAAAACAATATATAAGACCTATCGTTTTGCGTTGTTACCGACAAAGGAACAGGAAGTTCTTTTGAATAAGCATTTCGGGAGTGTCCGCTTTGTATTCAATCATTTTTTGAATAAAAGAATTGAACAATATAAGGAACGTAAAAAATCCGACAATTACCATAAACAAGCAGGCTCATTGACATTGCTAAAGAAGCAAGAAGAAACGGAGTGGTTAAAAGCGGTCAATAGCCAAACCTTGCAAACGGCATTACGAAGTTTAGATACCGCCTTTGTAAACTTTTTCAGGGGCAATGCGAAATTTCCACGCTTTAAAAGCAAACGCAAAAAGAATAGTTTCACTGTTCCGCAATTTGTTGAGATTGAACATGGCCAATTGGTTTTCCCTAAATTCAAAGAGGGTATCCAAATAATTGAACACAGGGAATTAAGAGGCCAAGTGAAACATTGCACAGTTTCAAAAACACCGACAGGTAACTATTTTGCTTCTATTCTTTGTGAAGTGCAGCATACGCAAATTCAACCAACGGAAAAACAAGTTGGTATCGACTTAGGAATTAAAGATGTTGCTGTTACTTCCGATGGTACAAGGTTTAAAAATAACTATCATTTAAAAAGATATGAAAGGCAATTAGCAAAAGCATAAAAACATCTTTCAAGAAAGGTAAAAGGTTCAAACAGTCGAAACAGGCAAAGACTAAAAGTAGCTGCAATACATGAAAAGATTGCAAATGCAAGACTTGACGTGTTGCATAAAGTATCTACACAGATAACCAATGAGTACGATATTATATGTTTGGAAGATTTGAACGTAAAGGGAATGATGACCAACCATAAACTTGCAAAGCATATAGCGGATGCAAGTTGGGGAACATTCGTCAAGCTTTTAGCATATAAAGCAAACTGGAATGATAAACGAATCGTTAAAATCAATCGCTTCTATCCATCGTCAAAGACTTGCAACGAATGTGGATATATCCATCAGGACTTAACTCTTTCTGAAAGAATATGGACTTGTCCAAATGGGCATACTTTAGACAGGGACATAAATGCAAGTAAAAATATCCTTGAAGAAGGATTAAGAATAATCGGGGCGGAACTCTCCGATAACACGGGCAGAGCCTTAAATAAGACTTCTGAAAAGAAGCACAAGGCGTTGAAGTCCGAAGCCCATTTGTCTTTAGCAAATGGGTAGTTCACACCTGATAAGAAACAGTCCTACACCTACATACAGCGCTTAAAGTTCCTGTAAGGATCTCTCGAAAATTGGTATAGCAATAATCACTTATCGAAGGCTGAATTGGAGTTTTGAAAAAACTAAAAAGAGAAAGAATGACAAGGATGATTGGCAAAAAAATCCTAAGTAACCTATTGCTCGCCTGACTCTTCTGTAGGTAAAAATAATATAATCCTCAAGTTCTGTTTTTTCAGTAAGCAGTGTTTTCATATGGATAGGTTTGAGAAGTAATTTAGATAAAAACCTAAAAATTACCCAATTGAGATAGTTCAATTTGTCCGTCACACCCTTAACCAACTGTTATTGAGTCACTAAATGACTTTAGCGAATAGTAGAATACAAAGCTCCTTTCTTTTTTATAAACATCTTAGCCGCTTCAAGTTCAGGCCTGCTGGCCCCAGGTGAATTCGCAATTGCTATAAGTTTTCTGTAATAAAACGCTGCCCTTTCAATCTGATTTGATTTTTCGGCTGCTAATCCGGCTCCATATAGGCCATTAAACCGGTTAGGATGTTTTTTAAGATCTGCTTCATAGGCAATTAAGGCTTCCGCGGATTTATCCATTTGCAACAACATATCTCCTAATAGTTCTCTAGCAGGCATCACCTCTCCGGGAGTAACTGGATGCTTTTCTGTTTTGTCTTCCATATCGGCTGCCACGTACAACAATTTTAGTGCTTCATCCTCCTGCCCTTCTTTAAATAAAAGCCATGCCTCAGATGCCTTAATTTGAATTAATACCTGGTTGGCTTTGTACTCATCTTTTTGATTCACCAGTATATCATGAATCGAATTTAATTGTTTTAGCTCTACCCTGGCTGAATCTAAATTACCAATATGTATTGAGCCAAGCAAACGTGCAAAATGGAGGATTGCTCTTTGCCACGGATAATCATTCCAGTTAACATTTGTCTTCTGAATTTGCAAACCTGCAGCTTCTTTCCAAAGTTTATTTTCCAATAAGTAACGAGCTGGAACAGCGGCAAAAGCGTATGCAACTTTGAAATTAACCGGATTAGCCACTTGAATTGATTGAAGGTAATCACATTCCTTTTTTGCCAACACATTCTCTCCTTTTTGCAGATAAGCATAAACGAGGTAATCAAGGCCGTGAAGTTCCTCATCCCAGTGCCCCTTTATTCCAGTTTGTTCAGCATAACATTGGGCTGAGGCAATAGATTCAAGATTTGATTTAACACTTTCAGACCATAATCCCAGCCTTGTAAAAATATGCGAAGGCATGTGCAGCGCATGTGCAGACGATGGAGCAATAGACGCATATTGCCTTGCAGCAAGCAATGCATTTTCTGCCAGCTCCGGAGAATCATAAGCATGAATAATATAATGGACAACTCCCGGATGATTAGGTTCTTGACGATAGAGTTCATTTAAAATAGAACCAGCTTTCCTTTGATTTTCAAACGTCTTATCAGCTGGATTTGCAGCAGCAATAAGTGATAAGGCATAAAAAATGGCGGCTTCTTTATCGTTCTGATATTCTTTATAAATTACTTCCATCGCCTTTTCAAATCGGAGGCTTCGGGTGCGATGATCTATTTTATCCCAATTTTTATAAAATGAAGCAATAGCATCAAGGTAATCCGACTCTCTTTTTGACTTTGATGTAAGGGATTTGGCAATTATGATGGCTTTGGAACCCTTTTTTAGCTCGGATTGCGAAGGAGGGGCCCAAAGAGGATGATAATTACACATGGCTACTCCCCAATAGGCCATCATGCAGTCCGGGGCCAAATCAATAACCTTTGCAAACATCTTTTCAGCTTCGTCATATTCAAACGAATGCAAGAGTGCTAAAGCCAGTTCAAACTCTTTCTGTATCTTTTCGGAACATGATGTTCCAAACCCTACAGCCCCAAATTGCTTGTCAGCAGGACCGCAAAAAGGAATCTCTCCCACCTTAAGGTTCATGGAATTTATTGCTTCCGATGTTGGTGCTTTATTTTTTTCACGACAGGAGACAAATACCAACAAAAAAACACAAAGCAGTTCGGATACCTTGTTTAGTACTTTTCGCATATCAATTGAGTGAGATATGTCATTAGGCTGGAGAATGCCACCCTAACAAGCACTAAATTAATGTTTTTCAACTACTTAAAACGAACGAACATGAATGAATTAAACCTCTTCAAGAATTGGCTCTGTTTCGGCCAAGACCGAAGTAATCTGAGTAAAACAAACCCTACTGAAGAAGACGAACCAACTTATAATACCCATTAATTTAAGGCCGTCTTCAAATAGAAATTCCCAGCCTTTTTGATCGAAAAACACATCCATAGACATCGACAAGGCAAAAAAGCAATAAGCGAGGAATATTATCAAAAAATCATTTTTAAGAATTACCTTATAATATTTATAGAGATAAAGCACCGTAAGCATTACATATAGAGAGTCAAACACCTTTTCCGGTAAGTGAAAAATTTTAGGAAAGACATATTCATGAAACATAAAGAAGTCATCCAACATTAGAAAAGAAGTAAATAACCCGGAAATGAATAAAAACCCGGTATATTCATTCTCCCTAGTAAACCTGATAATTGATACTGTAAAAAAGCAAATTGCCACCGTAATGCACCAGATAAGCACGCCCAGATTCGACATAATACCTGTAAAAGGATGACAACCCAAAACAGCTGCAATATCTCTGGTTAGATGGTAAACAGGAATATGGAGTAAGTGGCTTGTTATTGCTACAACAGGTATTATTAAGAAAGCTATAATGTAACTGAAATACAACAAGAATTTATACCCCAGAAAAGATTTAGATTGAAATTTGATTTTTTCCATAGAAATTGAGAGCTTAATAGATCATGCGTTAATGATCCATTCTTGACTGACTGCCTTTACAATTAACAATTAATTAACGATTGGTTAATGTCAAGAATAGTGCCAATGATTCCTAATAGTAGGGCAATCTCAAACTCTATGAATGGATTTAATCAATCTGTTCTCAAGTTCTTTCTAGGGAAGATTTTAAATCTCCAACTGCTTTGTTTTATAGCCTAATAATTCTTGTAAATAAATGTTATTTATAGGCAACTGCCGCACTGGATGGACCTGCAAGCGGTATAATTTCGACCCGACTAAACCCGGCTTCTTTAACCCATGATTCAAAATCAGCTCCGGTAAAGTCAAAAGCTACACCAAACTCTATCAGCATATTTAGCGACATCATCAAACCAAAAATATTTTTTCTCCTGTCATCATCTATCAGTGCTTCAATGGCTATAAAAGCACCTCCTTCGGGCAAAGCATTATACGCTTTCTTAATCAACATTTTTTTGTTTTCGAGGTCCCAGTCATGCAGAATCATACCCATTGTTATCACATCTGATTTCGGAAATTCATCCGTAAAGAAATCAACTACACCGGTTTTCACTCTGTCGTTAAGCCCATGGGACGCAATAGTTTCATTGGCTATAGGAGCCACTTGTGGCAGATCAAGAGTGGTGCAGTTCATGTGGGGATTATGCTTGGCAACCTGAATGGATAATATTCCCGCAGCTCCTCCTATATCGCAAAGCGTTTGGTAAGGGGAAAAATCGAACTTATTAGCAAGTGCAATAAAATTGCCCGTTGATATACCCGACATTGCATTCATAAATTGTTTAAGACGTGCAGAGTCGGCATACAACTCGTCAAACATTGAAATTCCATGATGCTTCATCTCATTTTGAGGCTTGCCAGTGATGAGAGCTTCATCTAAATCAGCCCAAAATCTATATAGGCGATCATTGGCCATTTCCAGAATACCCCCAAGATAAGAGGGTTTGTTTTTATCAAGAAATAATTCAGTCTCATCCGTATTACTGTATTCTGCAGTTTCAAGTAGCCCCGTTCTATTTAAAAAACCAGCAGCAACCAATCCGTCCAAAAAATCATATACACCTCGATCATGCAATCCTAAAGCTTTTTGAATTTCTTTTCCACTCAGCTTCTTATTTCCGCCAAGAAGCGTAAATACTCCCAACTTAACGGCTGAAAGTAACGTTTTTGACACCCAAAAAGCCAATCCTGTTTCCATGATGCGTGCGGGCGTTATTTGAGTTTGCGCGTTTGTTAAATTTGTCATATTGCTGCTTTATTTTCTATTTAAATTGAGAAATTATTTTGGGATAATCAATCTTTCCATTTGACATAAAAAAGCAAACATTGAATTCTATGATTTGTACGATCAGACGAATGAGGGGATATGACCGAGAGGAGGGTATAAAGATTCTGACTAATGTTTTTCAATTATTGGCTTAATGTAACTTTAAACCGCTTTTTTATCCTCATGAATTTCAAACTTTGCTACTAGGTTAAACGTTAGCCGAAGGAATCAATTCCTTTGAAATAGGGAGGATTACAGATAACGTTTACCGGGAAACGTTATCTGTATTTAGTGGCAGATCCTCTTCAATAGAGTTCATTTATTTTATTCAATACATTTTTTACCATCGCATCACAATAGATTAAATTAAATTCAAATAGTTCATGAGCAGTGTATGTTTTCTCTATCTCGGCTCTCAGCATAGCTTTCGACCTATTAAGCCTCACTTTTACATTAGATTCGCTGATATTAAGCAAGCCGGCAGTTTCTGATACATTCAGTCCGTTTATTTCTCTTAATGAAAATACTATTCGGTAATCAAAAGGAATTTTACCAAGAGCATTTTCAATAATGTGCCCCAATTCCCGGTTTTGAACTATTTTATCGGTGTCATTATTCGAACTTGTAAACATTGGCGTTGAATTGTCATCAGTATCTTGTGTAACTTCATTTTTAAGACTCAACTTTTTTCTTTTTCGGTAACAGTTGTTGAGCATGATGCGGATAATCCAGGTTTTAAAATCCGAGCGACCTTCAAACTGTAACAGGTTTTTATAGGCATCAATAAAGGTTTCCTGCATCAAATCCTGCGTGTCTTCATGATTATAATTATACGACCGGCCTATTTTGTACAAATATGGATTAAACCTTCTTACAATAACTTCGTAAAGGGATTTTTCTCCATTTGTTATCCGCTCAACAAGTTCTGCTTCGGTAAACCTTTCAAACTGTGCCATAATTTAAAGCAATAATTTTAGCTATTCTTGCCATAGCAAAAGCTGCAACCGCCATTACCAGATCACGGACTGCTACATCGACATAGTTGAGGCCAGGCAACAATGTCAGTGCAACAATAGTGAGCCAGGCAGCAACAATGTATCCGCCAATTTCGGTTTTTTTAAGCACGATAAGTCCTGCAATAATTTCAACAACACCTACCATCATCATAAAGGTAGAGCCGGAAAACGGCAGCAAACCTTCAATGGAAGGATTGATATATTGCTCCCAATTTGTAAGCAGATTAGTGAACTTGTCAGCCCCTGCAACGATCGGTACAATCCCGAATGTAAACTTTAACAGTTTGAATGTTAGTATCAATGACTGTTCTGTGTTTTTACTTTCCATTTCTTTTAAATTGTTAGTAATTGATTAGAGTAAAAGAGGTATGGAAAGGTTACAAAAAATTTGACCAAGTGGTAAGACTTTAATGAGCTAATAGCTGACAATAAGCGGGGCCACACAAAACCACTGTTATTGGCAGCCCCACCTAATGTTACTTTACAATTTTTGAATCAACCGAAAACTTGCCACTACCGTTAATAAGCGTAACGATTGAAAGCCCAATTACCAACAAATGAAATTCAAAACCTTCTCCTTTCTGATTACCAAACCAATTCATAAAAAACCCATTAGTTAGGTGTGATGTAAGGATGATTCCCAACATCAAAACTATTGCTAAAGCACTCCAAATTCGGCTGGCCCAACCGGCTATCAATGATAATGAACCAATAAATTCAATAACTATTACCATAAAAGCTATTAACCATGGCAAGTGCATTGTGTCGGTAAAAAAGCTCATAGTACCTGTAAAACCGAAACCACCAAACCAACCAAGCATTTTTTGAGCTCCATGAGGAAATAAAATTAATCCTATAGAAAGACGGGTAATTGTACCTGTCCAATCATTGTTTGTTTTAAAAATTTGATTTTTCATAGTCTTATTAATTTGACTGTTTATACTGTTGTGTAATTTCTGCGATTCGTTTACCGAATAGTTCAGCGGTTACAAGTCCTTTAGGCTGATTAACTTCCTTTATAGCGTTATCAGAAAGTGTCATCAGTCCTAAATAACTGGCAAGTCCATTGGGTTCATCCAATTGTATATCATTCTCAAACCTGGGTAATATCCCTGCTGAAATCCACAGCATGGAGTGTTGTGCAGCAAAAATTGAAAGTTGCTGAAGGGTATTTAATTTGTCTCCATTGAGTGTAGAGGAATTGGTAAAGCCAGCCGCAAATTTATTTTTCCATTGTTGGGCATACCAAAATTTGCTAGTGGCTTCCATAAAT
This sequence comes from Solitalea lacus, assembly GCF_022014595.1. Lineage (NCBI taxonomy): Bacteria > Pseudomonadati > Bacteroidota > Sphingobacteriia > Sphingobacteriales > Sphingobacteriaceae > Solitalea > Solitalea lacus. The sequence goes on along the minus strand of NZ_CP091740.1, from coordinate 923,110 downwards.
TTTTTGAACTCTGCCGAAACAGTACCCATATAAGTAGGACTGCCAAAAACAAGCGTGTCGGCTTTGTGAAGCAAGTCGAAATTGTTTTGTGCTTCTATGGTGGATAACAATTCCACATCGGGTAGAATTGACAAGCCACCTTTCTGGATATACTCGGCTACAATTTTTGTATGCCCATATCCGCTGTGGTAAACGATTATTACTTTCACTGTTGCATTGTTTAATTAACATCACAAAGCAACAACGAAAGAATAGGATAAAAATTAAACTACTTTAATAAATCACTTATGAACTATTTTTTTCCTTAACATACTTAAAAACACAGGCGTTATACCCAAATACGCGGCTACCTGTTTCTGAGGAATTCTTTGTTCGAGGAGTGGATAATTTTTTATGAAATCTAAGTAGCGTTGTTCGGCAGTAAATGAGAGATTTTGGTTGATACGGTTTTGCTGAGCAATGAAAGCATTTTGAATGATTATGCGAAAAAATCTTTCGAACTTAGGAACTCGTTCATATAGTATGTCTAGCTTTTGCTTTGAAATTTGTAATATCTCGGTATCTTCTAATGCGTCAATATAAAAATTTGCAGGTGTAGCTGTTAGAAAACTGTAAAGATCCCCAACCCACCAGTCTTCCTTTCCAAACATCACAATGCGCTCAACCCCATTCTCGTTAATTGAATAGGTCCGTAAGCACCCTTTTATGATGAAATTTTCGGTTTTACAAATGTCGCCTTGTTTTAAAAGGTAGTCTTTTCTTTTGATTGATTTGTGTTGAAGTAATGAAAGAAAAAAGTCGGTTTCAGTTTTATCAAGTCGCACATGTTTGGCAACGTTGTTAAGAATAAGATCAAAATTCATGATATGGTCGTTTTTAATCTTCGGTAATTTTGACTATCACTATAACTATGTTGGGTAAACAAAACTAGTTTCTTCTTCTTTTGTTTTTATTTGATGAATTTCAATTTTAGCTGATGGTACATACTCAAACTCCGGATTAAGTTTTGCTATCTCAATTGCTTCGTCCATGCTCTCTGCTAAAATGTGGTAGTATCCGACTTGCACTTCCTTTGTCGGGTCAAGTGCAACTTTTGTCCAATTGTTGGCTGACTTAGCAATCACAAAACCTTCTCGAATTATGGGCTGAGCAGCGATTAATTTCCCTTCGGATTTTAGTTTTCCAATATATACTTCACACTTTTTTACAAAAGCTAAATGATCCTCCGAAGATAGCGCGGCTTTGGCATCTCCTGAGTTTCGGATGTAAAACATGAATTCTTTCATTGTTTAGCTAATTTGAGAATCATTGATTTTTTCATTAACCTTCTATCGGTTTTGTTGACACATGATTTATACATAAACTTAAGTTCGACATCTGCCAACCAAACCTCTTGTTATATGCGCTTTGGGGCAACTGTTGGCAAAGTTTATTCTATGAAACAAGCAAAGTCTTCATCATATTTAGTCGGAACTACTTCAGTGATGTCGTAGTCTGCAATTTCGTTTTGATAGAAAGGATCTTGTTTAATAATTTCCATTAATGCATTCTTGTCCACGTTGCGAACCACTATAATTCCGCCCGTTCGTGGATTTTTCCTGCCCGAAAAAATAAATTTCTTCTCTGAATAGTATTTGTCCAAAAATTGGACATGTGGCTCGATGAACCTTTCTACTTCAGCAATTTCTTTTTTGTATGATAATGAAACAATAAACATTTTACTTGTCTTAAATATTAATTGCCGGTTGCGTTAACATTGATTTACTCGATAAAGAAAGTAGCTATACCATACTGAAAATTATTATTCCACGGCCGTTATCGTTAATGTTTCCCCAGGTAAAGTAGGCAGCTGTATTCTTTCACCATTTAATTGCTGCGTTCTTCTTTTATTACTTTTTACTAGCAAAACCTTGTCTGGCCATGGATTTTCCAAAATACAGACTCTACCTTTCTCACTTATAATTTTTACAAACTGAACTGACTGATCCTTTAAAGTTGATGAAACTAAAAAAGCTCCTTCACTTCTAATATTCGAAAAGGAAGCATTTATTTTATGAGGCCATACTTTAAAAACACGCAACACCTGCTGGTTGGACATGCAAAGCATTTCGTTAATGGTATTAGGAACCGTACTGCAATTTTCTATTCCATGTGGGTTATTCTTTTGAAAACCATTGGGGTAGATACGTAAACTGTAGTTGTGTATATTTGCCAAAATGCTATCAGCATTATAACCAACCCTGACCGCAGCCGGATAAAAACTGTTCGTTCCATTAAAATCTTTCCAACGATGCAATTCATCAATGGTATTTTTTGCTATCTGTAATGTAGTGCTGTCGCTTTCTAATCCAATTAGGCCGGCAGGATAAATATGCTGAATACCTAATGTATTATCGGGCCACCAATCTGTTCCTCTCTCACTGTATCTGAAAACTGTTTTACCATTACGAATTTGCGTGCTGAATTTTGCTACATGATTCATTTTAAATTGCCAATCACTCCGCAAGTCTTTATCTGTATTCAACAAGATACTCATGTCAATTGCAGTACTAAACACCATTGGAACCAATCCCAGTGAAAGAATCGGATTCATAGTTCCGATCGTTCCTTCATGGATCGCATCGTTTAAAATAATGTAACGGTCATTTTCCTTTTGAAGATAGTGCTGCCAAAATACAGCTACAGACCTGATGAACGGATATACACGCTTTGCATACTCAGCATCATGAGTCCGATAAAAGGTCATGGATAAATTCGTTACACAATAGGCAGCGTTACTCTTTTGTCCCAGAAACAAACCTTCCTCTTCTACAGCAGCTCCCCTGCCGCCAGTAGGCTCCTTTACTCGGGTAGTTTCAATACCAAGCGGACCAATACCAACAGGATACAGCACGCCATCAGGTACATCTGTCATATAGGTAGAATAATACCTTCCGCGTTCCATGAAATCCAGCAGCGGAGCCTCATAAGGCAATAGTTGCTGCAAATGATTTGAAGAATGCAAAGCATAAAAAGGAGCACTGTAATTGTAATTGAGATGGTAGTCGCCATTCCATGCTGGAGTTTCCTTAGTAATCCAAGTGCCAAAAATTCCAGGAGGAAATTTGGAGTCGCGACTGCACGAAGCCATGTTATACTGAGAACGATAATATTGGTGCTCAATAACGGAATCGGCTATATCTACATAGCTTTCATTCCAGAAACGATGCCACCATTTTACATGCCCAGTTTGTATCTCTTTGATCTCCTGTAATGTAATTTGCTGTACGTACTGACACACTGTACGAAGACAATCACCAGATTTAAAATTGCTGGACAATGAACAGACAACCGTAATTTTCTGACCTGAGGCAAGCGTAAATCGATCACTGTTTTTTCCAACTATCTTCAGCGCAGCGGCTGCCATACTTTTTATAGTTACATCCTTAACAAACCCTCTTTGAATCCACTGAACACCACTGGCATCACTTCCAAAGGCCAGTGTGTCGGGAAATCTTTCCTGATTGGAAACCTGATCCTTTTGAGGTAATAGCAATAGCAAACTACCGTTTATAGTAGCGGCTCCGGTGTTGGTAATTTCAACCAGCAACAGATCTTGAGTAGCCATCAGAGTCGACTGAATAATAACGGAAGTATCTGCTTTGCTGAAATTAGAAATCGTAGCGGCATTATAGATATCCTGTTCTACCCTGTAATGAGCCTGCTTTAATGCCGGTATATTGATCTGCAGCTTGCCTAACACAGCAGGAAATGCCTGATCATAACCCGTTTTCAATCTCCAGAAATCATTACGGGACAGGTAATAGGTTTGTTGTTCGGGCGGACCGGCAAGGGCTGCCGCACAAGAACCATTTCCAAGCAAAGGTGCATCCACCGCCACATTAGAAGGCGTTTTTTGTGGAGGCATTTCAAACACATTCCGGTATTTACTGATAATCGTTTCTGCGGATTTATCTTGTGCTTTTACCTTCCCAACAAAAAAAGCAGTCAATAATACAACAGCAATTAATGGATTTTTTGAAATTATTACTGAGCCTATTTTTTTCATTAATACTTTTTAAAATATCGTGATATCATGCCGTATTCACATCAGTCCACCTTCGCCTAATATCAATAGCTTGAGTTAAACTACCAATATCACAGGTAAAAGCTGGTTTATGGTTATTTTAGTAGAAAATCACTCTTGCAAGTGCCAAACCGTTGCTAATGGCAATTTCACTTCGTTTCTTAATTCTTTATTTATATTCTCCTTTGTTAAGCTAACTGTTTTTAATATTGTCCACAAGTCACTTTCTGATTTTAGCAGCCCGATTAGTTTGTCTTTGCCATATACTCGCATAGTCCTTTCATATTTGTCTCGCCAAACTGTTTGTTGGCTATGTTTTTTTACTTCGCACGGTGCTTGCCCGAAGACACCATGAAAACTGCACCGCCTTAGCCCGCCGTGTGGTAAAGATATTAATGGTTTTGTGATTTCCTAGTTACAAGTCACGCACTTATCCTCCACAATGGACTACCTACATCCAATTCTTTACCGATATTTTCTTCTCATTTATTATCTTTGGCCCCGCTATGGTTTAACAAGCGTTGTTCAATGCTTGTTGATTAAAAGGGAATCAGGTGAAAATCCTGAACAGACCCGCTGCTGTAAGTCCTTAAAAAGATGTTGAGCAAACACTAATGCCACTGTCGATAAGATGGGAAGGCGCTCAACATTGGGATAAGTCAGAAGACCTGCCATGTATGCATACAGTTTAAGCTTTCGTGGACTGAAGCTTGAATCCTAACGTTGGCCAATTAAAGGTTAACCATTGGTTTTCATTTTATTCTATGGAGGCTATTTGATTAAACATCAACATAGCTAGCATGTCATTACCAGTTAATGGGTATTCTTCATTGGGAAGATTATATCCACATATTCTTTTTTTGTGCTTTTTTACCGGCGTCTCCAGCAAGGAGGCCCTTGGCCAAACCGATACGCTTAAACGCCTAAAAGAGGTGGAGATAACAAGTAAAGCGTTGCCGACCCAGCCCGGTATGGCGCCCGTGCAAACAATTAACCGCTACAGTCTGCAGCAAATTCAAGCGTTTCAATTATCAGATGTGGTTAAGCATTTTGCCGGTGTTACCGTAAAAGACTACGGGGGCATCGGTGGCCTTAAAACCGTTTCGGTACGCGGATTAGGTGCCAATCACACAGGTTTTTGCTATGATGGAATTACCATTACCGACAATCAAACCGGACAAATTGATTTAGGTAAATTCTCTGTAAACAATGTCGATCAGATTTCACTCACAATTGGCAATCCTGAAAGTATTTTAAACACCGCCAGGTCATTTTCATCGGCCAGTTTATTAACCGTAAATACTACAGCTCCGGTTTTTACATCAGGGGAAAACATGGCAATGAATGGCCTGCTCAAGGTCGGGTCATTTGGATTAATTTCACCATCTATTACTATTCACAATAAACTTAGTGATAAAGTTTCCAATTCATTTCTATCTGAATTTCAAAATGCAAACGGAAAGTACCCATTTGTTTTACACTATGGAGGTAGCGGTTCAAAAGATGACAGTGTTTCCAGTGAGAAAAGGTCTAATACCGATATAGTAACCCTCCGTTTAGAAGAAAACTTCTTTATAACCCTCAATGAAAAGGAAAAACTCAGTTCCAAAATCTATTACTTTCAAAGCGAACGAGGTCTGCCTGGAGCTACTATTCTGTACAATACGCATTCATCCGAACGTTTGTGGGATAAAACCTTTTTTGTTCAATCTAAATACGAAAAATCTTTCTCAGCTAAAATTGAAGCCCTTTTTAACGTAAAGTATGCAAAAAGCTACTTGCGCTATCTCAACCCCGATTACCTGGGCGTGATAGTAGACGTGCAAGACAACAACTATCACCAAAACGAAGTTTATGGCTCGGCCGCCGCAGTATATAAAGCGTCGAACGAATTTCAGGTTGGTCTTTCAAGTGATGTTTTTTACAACAGCATGGACGCCGACCTCCACCAGTTTGCCTACCCGTCTCGCTTTACCTGGCTTACGGCCCTTAACTCAAAATGGACAAGTAATCGTTTTAATATTCAATTGGGAGTTCTGTCTTCTGCCGTGTATGAAGCTGTAAAACAAGGAGATACTCCTAAAAATCATTTTCGTTTTTCACCTTCTGTACTTGTAAGTTATCAGCCCTTTGCAAACAATAAGCTGAGCTTCCGTTTCTTTTACAAGGATATATTCCGGATGCCTACATTCAATGACCTGTTTTACACGCAAATAGGCAACACCAAACTTAAACCTGAGAATGCACATCAGTTCAACCTGGGACTTTCTTATAATTACTTTACTGCGACGGATGGCTCATACCTGTCCTCTTCATTGGATGCATACCACAACAAGGTGAGGGATAAAATAGTAGCCAAGCCAACGAAAAACCTGTTTATCTGGACGATGAGGAATATTGGCCTTGTTTACATTAATGGCATTGATCTCAGTGTAAAAGCAGGTAAGAAAATAGGCAATTCGGTTTTTGCAGCCATTGAAGGCACCTATACTTTTCAGCAAGTGTTAGACATGACTAACCCTGAGGAGAAAACCTATGGAGATCAGCTAGCTTATACGCCTAAGCATTCAGGCTCGGCAATCTTCAGTTTGAGCACCCCGCCAGTTGATTTGGCCTATAATCTTCTTTTTGCCGGCAGCAGGTATATACTTAATGAAAACATTCCTCAAAACTACCTATCGGCTTATTCAGAGCATGGGCTTACTCTTTCTAAAGCATTCAAAGTATATAAACTAAAAAATAAACTAAGCCTAGAAGTACTAAACATACTTAATACACAATACGAAGTTGTGCGGAACTTTCCCATGCCCGGCCGCTCTTTGCGTGTATCCTATTCACTGAAATTTTAAAAGTAAAACAAGTATATGACAAAACACCAATTAACAGCAATCGGACTAAAATCATTAGCACTGGCCGGTGCCATCTTTTTTGCAGGTTGCCGAAAAAATGACGATCCAGCTCCTCAACCTTTTCAGGCAAGCTTATACGTATTAAACGAAGGTCTATTTAACATGAACAATACCACCCTTACGGGCATTGACACTTTAACAGGAGTGGCCAAAACCGATTATTTCGAGCAGAAAAACAAACGTGGTTTAGGAGATACAGGGAATGATTTGAAGATCTATGGATCAAAAATGTATGCTGTGGTAAACGTTTCAAGTCAACTGGAAGTGATTGATCCTAACACCGGAAAGTCGCTAAAGCAGATTTCGATGCTTGATGAACAAGGAGTACCGCGCCAGCCGAGGTATATCGCTTTTCATGCAGGCAAGGCTTATGTATGTTCGTTTGATGGTACAGTTGGCCGCCTCGATACAGCTACCCTGCAGTTCGACAAGTTTGTTAAAGCCGGTCGCCAGCCTGATGGAATTTGTGTAGCCAACAACAAACTGTATGTGAGTAATTCAGGCGGATTAGATTTTCCAAATTATGACAATACTGTATCTGTAATTGATATTCCTTCATTTACCGAGCTTAAAAAAATTAGTGTTCAAGTAAATCCTTATACCATTCAGGCTGACGATTACGGTGATGTATACGTGGTTTCAAGGGGGGATTATGGTGATATTCATTGCACGTTCCAGGCGATTGACAGCAAAACTGATCAGGTGAAAAAAGTATTCGAGGGGCTCGAAGTACTCAACTTTACCATTAACGGAGATTTAGCTTATCTGTACAACTACAACTTTACTACCCAGCAAGCAAGCTTTAAATTGTTAAATGTGAAGACCGAAGAAATTGTTACAGAAAACTTTATAACAGACGAAACAAAAATCACTACACCTTATGGCATTGATGTAAATCCATCTAACGGAGATGTATACATAACTGATGTTTACGACTTTACCACAACCGGCGACGTCTATTGTTTCTCCAAAGAAGGCAAGCTAAAGTTTAAGTTCCAGGCCGGGCTAAACCCTAACAATGTGGTGTTTGTACAAAAGCCCAAAAAGCAGTAAATACAACCTTATCCTACTAACTATACAATCCTAACTAATGAAAAAACTATTTACAATTACCAGCATGGCAGCGGTTCTTCTTGCCGGATGCAAGGAGAACGAAACAGTTGATTTTAAAGAATCTAATTTAAAACAACCGGAAGCTAGGGAAACCAATGCCTTGATTGGAACTTCAAAATACATCACACAGGTTTTTGAGTATCTCCCGGCTCCAGGTCAGTTTATCAACACACTGCCTGCTTACGCTAGCGGAGATAACGCGCAAACAATGGCAGCAAAGGTGGCTACGTCATTAGTAGGCAAAACAAACGGGCTGGTTTGTTTAGGCGGATATGGCGGTTACCTTATTGTAGGTTTTGATCACACCATTTCCAATGTGGCTAACGCCCGCGATTTTAAGGTTTACACTAATGCATTTGCCAATAATGCGGAACCAGGCATTGTAATGGTTGCTTATGATGCCAATGGTAATGGGTTGCCTGATGATACCTGGTACGAGCTGGCCGGTAGTGAGTATTATAAACCAGGCACGATTAAGAATTACCAGATTACCTATTCAAAGCCAAATCCCTTAAATGGCAATGTAGCTTGGACCGACAATCAAGGAGGTTCAGGGTTCATAAAAAGAAATAGTTATCATACGCAAGCTTCTTACTATCCACTGTGGGCAGGCAGTCAGCTTACATTTACAGGAACTAAAATTCCAAACAATGCATATGATAGTAATCCTGATCCGGTGGCACAGAGCTGGGTGTTACCGGCTTACCCTTGGGGCTATGCAGATAATCAAATCAACACACATGCCGATGCCACATTTGATATTGCATGGGCGGTTGATGCGAATGGCCAACCGGTTAATCTTTCGGGAATTAATTTCATTAAGATTTATACCGCCGTTAACCAAGAGGCCGGCTGGCTCGGCGAAACTTCTACCGAAATTGCAGGAATTGAAGATTTGAATTTCTAAGTTGCGCGGACTTATCATAAAAAGCCTCTGAAAATTGCTCGTTCAATTTTCAGGGGCTTTTTGCTGAAGGCTCGAAGAAAATTGTACCGTCGTATTGTATTAATGGTTTTTAAACTTCCCTTCTGCGTATTGTGTTAGCTTATCCGCTCTTTTTATTTTTCATGCTGTTTTACAAAATGTCTGTTAGCAAAATTGGCGATCGGGTTTATCTTATCGTCTCTACGCTTAGAATTTCCTTTTAATTTTAGAGGAAACATATATCCAAAAACTCCATAAAATAAGACTAATGATCAAGGCTATATAAGGGAACCACCATGACAATACCAAAATTGCGACGCTTGCAATAGTGCCCATTCGGTTACTCCTCATTGCCTCATTAATTTTTTGTATATGCTCTGGTGATTTTGCAAGCTGTTTCGGTTTTTTAGTACTATTAAGTAATAGTCGCCATCCCAAATTATGCACCAGGCAACAAAAGCTATAGAATACATTAGCAGGTTGAGCATAAAGTGTGTTAAGGTATTCGGCCATGAAAGCGGTAGGAAATGGAAGTATTACTACGGTTAGCAGAAAAAAACCACTGGCAAACAGAAACCGGTCGGAAGCTTTATCGAGGGCATCAAACAATACATGATGCCCGTACCAACTAATAAAAATAAGGATGAAACTCAGAAAAAGCGCAAAGAAGGACGGCCAAAGATGGATAGTAGCATTCCAAACATCACTGGTGGAACCCATCAAGTTGAGCGCCGGAACTTTTATTTCAATAATGAGTAATGTAATTGCAATGGCAAAAACACCATCAGAAAACATTTCAAGACGCTTATTTGGGTTTTCTTCTCTCATGATGAGCTAGTTTTTCATGACTATCCACTAATGTATCAATTTGTTCGGTTACATCCTTTAACCCACCACGGATTACCGCTATCTATCAAGTGTAAATGCTATAGACTTTATGAAAATGACTGGAAAGAGAAAGGATAACTAATAATATTTTTTGGCAGACCGGATTGCATGACGCGATAGTTAGCTTAGCAGCTGGAAATAATGAAGAATAGGGTTAATTTAATAAATCAATCCTTCATTTTGAAAAGTTTGAGTCATTTGTTTCCTAAGATTTTCTCATAGGCTTTGCGTGGCGCTCCACCGAAAAAAATTTCACCACAATAATTATAATCTAATCTTTCCAATATTTTAAGCATTGGAATGTTGTCATAATTAGTGTCAACTTTTATGCTAAAAATGTTATTCTCAAGGGATAAATCCTCAATCATATTGAACAATTTAGTTGCCACACCTTGTTTCTTAACCGCATTTGATGTAGCTACACGATGAACTACAACATAATCACCGTTTGTCAACCAACGTCCTTTAATTTCGTTGTAAGCTGGTTCAACCCCAAAGATAATGGCAGCGTAGGCAATTATCGCGTTATTGTCGTCAATGACATATCCGTATTCATTTGTAATGTCATCATAAACAGTCTGTTCATTTGGATAACCATTTTGCCATTGCTCACTACCATCTGCCTTTCTTTGGGCGATAGCTTGTTGCAGTATTTCCCAAATTGAGGCTGCATCTGAAAGATTTGCTTTTCTAAGTTTCATTGCATTCATGGTAAATTTCAGATTGGTTGCCATCCATACTGGATTTCGAAGCACCCAAACTGTCAAACCAATTCAAAGATAATTTATTGCGCACACTTTCAACAAATGGAAAGGTGTTGTTTCCAGTAAACCATTATCTGTAGTTATTATTATTTAGTGCCATTGGTTATTATTGTCGGCTTAGGAAATGTCAAAAAATAAACGATTACGAATAAAGTTACTGTTGCGGTTGTCAATAATGCAGCTGTGGCATTGAACTGAAACCAAATTAATCCGGTCAGAGAGCTTGCTAACATTGTACAGATGCTTTGCAATGCCGAAAAAGTCCCGATTGCTGTTGCTGTATCCTTTTCGTATACGATGTTTGAAATCCACGCTTTTGAAATCCCCTCCGTTGCAGCAGCATAAACACCATAAAGAAAAAATAGCCCGAAAAAAAAGTAAAGATTTGTATTTACCGACATGCCAAAATATACTATCGCAAACAAGAAAAGCCCGAAAATGAAAATTGTTTTCAGCCCCACATTATCGGCAATGACACCAATAGGAAAGGCAAATAAGGCATATATGAGATTGTAAAAAATATAAACTCCGATAATCGATGTATCACCAAATCCTTCTTGCTTTGCCTTTAATAAAAGGAAGACATCTGAACTGTTGAAAAGAGTAAATACTAAAAGCCCAATTACCACTTTTCTGTATTCTGTCGAGCTTACTTTCCAATATTTCAGGAATGAAAAAAACGGTGTTGAAACTTTGGCTTTATGTCCTATGGATCTTTTGTCCTTCAAGTATAGCGAAGATAAAACCGCAAGTAGCCCGGGAATAAATGCGATTAAAAAAAGCGTTTTATAATCTTGTGGGTAATAATACAAATAAAGCAAAGCGAATGAAGGTCCAATTACTGCTCCTAAAGTGTCCATTGAACGATGGAAACCAAAAACTTTCCCTTTTGTTGCCGGAGTTGCTTCATCTGAAAGGATTGCGTCTCTTGGACCCGTCCGAATACCTTTTCCTAAACGGTCAATGGTCCTCGCAAAAAATATCCAAAGCGGATAAATGAAAACTGACATCATTGGTTTTGAGATCGCACTAAAAGCGTAACCGATTTGCACAAACGGAACTCGTTTGCCCGACATGTCAGAAAGTTTACCAAAATAACCTTTACTCAGCCCCGCTGTTGCTTCTGCAACGCCTTCAAGTATTCCGATAAGTAAAATTGAAAAACCAACTGATTTTAAATAAATCGGCATTATCGGATACAGCATTTCGCTTGCCGTATCTGTCAGCAAACTAACGACTGATAAGATCCAAATTGTTCGTGTGATGTACTTCAAACTTTATCTTGTTACTTGATAATCTTAAGATCGCTGTTCATTTTAGAACTGGCAATGTTTCGGTTATTGAATTCGTCACCAAGCATCTGTAAAATACTGCATTCAGAGTAATAGAAGTCAATATTCCTTAACCTAATATTTAATTAATACTATGCAATAATATCCAGGTTGGCTATCGTCTGTTCTTATATAGCCATCTCCTTTTTCAAAAACTCACCGGTAAAGCTGTTAGTGCATTCAATTAGCCCTTCTGGTGTACCCTCAAATACAATAGTTCCACCACCTTTTCCACCTTCCGGACCAAGGTCAATCACATGGTCGGCTACTTTTACTACATCCAGGTTATGCTCAATTACCAACACCGTATTACCCTTTTCCACCAATCGGTTTAATACACCCAACAAAATGCGAATGTCTTCAAAATGCAAACCAGTTGTAGGTTCATCTAAAATGTAAAAGGTTTTGCCGGTATCTTTTTTAGAAAGCTCTGTGGCCAGTTTTACGCGCTGAGCTTCCCCTCCGGAAAGTGTTACCGACGATTGCCCTAAAGTGATGTAGCCCAAGCCTACATCTAACAAAGTCTTAATTTTACGATGAATAGCCGGAATATTCTCAAAAAACGGAACAGCATCCTCCACACTCATGTCCAATACATCACTAATGGATTTACCTTTGTAGCGCACTTCCAAAGTTTCACGGTTATAGCGTCGTCCCTGGCACTCTTCACAATTTACCATCACATCGGGTAAGAAATTCATCTCAATTACCTTCATCCCCGCACCCTGACAAGTTTCGCAGCGCCCGCCTTTTACATTAAACGAAAATCGACCTGGTTTATAACCGCGAATTTTAGATTCGGGCAGTTGGGTAAACAGGTTACGTATATCTGAAAATACACCCGTATAAGTCGACGGATTAGAACGCGGAGTACGTCCAATTGGCGTCTGGTCAATCTCAATCACCTTGTCGACATGCTCCAGGCCTTCAATTTTTTCATACTCCAACGGCTTTTTCTTGGCATTGAAGAAATACTGGTTTAAAATTGGGTAAAGAGTTTCAGTAATTAAAGTTGATTTACCGCTACCTGAAACACCTGTAACGGTAATAAACTTACCCAAAGGCAGTTCTATACTTACATTCTTTAGGTTATTGCCTTTAGCCCCAACCAATTTCAGGACATGTCCATTTCCTTCCCTGCGTTTTTCAGGAAGCTCAATTTCCTTTATACCATTAATATAATCGGTGGTGATGGTATGGAAACCCAGCAGCTGATCGGGCGCACCTTGTGCCACCACCTGACCGCCATGTACGCCTGCGGCAGGTCCCATGTCAATTACATAATCGGCCTCCACAATCATGTCTTTATCATGTTCAACAACCAACACAGTATTACCTACATCACGCAGGCTTTTCAGCGCTTCAATCAAGCGGTTATTATCACGTTGATGCAACCCAATGCTTGGTTCATCTAAAATATACAGCACGTTAACCAGTTGCGAGCCTATTTGAGTAGCCAAACGGATACGTTGCGCTTCCCCTCCTGAAAGGGTACGAGAGGTACGGTCAAGTGTTAAATAGGTCAAGCCAACATCCACCAAAAATCCAATGCGCGCCCTTATCTCTTTCAGAATTTCTTTAGCGATGATATTTTTCCGTTCTGAGAGTCGCACTTCAATACCAGCAAACCATTGTTTAAGCGAATTGATATCCATACAACTCAGCTCAAAAATGTTTTTATCATCAATTTTAAAATGCAGCGCCTCTTGTTTTAATCGGGCACCATTACATTCGGGGCAAACCTTCAAAGTTCTGAAACCTTCCAGATCGCTTCTGTCTTCATCATCTTTACGGTTTTCCTGCTGCTCTTCCAGAGTTTTAATTAAACCGTCAAACGTCACCTGGTAGTTTTGGGTGTTATAGCTTCCGTACTTTACAGGAACAGTAATAATATCCGGAGCTCCGTTAAGGATGATTTCCTTTATCTCGGGCTTTAACTTTTCAATTGGGACTGAAAGCGAAAAATCATACTTCTTTGAAAGCGCTTTCAATATTTGGAACATCCAGGTTTCGCGGTATTCGCCCAATGGAGCCAAACCGCCTTCCATAATGCTCAATTTCGGATTTGGAATGACTGTATGCTCGTCAATTTCAAAAATGTAGCCTAGGCCACTGCACCGTGGACAAGCGCCATAAGGTGAGTTAAATGAAAAAGTATTCGGCTGCGGCTCATCGTATGAAATACCCGTTGTAGGGCACATCAAAAACTTAGAGAAATGCGAAACATTACCTTCCTTGTCGGCAATTTTAATAATGCCTTTGGCTTGTTTCATCGCTGCGGCCACTGAATCTACAATACGTTTGCGATTATCCGCCTTTACTTCTACCCGATCAATAACAATTTCAATATCGTGGATTTTGTAACGGTCGAGCTGCATTTTAGGAGTTACATCCTGTATCTCTCCATCAACCCTCACCTTCGTATACCCCTGCTTTCGAATTTGTTCAAACAGCTCGCGGTAATGCCCTTTACGTCCTTTTACAACAGGAGCCAAAATATTGATGGGCTTGCCTTCGTACTGCTCCATAATGCTGTTGATGATCTGATCTTCAGACATTTTCTGCATCAACTCGCCTGTATTATACGAAAAAGCATCACCAACGCGGGCATACAGCAAACGCAAAAAGTCATAAATCTCGGTGATGGTGCCTACTGTTGAACGTGGATTTTTGGAAGTCGTTTTTTGTTCAATAGCAATAACAGGACTCAGCCCTGAAACCTTGTCCACATCCGGACGCTCCATCCCCCCCATAAACTGGCGCGAGTATGCACTGAAGGTTTCCATATAACGGCGCTGGCCTTCGGCATAAATTGTATCAAAAGCCAATGACGACTTACCGCTACCACTTAAACCAGTTATAACCACCAGCTTATTGCGCGGAAAAGAAACATCTATGTTTTTCAGGTTATGAACACGTGCGCCATAAACCTCTACTTCCGATTGCTCACCTAAATCGGTAAAGTTTTCACTCATAGTCAACAAAAAACAAAATCCGAAACGCAAAGATAAGTAATTTAAGTTTCGGGCTAAGGAGCAGAATTATTGATTACACCTGCAAGACGTAGGTTGCAGAAAAGTTGAATGCAGGTTAGATCAATTCCACCGTTCTTTTAACACTCCATAATTTACCTGAGCCTTCAGGTAACTGTAATGTTGCACATCAAAATTAAACCATACTCCATTCCATTCATCTATTTTTGAAACTAATCTAAACGAGAAAAAGTGAATTCAATTTCTACATTTTTATCAAAGGCACTGGGACTATTTATGCTAGCCTTTATTGGCTTGCCTGTTTTAACACATGCTCAAACAACAGCAAGCACCAAGCCTGTAACAACGGGGAAAATTACCGGTAAGGTAATTGATGCAAAAACACAGGAGCCTGTTGACTTTGTGACCATTTCCCTATTAAAATCTACAGAAACTGCTGCAACCAAGGGCACATACAGCAACGAAAGCGGTGAATTCATCTTTCAGAAGATACCCTTTGGAGCCTATAAGATTACGTTCAGCTTTGTTGGCTACGAAACCTATACGTTAACCAATGTTGTTCTATCGGCAGAGAAACCAGTTTTAAAATATGATGAAATAAAACTGAAGCAAGCTTCCACCAAACTTAATGAGGTTACGGTAACCGCTCAACGCAGTCCGTTTCAGGTAGGCGCCGATGGTTTAACTTATAATGTTGAAGAGAGCTTGCAAAACTCAGGAGCTTCAGCAGTTGAAGCCCTTCAAAGAATTCCCTCGGTTCAGGTTGATGCCGATGGAAAAATTACTGTGCGCGGCAGCAGTGATATTAAAGTATTGATTGATGGAGAACCCACCGAACTGTCAAAAGTATTGGATATGATTCCGGCCAACGCCCTGCAAAAGATTGAGGTACTAACCAATCCATCAGCCAAGTACACTGCCGAAGGATCTGGAGGCATTATCAATATAGTTACCAAAAACAGGGCAGGTCTTCGTGGCAGCAGTCTTACCGTTGGAGCTAACGCTAATACCCGTAACCGCTACAGCGGACGTTTAAGCTATAATTATTTTACTCGCAAATTTTCAAGCTTTAACAACTATAACTATAGTCCGTTTAACAACAACACATCGAGTGAGTTGTTCCGCGAAAATTACAGCAACAACGGCATTAGTTATCTTAACCAAAGAAGTTCAGGTAACAACAACTCACAAAACCACAACTTTTTCTCAAATAACACCATCCGTTTTAATACAACCAATAGTATGACGGTGAACCTGGGCGTTACCGGAAGCACTAATAACAACACCAATTCATCACTCAATTCTCAATTAAACAGCGAGTTGGTTGAATATGGAAACTTTACAAGAAACAACAACTCATCAAATGATAATTTAACATTAAAAGTAGGGGTTGGTTACCGCCATATATTTGTTAATAAGTCTCAACAGCAAAACTTCGACCGGATAGCTAAAAGAATGGATTCCATTCGCAACCAAATGTCAAAAGATCCGGCCTTCGCCGACTCGATTCGTAAGGTTATGCAAAATCCTGAAAATGCCCGTATGGCACAACAAGCAGGATTTACTATGCAAGGTGGTGGTGGAAACCGCGGCGGACAAGGAGGTGGCGGTATGCGTATGCGCGGTTTCGATTTTCAAAATCAAAAGGAGCTAAAAACCGAGCTGAATTTCTCAAGAAGTAACAGAGCCAGCAACAACGCTTACAACCAATATTATTATGTGCCTGCGCTCGATACTTCCTTACAAAATAACTACTCTACGGATTATGGCAATACTTTAGGCTTTAAAGCTGATCTAACATGGCCATTCAACCAAAACAAAAGCCGCTTTGAAACAGGGGTCAGCTCAAACTTGGCATTTGACACCAACAGATACCGCCTCGACACCTTAGCCAATAATGGTTCTTTCGAGGAGAACCGCTTGTTAAGAAACGATTTTGATAAAACTGACTTTGTAGGAGCTATTTACTCACAGTTTTCGCACACTATTAAGAAGTTCACTTTTACCGGCGGCTTACGTCTTGAATACTATAAATTGAATGCAGACTTGATTTCAAGGTCATTTAATTTCGATAAAGATTTTTTAACACTGCATCCAAGCTTGAATATTTTCTATAAGATGGATGATGTACAAAGCTTCAAGCTTTCGTACAGCAATCGTATCAATCGACCTTCTATGAATCAATTGAACCCTTATATTGACAATTCAGACCCCTTAAATATACGTTTTGGTGATATCAACCTGGATCCTTCAAGGGGACATTCATTTGAGTTAGGGTATAATCGTTTCACTTCTCAAGGCAGCATCAGCTCCTCAGTATATTATCGTCAAACTGACGATATGATTAACAGCATAACCTTAGTTCGAGAACGTGATACCTCATTTACTACCTATGGCAATATTGGACAAAATAGGGCCTATGGCGTTGAATTAAACGGCAACTTAATGCTCTTTGCCGGCAAACTTAATCTTAGTGGCGGCGCCAGCTTAAACAAAAACAGTTTTGTAAATAAAAGAAATAGTGAATTTAACAGAGATCGCTTAACTTTTAATGCCAATAGCGATGCGCGTTTAAGTTTACCTCAAAACTGGAACCTGAGCGCCAACCTGCGTTACTTTGGGCCTCAAGCCTTTATTCAAGGCTATACCGAAGGCTATTTTACAGCTGGTATGGATTTAAGAAAAACCTTCTTAAACCGAAAGCTTAACCTTACCATAAGTGCCGACGATTTATTTAACACCCGTAATGCAGCTCGTATAACTTCGGGAAGCTTTGTTCAAACCAGTAAGAACCAAACCGTAACAAGGGTAATCAGGCTGGGCTTGAATTATAACTTCGGAGGATTTAATGCTGCAGGCGGACCGCAAAGGGGCAGATAAGACTTTTCCAAAATATAAGTTTAGCAAGGGAGCAACGGATCACGTTTGCTCCTTTTGTTTTATACAGTTTCTATAAATTGCTAATACTTTAAAAGGCAAGATATAAAAAGCAAAAGCCGAAAATATTTCTACTTTCGGCTTTGTGCAATGTGCTCTACCTGCTGTTATTTGGCAGGTTTTTGTTCTAAATTCTTTAAGGATGAATAACCAAAATGCTTAAGCATATCAGTTATAAACTCCGGACTGTAAGAATACAGGTTACTTAAATTAATTGTGTAGCCTGCTGTCAGCGTTTTAGGAGCTTTGTTTTGTACAGCATTATTTACCGGAGTTCTGTTTATGGCAGTTTTAACCGCAATAAGTTTGTACACATAAATTGAGGTTTCTTTATTTAATTTCAACTTAAAATAATCATCCTCTTTTTGTTGCTTCGAATGCATTTGAAGCTTTGTCGATCCAATGTTATAGGCTGCAGCTACCATTGTCCAAGATCCAAACTCTCTGTACAGATCTTTTAAATATCGGCATGCTGCATGAGTTGATTTAATTGGATCATAACGTTCATCAACCCCTTCTCTCACTGCCAAGCCGTAGCTCCGGGCGGTGGATGGCATAAACTGCCAAAATCCTGCGGCTCCCTTTCTTGATGTGTCAGAACCAAAATCATAACCTGATTCGATCACTGGTATGTATTTAAAATCCTGAGGAATACCATGCTTTGCCAGTATTGGCTCCATGACTTTAAACCACCGTTTCGCTCTGGCCTTCGCGTTACCAACCTGACGAAGCGTCAGTTTGGTTTGTTTAAGCGTAGCGATAAACCGTTTTTTTACCCAGGCATCGTGAAGCGGAATTTCTTCACCGGCAAAATCAACTGATTTTTGAACCGTCGCCTTTGTACTTGCTGGTGTTGTGCTCAGAGGTTCCTTATTTACAGAAAACCCCGAATTTGAATTAAAGAACAAAAAATTAATGAGAGCGAACACTATTACACCAGAAGCACACGCAATTACGTGTTTTCTAATCATAGTCTTTCATTTTTAATATGACCAGCTTTCGCCAATCAATACCAAAACTAATATCTATTTACTGGCATGACCACAACTATCATACCAGTTAATTCTCATTTATATCCAGTTAAACAGACGACCTGCTTTGGCAATCAGTTTCTTTTTCGAATTCGCCGTTTTGGGCTGTACACGAGTGGTTACCGGTTTTGGCAGATGATTAGTATTACTGCCATTTTCTGTACCCATACCTGTCAACGCTCCTAAACTTAACAATCCAATGCTACCAATGGCTTGCAAATCAGCTACACGTACAGACGATTCATCGAAATACAAATCAAAGTCTCCGGCATGTTGAAGAATATGCTTAAAAACCAATACTTTATATACATAATTACCGGTTTCTTTATTAAGCTTCAGATCAAAATAGTCGCTTTCGTTTTGACGATTCATTGCCGACTCTAGCGCCCCATGACCTACATTGTAGGCAGCAGCAACTAATGTCCATGAGCCCAAACGCTCATACAAATCATTCAAATACCTGCAAGCTGCAACTGTTGATTTAACAATATCCTTCCTATCGTCTACTTTTCTACTCACCTTTAAACCATATGCTTTTGCTGTTGCTGGCATAAACTGCCAGTATCCAACTGCACCTGCATGTGAACGGGCATTTTGCTTGAATCCTGATTCAATAGCGGGTAAAAATTTAAAATCTTCAGGAATTCCATACTGGGCTAAAATGGGTTCAATAATCGGGAACCATTTTAGAGCCACTCCTTGCAAATTCTCAATAAACCCTTGCGAAATACGCAAATTCAAGTTTCTGATGAATTTTTGATAAACATCATTGTTATCAAACGGAACAGCTTCCCCTGAGAAAGTTAAGGCTTCAATTAAATAACTTTGAGCCTTTTTGTCGTCTAATGATTTCATCATTAGAGCTGTATTGTACGGATCATCCAGTTTAGCAGCTTTTGCTTTACTTACGAATAATGACCCTGAAAACGCAATCAACAATGCGCACATAAAAAAGTGTTTCTTCATCCCTATTTCTTTAAACCTTTCAGTTGATTAACACCTGGAATGACTGTTGACACCATTCCCTCACAAAAATCCAGCGGCAAAAGTAAGGTATATTTTACTGATTAACAAGCATTTGTGAAAAATATACAATTCACCACCCCTTTTCACTCCCTCAAAAAGCAGCAAAATCGACGATTAAAAACCGTATGCAACGATTTTGAACTGGCATCCTTTTCTGAGAAAAAATTAAAACAAACTATTCTGAGCCGTTGCCGATTAAAACCGTACCTTTGCAATTCTTTGAACAACCTTAACAACTGATAATGAAGCTTTAATGAGAAGTTTTAACATAGCTTTAAAGGTGTTCAATTTTGCACTTATAGAAATTTAACATGAAAAGACCAAGGAAAAGTCGTGAAGACATCTCCGCTAAACGTGGACGAGGGGATAGTGCCGGATATTCAGCAAGACCTGCTGGAACCAGCCGTGATGAAAAAAAATCATTCAATACCGACCGCGGCGATCGCAAACCATATGGAACCGGTAGATCAGATGAAAGAAAAACTTCTTATTCTGACAGAGGCGAGCGCAAATCATTTGGCGGCGACAGAGATAACAAACCATATGGAACCGGTAGATCAGATGAAAGAAAAACTTCTTACTCTGACAGAGGCGAACGCAAATCATTTGGCGGCGACAGAGATCGTAAGCCATATGGAGCCGGAAGATCAGAGGACAGAAAAACTTCTTACTCTGACAGAGGCGAACGCAAATCATTTGGCGGCGACAGAGATCGTAAGCCATATGGAGCCGGAAGATCAGAGGACAGAAAAACTTCTTACTCTGACAGAGGCGAACGCAAATCATTTGGCGGCGATAAAGACCGTAAGCCATATGGAGCCGGAAGATCAGAGGACAGAAAAACTTCTTACTCTGACAGAGGTGAACGCAAATCATTTGGCGGTGACAAGGATCGCAAACCATACGGAGCCGGCAGATTTGACGATAAAAAGTCATTTGGCGGAGATCGTGAGCGCAAATCATACAGTGACCGTGAGCGCAAACCTTATGACTCAGAACGGGGAGAAAGGAAACCATACGGTTCCGAGCGCTCCTTTGAAAAGAAGCCATTCAGCGACAGAAATGAACGTGGTGGTGATGAAAGAAAATCATACGGAGCAAAGAAATTTGAGGGAAGAAGAAGCAGCGAAGACAGCCGTGGATTTAATGAGCGAAGCTACATCGAACGCCAGCATCCAAATAAATCCTTTAAAGACAGAGGATTCAGAGATCGCAAACCTTCAAAGAAAAAAGAGGACGACTCTAATGTCAACTATGATGAGATCCGTCTAAACCGTTACATTGCCAATGCGGGAGTATGCTCGCGTAGAAAAGCTGACGAGTTAATTGCTTTAGGTGAAATTTCAGTTAACGGACAAGTGGTTACCGAATTGGGCTTTAAAGTTAACGTTAGTGATACTGTACACTTTAACGGGCAGCTGTTACGCAGGGAGAAGATGGTGTATGTGCTTTTGAACAAACCTAAGGACTATATTACCACTACTGACGACCCACGTGAGCGTAAAACGGTGATGGATTTGGTTGAAAAGGCTTCAAGAGAGCGCATTTACCCTGTTGGACGATTAGACCGCAATACAACCGGTTTATTATTATTGACCAATGACGGAGACTTAGCTGAAAAACTGGCACATCCTAAAAATCAAATTCCTAAAATTTATCACGCAACGCTAAACAAAAGCTTCCGCAAAGAAGACTTTGAGCGCTTGTCAGAAGGAATTGAATTAGAAGATGGCTTTATTAAGCCTGATGATCTGGCGTTTGTTGAGGGAGCAAGTAAAAAAGAAATAGGAATTCAGATTCACAGTGGTAAAAACCGAATAGTGCGTCGTATTTTCGAAACTATGGGTTACGAAGTTGAAAAACTTGACCGTGTGGTTTATGCTAACTTAACGAAAAAGGACTTGCCTCGCAGTCGCTGGAGACACCTAACAAAAGAAGAGTTAGTTTTCATAAAACGTTTGGTAAAATAATTTGATATCATATCAAATTACTTGCATACAAAGAAGGCTGTTTCATCTCAATGAAACAGCCTTCTTGCTTATCTTAATACTCTCGTTTATTAAATTACAGCCAGCTTATTCTTCTCAATTACTTCCGAGTAAAATTGTTCGTACATCGGCATTATATAGTTAATGTCAAACTCTTTTGCTCGCGCTAAAGCCTGGCTCTTGAATAAGGCTAAACGTCCCTCATCTTCCAAAATGTAGATTGCATTTTTTGCCATATCCTCAACATCTCCCACATTACTCATAAATCCAGTGACACCATGTACATTCAATTCCGGCATACCCCCTGCATTTGAACAAATCACTGGTACCTGACAAGCCATTGCTTCCAAAGCTGCCAATCCAAAACTTTCATTCTCCGAAGGCATGATAAATAAATCTGAAATGGAAAGGACTTCTTCTACTGCTTCCTGCTTACCCAAAAAGCGAACATCCTCACAAATTCCTAAGGTTCGGCACAACTGCTCCGCATTCACCCGTTCAGGACCATCTCCTACCATCAATAATTTTGAAGGCACCTTTTCAATTAATTTTGCAAAAACTTCAACCACGTCAGTTACACGCTTTACTTTCCTAAAGTTAGAAGTGTGCGTGATGATTTTCTCACCGTTAGGCGCAATTGCTTTTTTAAAATGATCGCGTGGCTTTAAGCTAAAACGGCGAAAATCAATAAAATTTGGGATTACCCGGATATCATTTTCAATCGCGAAATGCTGGTAAGTATCTTCTTTCAAATGCTGAGAAACAGAGGTTACCCCATCCGATTGGTTTATGGAGAAGGTAACAGCAGGTTTATAAGTGATATCTTTACCAACAAGTGTTATATCAGTACCGTGCAAAGTGGTTATAAATGGGATATGAATGCCATTAGACGCTAAAATTTGGCGGGCCATATAAGCCGCCGATGCATGGGGGATTGCATAGTGCACATGCAATAAATCAAGTTTCTCATACATCACCACATCTACCAGCTTGCTTGCCAATGCCAACTCATAGGGAGGATAATCAAACAATGGATAGTTTGAAACTGAAACTTCGTGATAAAAAAGATTTTCTGAGAAAAAATCGAGCCGTGCAGGCTGACTATAGGTTATAAAGTGCACTTTATGGCCTTTTTCTGCCAGTGCTTTCCCTAGCTCAGTGGCAACCACTCCGCTGCCTCCAAAAGTAGGGTAACAAACTATACCAATCTTCATATAATTTAGGTTTATGTTAGCAGCCTAACAGCTTATTTGGTTGCCCGAAATTACTGATAAAATACAAGTTATAAGTTAAGTAAACAGGTTTATGTTAAGTAACATTAAAGATGCACAGCTATAAACTTATAGTGTACTTCAACTAACCTATAATTCTTAATTAAATTAACTTACACTATAAAGAAAAAAAGTGCCTTATTGTTTGGCACTTCTTTCAACTTTTAATATTGCATCATAAACCACCTGATGAATTTTAGGTCGTATCGACATGCCTCCCAGCTTATTACTATCTTCTGCTGACATCAAACGGTTAGAAAGAAATATATAAGTAAGCTTATATTTCGGATCAACCCAAACACAAGTTCCGGTAAAACCGGTGTGACCAAAAGTTTCATCAGAAACTTCTTTTGCCGTAGATCCATACGAACGTTCTGCTAAAGAAACCTCAGGCTTATCAAACCCTAAACCTCTTCTGCTTATCTCCGGGTTTTGATAAACAATAAATTTCTTGATCGTTTCGGGTTGAAAGTAACGCAAACCACCGTATTCACCTTCATTCAGCAGCATCTGCATTAATACAGCTAAATCATTGGCACTAGAGAACAGTCCGGCATGCCCGGCAACACCACCCGCCATTGCTGCACCCTGATCATGTACATCACCAGTCACTACTTGATGACGGAAAGCACGATCATTCTCCGTTGGCACTAGCCTGTTCACAGAAAGAAAGCTCCTGGGGTTGTAACCCATGGTGGTAAGTCCTAAAGGCTTGTAAAAGTTCGTTTTCAAATAGGTATACAACGGCTGACCGGAAACCTCCTGAACAACCTGCTGCATAAAATACATGCTTAAATCGCTGTAAACGTATTTACCCGGTGCATTTAAACGAGAAGCAAGCATTTGAGGGAGCATCACATTATTAAAATAGCCTTTACGGATATAAAAATTTTGCGCTACACGGGTAGGAAAAGTTGCAGAAGAATCATAATTATAATCACCAGAGGCTAAATTTTTATAAAACGGGATAAAAGGTGTAAGTCCGGCTTGATGGGTCATGAGGTCCTTAATCAATAACTGCGATTTGTCATACCCGCGTGCCACAGGCACATAACTTCCCAAAGTTGAATTCAGATCGATTCGACCTTGTTCATAAAGACGCATGACACCCTGCGTAGTTGCTGCAATCTTGGTTACAGACGCCAGGTCGAATACATCTGTTACCTTATCAGGTACAGTATTCTCAAAAGAATGATAACCAAATGCCTTCTCATAAATCACTTTTCCATCTTTGGCGACTAATACAACACATCCCGGATAGGCACGTTTATTCACGCCATCCTGTGCTATTGAATCTATTCTATTCAAATCAGACAATTGAATCCCTACAGCTTCCGGCATAGCATACTCGAGGCGTGTTGGTTTGGTTGCAACCCCATCACCTTTTTTAAATCCCACACCAACTGTCACGGGCAATTTTCCACTAAGACCAATCCCTCCAAAAACAGCCTGTGCCGCCAAACTTTTAGCCAAGGCGTTGTCATCATAAGCCACTAATATGGCTGGCAAATAGTCGAAATTGGTAATGCAATAAGGATTGCCAAAAATTGCAAGTATAATATTACTTGTTTTGCTAAGCCTTACTATCAGCTTACGGGCATTTTCGGAAATCGCAAAATTATCCTTAACGTTTGTATCAATGCTATGCAAACCAATAATTACTGTTTGCATATCTGCTAATGATTGGTAAAGTTTTTCGTACTCAGCCTCTTCATCATTCATCCAGACCGAATATCGGCTTACCGGCCCATACTTTGCCAACGTGTTTAAAAACGCATTATCAAGCTCAGCACCAATACTGACGGCTCCAATCTTCTGCTTTTCAACGTCAATAATTGGCAATAAATTCTTTTGATTGCGAACTAGGGTCAATGAGTTTTTCACTAATTCGTAGTTCAGGTATTTGGCAGCATCCAACTTTAAATCTGTAATAACATTTTTTGTTGAAACTAACCTGTTTTTATTCAGCCCAACCAAAAACTTTGCAGCCAAAACTTTCTTCACTTTTGCATCAACTTCTTTCCATGACAGGCGTCCTTTGCTTATAGCCGTTTTTATACTGTAAATAGTTGCAGGAACACTTTCAGGATTCAATAAAATATCATTACCTGCAATGAGTGACTTCACTGCAGATTCTGTTGAAGAGAAATTCCCATTGGCTCCTTTCATCAATAAATCATCAGTAATTACCAAGCCCTTAAACCCCAGTTGATTTTTCAGTAAAGAGGTGGATATTGCATACGACTGACTTGAGGGAGAATTAGAAGCATCATATGCAGGCACGCCAATATGCCCAATCATTACCCCACATAAGCCCGCTGGTATTAGTTGTTTATATGGATAAAGCTCCACTGAATCCAATGCAGCTTTGCTTCTAAATAGAGATGGCAATGAGGTATGAGAATCATTATCGGTATCACCATGGCCAGGAAAATGCTTTGCACAAGCCAACACTCCTCCATCTTGTAATCCTTTCATGTATTGCAAGGCGCGTTCGGCCACTTGTTTCTTGTCACTCCCAAACGAGCGGGTACTAATTACCGGATTCCACTGATTGCTATTGATATCAAGCACAGGAGAGAAGCTTATATGAGCACCGACCCTGCGTAATTGCCTGGCCATTTCTAATCCAAACTCATAAATAAGCTTATCATCATTAATTGCCCCTAAAGGCATTTGGCGAGGGAAACTGATCGTACTATCTAAGCGCATTGAAAGCCCCCACTCCGCATCCATTGAAACCAATAACGGAACATGAGCAATTGATTGAAAGTAATTCACCAGATTCACCTGCCTTTGTGGCCCACCTTGAGCCATCATCACCCCCCCAATGTGGTAATACCTGATTAACTCAGCAATGCGTTCGGTTTGTATTCTGTCAGCATGAGAATATGCTGTAACCATGATTAACTGTCCGAGCTTTTGATCAGGACTCAATGTTTTAAATACTGAATCAACCCAAGCTGAGGGAGCCTCAAGCTGCTCACCTGTAATTTTAGGCTGATTTTGTGCACGAGTGCAACTTGAAATAAATAAAGCAATAATGATCAAAAAAATGTGCTTAGCGCAGTTAAACATTGTTTTTAACGAATATTTAATTGTTAGAATTGAATTTTATACTTTTACGGAAACCTTATTTGTTTTCACCTCGTCTTTCAACACTTTGATTTTGAACGAAATACGAGCAACTGAAAACCCAAATAATAATAACCCCGACAAAACTAAGTATTTTACCATAGAGTAGCATCGATCTATCTGTATGGTTTATGTAAAACAAACGGTTTACTTTCGGGTTTAATTCATCGTATTTATTACTAGAAGACTAGCTACATTCCTAAGTAAAAGGAACAATCAAATTGATTAACACAAAGGCATGTCAGACATCATACAACTATTACCGGATTCGGTAGCCAACCAGATTGCAGCAGGAGAAGTAGTGCAGCGACCCGCATCAGCGGTAAAAGAGTTGATTGAAAACTCTATTGATGCCGGGGCTAGCACTATTAAACTGATTGTTAAAGATGCCGGAAAAGCACTTTTACAAGTAATTGACGACGGTTGTGGAATGAGCGCCACCGACAGTCGCATGGCCTTTGAACGGCATGCCACCTCAAAAATACGTAAAGCAGAGGACCTTTTTTCTATTCGGACCATGGGTTTCCGGGGAGAAGCTCTCGCCTCTATTGCCGCAGTTGCCCAGGTTGAATTAAAAACCCGTCGCCATGAGGACGAAGTAGGCACACAGTTGTTGATTGAAGGCTCTGAAATCAAGTTGCAAGAAGCATGCAGTTGCAGTGCGGGCACTTCCTTTTCTGCCAAAAATCTATTTTTCAACATTCCGGCTCGTCGTAACTTTTTAAAAAGCAACCCTGTTGAAATGCGTCATATTATTGACGAGTTTCAGCGAATAGCATTGGCTAATCCTAACGTTTTTTTCAGTCTGCATCACGATGGGCAAGAAGTGTTTCATTTGCCAAAGGGAACACTAAAACAACGCATTGTCCATATTTTTGGAAATAGTTATAACGAACGTTTAGTTCCACTAGAGGAACAAACCGATATTATCAGCATTAAAGGTTTTATAGGCAAACCCGAGTATTCAAAAAAAACCAGGGGTGAACAATTTTTCTTTGTCAACAACAGGTTTATTAAGGACGCCTATTTAAATCATGCAATAACTACCGCTTATGAGGAGCTGTTACCTGCCGATTCATTCCCGTTTTATGTATTGTTCATTAATATCGATCCTATTCATATCGACATCAATGTTCATCCAACCAAAACGGAGATCAAATTTGACAATGAGAAAGTAATTTACGCCATCATCCGATCGGCAGTAAGACGCTCTTTAGGACAGTATAACATCAGCCCTGCTATTGATTTTGATGCGGCACCAACCAGCACAGCCTTGCGTGATTTTGTGCCGTCAACAGCAGCAGTTCGTATGCCGACTATAACTGTTAATCCTGAATTTAATCCATTTGAGCAGCAGAACGGCCGCTCTGGAGGTTCTTCATTCAGACAACCGACCTCACAGCCTGCTATAAACGTGGGTAATTGGGAGCAACTCTATAAAATTGTTAGAGAAGATGAAGACAAAAAAGATGTTCATACCCATCCATTATTTGATCTCCCTGCTCCAAAAGAAGAATCGCCTAAGTTTAAGCTAAATGAAAACCAGTCGTTTCAAATTCACAACCGTTACATTATTTCACCCATAAAATCAGGATTTATTGTAATTGATCAGCAAGCAGCACACGAACGGATTCTATATGAGCGTTATTTAAACTCATTGGAAACACATAAAGGGAGCAGTCAGCAAAGTTTGTTTCCGCAAACACTGGAATTGTCACCTTCCGATTTTGAACTTTTAAAAGAGATGATGAATGAGGTAAAAGCCTTGGGATTTGATATCAGGGAATTTGGGCGGAATTCAGTGGTGGTTGATGGGGTGCCGTCGGACGTGGCCAGTGGTAATGAGGCCCGTTTGCTTGAGAACCTTTTAGAAAGTTTTAAACAAAATGCTACTATTTTAAAGGTAGATAAACGAGATAACCTTGCTCGTTCCCTAGCTCGAACGGCTGCCATAAAATCAGGAACAGCATTGAGCAAAGAAGAAATGAGCCTGTTAATTGATGAGCTATTTGCATGTCAGATGCCTAAAGTAGCTGTGTCGGGGAAACCAACATTCATAACAATTGGCTTGGAAGAATTGGTAAAAAGATTTTCTTCATAAAGCTTTAACATGAAGCAGGAAACGCACAAATATTTGAATTTAATTGATTAAATTATTGAACATTCCATCAATAACATAACACCCACATATTGATTATACGCTGTTTAATATGAGTAATTACAGACCACCGTCGGCCTTTAGCATGCTACCTCCGGTAGTAAAGAATATATTAATTATTAATGTTATTTGTTTTTTAGCGCAACTCAATCCAGTCATTAATGCATGGCTGACTGAACATTGTGCCGCATTTTACGTTGACTCTCCCAATTTCAGGATTTGGCAGGTATTTACTTATGCCTTTTTACATGGAGGATATGCACACTTGTTCTTTAATATGTTTGCCGTATTCGTTTTCGGCCCTGTCATTGAAAACTATTTAGGCTCAAAACGGTTTTTAACTTATTATATGCTTACTGTTATTGGAGCAATCGCCATGCATTTTCTGATAACTGGTATTCAGATATATAATTTAAGTGGCAGCTTTTTTCCAATTCATCAGGATATCATATCCGCCAATGAGTTTCGTTACCCACCGGTATTGGGTGCATCTGGAGCAGTTTTTGGACTGCTAATAGCATTTGGGCTGCTATTCCCAAATATGATGCTTTATATTTACTTTTTTTTCCCAATTAAGGCAAAATATTTTGTAATTATTTACGGAGCTATCGAACTTTATATGGCAATACAGAATAACCCGAATGACAATGTTGCTCACTATGCACATTTAGGCGGCATGCTATTTGGTTTCATTTTATTAAAAGTGTGGAAAATCCGTAAACCCGGTTCATATTATTAATCATGAGCTTAGTTGAAGAGTTAAAACAGGTTCTTTTCCGTCCACGTCGAAAACTGCATCAGTTTATCGCAGTAAACGTTTTTGTCTTTTTTGTCATCAAACTGGTTTTTGTTTTTGAAACTTTATTTAAGCTTCCCTCTAATTTTTCCACAAAAATCATTGAGTATTTATCTATACCGGCATCGTTTGATATTCTAATCAAACAGCCATGGAGTGTGTTTACCTATATGTTTTTGCATAAAGATTTTTTCCACCTTTTGTTCAACATGTTAGGTTTATATTGGTTCGGTCAGCTATTGGAGGAATACCTGGGAGGTAAGAAGTTCTCTCTTATCTACATATTTGGAGGGTTAGTAGGCGGGCTACTATTCATTGCAGTTTACAACCTTTTCCCTGTATTTGAAAATGTTGTGGCTCAATCCAGAACCGTAGGCGCTTCTGCAGGTGTATTAGCTATTGCTGTTGCTACTGCAACTTTATTGCCCGATCATCAGTTTATGTTATTGTTTTTGGGCTTAGTAAAAATAAAGTACCTGGTTTTATTCTTTGTATTAATTGATTTGATAAATATCACCGGTGATAATGCAGGTGGGCATATTGCTCACTTGGGAGGAGCTATAATCGGGTTCGTCTATATTAAGCAGTTACGAAAGGGGCGTGATGTAAGTTCTCCTTTCCAATCTTTCTTCAGGTTCTTTACCAAACTTTTTAAACGAAAACCCAAGTTGAAAGTGACGTACCGCAATCCCGCAAATGACAAGAAAAACGTTAAAAAGCAACTAGATAAACAAGAAATCATTGACCGGATTCTCGACAAAATATCTAAGTATGGTTACGAAGGGTTAACCAAAGAAGAAAAGGATATCCTGTTCAGAGCAAGCCAGGAAAAAGAATGAAAAACCATAAAAGAAGAAGTTTAGCCCATAAATTCGTTTTTACCGCTAATATTGTTGCCGCTATTTTTTTGCTGGTATGCTATCTGGCTCCATTTATTGATCCTGTATATTTATGGCCAATCGCCTTTTTTGGATTGGCTTATCCATTTATTCTATTAATTAATTTATTATTTTTCTTATTCTGGCTTATTATTTGGCGCAGACCTGCCTGGCTATCCCTAATAGTTATAGCCGCTGGTACCCCATTCCATAAAAACAGTTTTGGTTTCAACTTACCCTATGACATTGAACACAAACCCGACAGCTCTATTAGGGTAATGAGTTACAATACGCATTATTTCCGTCCTATCAACAAACGAAGTAATGATGACTCCACCAAGAACAAAATATTGGAGCTGATACGTAATGAAAATCCGGATATACTTTGTATTCAGGAATTCTATACCAGAAAGAAAGGTAAGTTCAATATTAAAGACAGCATACAGCATATAATGGGAACCAAGGATGTGTATGTAAAAAAAATTATTGGAGATGATTACGAATCAACAGGATTGGCAATATTTTCAAAATATCCTATAGAAAGCAGTAAGGAAATACCTTTTTCAGGCGAAAGAACTGACAATACCTGTATTTATGCCGACCTGAATATTCATGGAAGAATCGTACGGATTTTTAACATTCACTTACAATCGATAAGTTTTCAACAACAAGATTATAAATATTATCAAAAAATAAGGGATTCCCTTAGCACCGATCCGGTACTTACCCGCAGGATAGCAAGAATGCTGAAAAAAGCATTTGAAAAACGAAGTATTCAAGCCAAGCTTGTTGCAGAAGCGGTCCAAAGTAGCCCATATCCGGTCTTACTCTGTGGAGATTTTAATGACACTCCACTTTCTTATGCTTATTGTACTGTTTCAAAGGGCATGAACAGTGCATTTACTCAACGGGGTGTAGGCTTTGGAAAAACTTATGGTGGGGCCTTCCCTAATTTTCAAATCGACTTTATTCTATTTGACAATTATTTCAAAGCCAAAACCTATAAAATCACACCCAAAAAGCTATCGGATCACTATCCGGTGCGAAGTGACATAATGTTTAATTAGCTTCGGCTCCTTTTTTATTAAAATTTGGAAAGCTTTTTGATGCGATCAAGCTGAACTGACGGATTATTAACATATAGAACGAATCGCTAGCTATTAAATTAAAAGAATCTAAAACGCAACAAAAATCTACCTATTCTGTTATGCCTTAACAACTATTAGTAGTTCGTTGACATAAAGATTGTTAATTTTGTGGCAATTCAATAAAGAGTAAAAGTTTAACGCACATGCAACAACCTGTAATTATTTACAACACTTTAAGCAGAAGTAAGGAAGAATTTAAGCCGATCAATCCCCCACTTGTTGGTATGTATGTATGCGGCCCGACCGTTTACAGCGATGTGCATTTGGGTAATTGTCGCACTTTTATCTCTTTCGACATTATTTTCAGGTACTTAAGCCATTTAGGCTATAAGGTTAGGTATGTACGCAACGTTACCGATGCCGGTCATTTGGAAAGCGATGCCGATGTAGGCGAAGATAAAATTGCAAAAAAAGCAAAACTTGCCCAAGTGGAACCGATGGAGATTGTACAAAAGTACACTGTAGGATTCAGACAGGTAATGGAAGTATTTAACGTTTTGCCGCCAAGTATTGAACCTACAGCAACGGGACATATCATTGAGCAAATTGAAATGACTCGCAAACTGTTGGAAAATGGCTATGCGTACGAGGTTAACGGCAGCATTTATTTTGATGTTGACAAATACAATAAAGAGCAAAATTATGGTATTCTAAGTGGTCGTAACATAGAGGATTTGCTTAATAATACCCGCGATTTGGACGGACAAGAAGAAAAGCGTGGAGCACTTGACTTTGCCCTCTGGATAAAAGCAAAACCTGAGCATTTAATGCAATGGCCTTCTCCATGGGGAATGGGCTTTCCGGGCTGGCACCTTGAATGCTCGGCTATGAGCAACAAATACCTGGGTTCACATTTTGATATTCACGGTGGAGGCATGGACCTTATTCCAACTCACCACACTAACGAAATAGCTCAAAATATTGCATTCTGTGGTAAACACCCAGCCAACTATTGGGTTCACACAAATATGCTTACTGTTAACGGACAAAAAATGTCAAAATCATTAGGCAACAGCTTCTTGCCTCATGAACTTTTCACAGGTCTCCATCCGTTACTGAACAAAGGCTATAGCCCTATGGTAGTTCGCTTTTTTATGCTTCAAGCTCATTACCGTAGTACATTAGATTTTTCAAATGAAGCCTTAGATGCCTCTGAAAAAGGGTTTAAACGCATGATGGCGGCTTATGATTTATTAGAGGACTTAAGCACGTCAGACCAGTCTACTTCTGATATCATGGCCTTAAAGAAAAGATGTTATGATGCCATGAGTGATGATTTCAATACACCTATTGCAATCGCTGAATTGTTTGAGGGAGTACGAATCATCAATTCTGTAAAAGCAGGATTGGAAACCATTACTCCTGAAGACCTGGAAGCATTAAAACAATTATTTAACAGCTTTTTATTCAATATTTTTGGACTAACCAAGGACGAACATGCTGCAAATAATGTTGGAAAAGTAATAGACCTTCTGATCGATATCCGTAATAATGCTAAAGCAAATAGAGATTATGCTACTTCGGATGCAATCAGAAATAAACTACTTGAAATAGGGTATCAACTAAAAGACAGTAAAGAAGGTACCACTTGGAGTACTGTTTAAAGATTGTCTAAGTACACAAATAAATTTGTCAATTGGGCTTCATCACTCAGTTTTACCTTATTTGTTTTAATATAATTTTGAACCTGCTGTTGTTTATCATTAGATAACGTTAACAGCAGGTTTTTTATATTTTTATCAAGCTTTACCAGCTGATTAGTACCCTGCTGAAAATATAGCGCTTGATAATCAGTAAAACTTTTTTCTGTGGTAGCACTTGTCATATCAGACACTGTTACTTCAGTTTTCTTCACATATTTTACAAGTTTAGTTTTGCCATCATACAATACCTGACAAAATACAGGCTTGGGCTTAACGACCGGTTCAATAAAATAGCGTCTAAAAACATATTCCGTTGCAATGTCTCCCAAAGAATCATATAATACAAACTCTGCAACAGGCTCACTAACCAGATATACTTTTTTATCATAAATATATTGCAACTCCTCTGCGAACATATCAAACCTTAAACTAATGGGATTGATAACTCTGCCGCTTACGGTTGTAAGTTTTCCTTTTAAAAAGGATTCTTTAAAAAATGGCAGTTGCTTATAGGTTGTATATGCTTTGGGAGCAATATAGGCACCGCCTGAAAGTCGGTAGCCATCAAGATCTTGAGCATTTGAGCAATATCCAATTATCCCTAGAAAAAATAGATGCAATAACTTTTTCATATGTTTATGCGTTAATACTGATAAGAGACTTATTTTTCAAAATAGATAGGCATTCTATTAAAATTATCACTTTTTTCTCTAACTTTTGCAGTATCCACCTATTTTTACAATTATTAAAAATACCGTTAAGGCTCAAATGACAGTAAAACGAATCGTTATAAAACTCATTTCTACTTTATACCTAGTTACCATCCTAACTTCTAATTTATTTTCCCAAACTGTACCCGACTTTATAGAGAATATTATCCATAGGGATAAACAGTTTAGTGCGATGGCGGGACAAAAAGGAATAAAGGAGGCATATTTATCTGTTTTACATAAAGATGGTATTATATTCCGACCCGAGCCGGTGAATGGAATCAATTATTTTAAACTCCTCCCAAACGATATACCTGGAACTCTTACGCGAGAACCTGTTTTTGCAGATGTTTCCAATGACCAGACCTTGGGATTTACAACAGGACCATACGATTACAAAGGAGAAAATGATGGGGTTATTAGTATCAATTCCGGCGAATATGTTTCTATTTGGATTAAGGAGAAAAAGAAATGGGAGTTGATGCTGGACCTAGGTATTGCCCATGGAAAAACTGCGTTCACTCCACAATTCACCTATGCAAACC
The DNA here is from genome assembly GCF_022014595.1 of Solitalea lacus. Classification (NCBI taxonomy): domain Bacteria; kingdom Pseudomonadati; phylum Bacteroidota; class Sphingobacteriia; order Sphingobacteriales; family Sphingobacteriaceae; genus Solitalea; species Solitalea lacus. Next base: position 888,855 of record NZ_CP091740.1, on the reverse strand, counting down.
CTATGACATTTGGGATGAAGCGCGCAACACTTGACTTTATTGCCGAAGAGCAGCAAAAAAACTCCATGGAAATATTAAAAGCCACCGATGAACTTTATTGTGGCGCCATAACAAATGGAAAAACTGAAACTACCTATAAGGAGTTTCTTAGTTCAAGCATACGGTTATTAAGAAATAATCAGTTACCAATTTTAGGAAAATCACCTGCATTAACCTATTTGAATTCACAATACGTCGAGTACTCTTATCGTAACTCACACGTGTACGTAGCCCCTTCCCGAGATCTAGGCTATACAACTGGCACAGGAAGCATTACAACAATCGTTAAAAACCAAAAAACGACTCAAAACATTAATTATTTAAGAGTTTGGCGCAAAGAAAATTCTGGATTCTGGAGAATTGTATTGGATATTGAGGCTCCGGCTCAATAAGAAGTTAGTGATTGTTGAGCTCTACCACTTCAGCCAAAGGGTTGAAAAGATACATTCTTTTAGTACTCAGCTCAACACAACGGTAACGTTTTCTGATTAGTTCTAACTTTTGAAACTTCCGTCCATTGGGTAAAGAAAAAACTGCATTAAACGGTAATTTTTCTACGGCAAGCAAAACCTCTTGCTTTTTATCGTAATTCTTTAGAACTCGCAACAAATTCATATCACTGCAGCTCGATGCTGCCGGATTTTGCATGTATGCTTTTAATGCAGACTCAACATCAACCGGAAAAATATTCATTTCGAAAAAAGGATGCATCATTTCTTGAAATGCCTTTTTCCATTCCGTACCATGAGGCTTTACCTTATTTTTATGTCGATTATAATTTAAGAGGTGGGCGAACTCATGTACCAGGGTGATCAAAAATGAATATTGATTGAGATTATAATTCACCGAAATCCGATGTCCTTTACCGCCATAAGGATGACGATAATCTCCTAACTTGGTACTACGATTTCTACTGATTTTAAGCTCAGCCTTATAATAATCTATCCACTTTACAATTAGCGGAGCTGCAGGTGCAGGAATATACTTTTGAAGAATACTGATTTTATCCAAGAAAACTAATTAAATTTCTAGGGAGCTAAAATAAAAACAACTACTACAAAGAACAGATAAATTTTTATTTCAATACCTGATAAACAATAAGGCTTGCCACATATGCCAGTGTAGTCATGTATGCCAATTGAATTATGGGCCATTTAACACTCTTGGTTTCACGATAAACAACGGCTATAGTACTTGCACATTGCATAGCAAAAGCATAAAAAAACATTAAAGATATCGCAGTAGCTAAGCTAAACACGGGTAGTCCGGTTTCGGTATTTATTGCCGTTGCCAACTTTTGCCTTACCGAAACAATATTTTCTCCATCACCCTCAACACTATAAATAGTAGACATGGTTCCTACAAACACTTCTCGAGCAGCGAATGAAGTAATTAACGCAATGCCTATCTTCCAATCATAACCCAAAGGCTTTATCACAGGCTCAATGGCTTTGCCTAATATACCTGCATAAGAAGCTTCCAGTTTTTGGGCACCCTTCTCTTGCTCTAACAATCCGATGTTCGCTCCAGGCACTTTTGCTAAAGTCTCGAAATGTGTATCTATAGTGCTCATTTTATCACTTGGCCCGTATGTAGATAATACCCACAAGATTACAGAAACTGCAATAATTACCTTTCCTGCTTCAATAACAAAGGTCCTGGCTTTTTCATATAACTGCAATCCTATGTTCGACCAGCGAGGCATACGGTAAATTGGCAATTCCATTATAAAATAGCCGCGCTCTCGGCTTCTTACAATCCTTTTCATGATCCAGGCAGCCCCGATAGCAGCAAAAAAGCCCACTAAGTACATTGATAATAATGCTAGTCCTTGCAAGCTTAAGAATCCAAGTATTTTTTGATCAGGAACAACTAAGGAAATAAGCAAAGTATAAACCGGCAAGCGAGCAGAGCAGCTCATTAAAGGAGTGACCAAAATGGTAATAATCCGGTCCTTCCAGCTTTCAATAGTCCGTGTTGCCATAATAGCCGGCACAGCACAAGCAACACCGCTAATTAAAGGTACTACCGACTTTCCATTTAACCCCACTTTACGCATCAGTTTATCCATCATGAACGTAACGCGTGCCATGTAGCCAGTATCTTCAAGAATAGCAATAAAAAAGAAGAGAATAACAATTTGCGGAAGAAAGACCAATACTCCGCTTAATCCCGCCAGAACACCATCAATAAGCAGATTGGTAAACACGCCAACAGGTAAAACTCCAGAAAGCCATTGTTCAATACTTAAAAAGCCCTTCTCTATAAATGACATTGGATATTCAGCAAATGTAAAAATCGACTGAAACACCAAAAACAGTATTATAACGAAAATAACCAGTCCGAATACACGATGTGTTAATACTTTATCAATTTTATTGCTAAACGTTTCACCTTTAGCTGATTCATCTTGTTTGACTGTGTCAAATAACAGATCGTTGATGAAATTATAACGAGCAATGGTTTCTTTTGACTGAGAATTAGCTGAATGAAATGCATGCTTTTGCTCCAAGCTTTCAATAAAATCGCTTTGTTCAATTGTTAAGCTGCTAAGATTTTCATGCTGGTGCGCAAGCTGTAATGCTTCATAAGGGCTGCTTGTTTCAAAGCTTCCACTGATTTCATCAATTAAGGCTGGAGCCAATTCTTCAACTTCAATTGTTTTTACTTGCGTGGCAATTTTAGTTGCTTCACCAATAGCCAATTTTACCTCATTAACGCCTTTGTTCTCACGAGCGTTTACAGGTATGACTCGTATCCCTAAACGAGCAGCGAGCCTATCAACGTCAATTCTTAATCCGTTCTTCTCAGCAACATCAATCATGTTGAGCACCAGAATAACCGGAATATTCAAATCGGCCACCTGCGTGTATAGCAACAAATTGCGTTTTAAGTTAGAAGCATCAGCAACAACTACAACCAAATCAGGACGTAGTTTACCTTTACGATCATACAGTACTTCAAAAGCTATTTGCTCATCTTTGGATTTTGCATAAAGACTGTAAATACCGGGAAGGTCAATAATTTCGGCCGATTGGCCATTAGAAAGTTTTACAAGGCCTGTTTTTTTATCAACTGTAACCCCCGGAAAGTTTCCAACTTTCTGGTTTAACCCCGTAAGATCATTAAATAAAGTTGATTTTCCAGTATTTGGATTGCCAATAAGGGCTACTTTAAGGTGTTCACTCACTCGCTATGGCTCTTACTTTTTTAATAAAATGGTTGCAGCTTCATTAATGCGCAGGCTCAATTTGTAGCCCGCAACGGTTATAGCAATTGGATCGCCCAGAGGAGCGACTTGTTCCAACTTCACCAATTCACCCGGCAAACATCCCATCTCCATTAGCTTTACCGACATTTCCTGATCGGTAAACTCTAAAATGGTAGCGCTATCACCAACCATTAACTCCGAAAGTTTCATAACATTATCCTAACAAACAGGCGCAAGATACCCCTTATTTATAATAATTCCAAGTAAGCAAAAAGGGTGTACCAATACTATTACAATGGTAGATAAGAATAATGATCAAAAATATGATTTTGGTCAGCTAAAGGCTAATAAATTAAGTATTTAAACAAACAGTTATTACCTTACTTTATACTTTACTGTTGGGCAACCACAACGGCTTGATGCACAGGAAACCATAGTAAAAGTAAAAAGGGCAAATGCAATAAATAAGGCCCGTTTAAGCAATTTGTTCATGGGGTCTGGATATAATTTTTTTATAAACATAAAATGGAATGATTCCTAAAAATGTTCCAACGGCATCGGCTATGAAGTCATCCCATTCTCCAGAGCGATAGGTGAACACTTTTAGCTGAATCAATTCTATTAAACCTCCGTAAAATAAACAAATAAATGTTGCAAAAGTTACAGGTAAAAGCTTTAATAGCTTAAAGCGGGTTTGCAGATAAAATCCCCGGCTTAACAGAAAGGTCAAGACAAAATAAAATACAGCATGTACGAATTTGTCAAACCCTGGAAAGAACAATGAGGCCTTCGGTAATTCCGAGGGCCTCATGTTGCATAAAATGAATATAACAACAATCCAAACAAGCGCTAATTTTAGCTGTTTGAGAAACATCCTTATTCGCCTATTTGTTGTTTATAATCAGCATCAGATAATAATGAAGCTAACTGAGCGTCATCGGCAATTTTAATACGAATCATCCAGCCATCACCATATGGATCCGAGTTTACCAATTCAGGATTAGCGTCCAATTTTGGATTGAACTCTAAAACCTCACCACTAACAGGCATGTAAAGGTCAGAAACAGTTTTAACCGCTTCAACTGTACCGAAAACTTCGCCTTCATTTACTGATTGGCCTACTGTATTAATATCAACGTATACAATATCACCCAACTCACGTTGTGCAAATTCTGTAATACCAACAATGGCTACGCCACCATCAACTTTTACCCATTCGTGATCTTTCGTATACTTTAATTCTGCTGGAAAATTCATAAGTTTTTAATTTTTTATTAAGTGCCCAAAAGTACAGTTCTTTTTTTAAAAAATAAACCTATAATGTAAGTCTTAACCCAACTCCAACATTGGTATAAGAAGTTTTATAGGTATTCGAAGTTTCGGGCTTAGTCACGTTTCTATCAACGTATAATCTAAAATTGAATCGTTGGTTAATTACATAGTCGACAGAAGGGCGTACTGAAAGGGTGGTGGTTCCTCCTGCAACTTGTGCGACGGTGTTATCCAACTGATAAATAATAGTTCTATTTCCACGTAAACTAAAATCCATCCTAAAGTTCAAATCATTATTAGTTGTATGCAAATTACCCACTCTGAATGGCAGTTTAAATTTCTGCGTGCGATAACCCAACCCAAACGTAACCTGATTATCTTTCATCTGCGACATTTGAGTATTGGCCAAACTAAAGCTCAACAAACGACTTTTTCTAAACTCAAAATTGGCAGTCATGTTGTTTTTAAACTTCATGTCCATACCCAATAATGGCAAAAAATCTTCTGACAAGGTTACAAAACCCATTTGGTATTCAGGCAAGAAATTGAAATTGCCATTGTCATCGGAAAGGGCACTTCTACTGGTTACGTTACCGTTTGCATCCACCGCATAATTAATCAAGGTTGTAAAACTGGTGATTGTGTAAACCGATTTATACGAATGATTAATATTGATTGACGAGAACAGTTCTGAAACAAAAGGAATCTTTGTCAATCCGTTATATGTTACACGCCAGTTAGGCAAAGGAATACTAGGAAATGCGTTAAGCGACATCGAATTAGCATCCTTGCGTAAATAGGCCGATAAAAACGCATTTACCACCACATCTTGTTGCGTACGACCATACCCGTCAGCATATCCTTGAGCATCCTTTCCAATGGAATTATCTACATTAGCGCTGCCCAGACGTTCCGAAATCACCTTACGGCTTTGATCAAATTGTGTAAAGGTTGAAGAAATGTGATCAATATTATTCTCTGTTTCGAATGCAGTATTTAATGCAATGGTACTAATAGTGAACATTCCTGTTCTTACAGGACTAAACTCCTGGAAGGTACCTGTTAAATCATCATACCTAAAATTCGACTGATCATTCATTTGTTTACCCCAGGTACCCGAAAGCTCAATCCTAAAATCCTTAATCGGCTCAACAATTACTCTGTAACTTAAATCTTCTTTACGATTTTGCATGTATAAGCTGTTCATGCTAGCGTAAGTAGTAAGTTGTCCCTTACTAGCCACCTCGTAACGGATATCCTTCTGGCTTCCCATCATAAATCCTAGACCCGGATTAGAACCGAAAACACTAGTTTGCGGTAAATATCCTGGCAAAAATGTCCCATCACTCAAAGTATAGGTACCATTAGCATTTTTTAACATGGTTAAAAAACCTCGGTAAATGTCGCCGGCTTCAAAGTCTTTGGGATCCGGATCTCTTAAGAATCTGATTTTACCAAATAGCTGTGCAAAATTTAACTGACCTGTAAACCCAACTGTTCGTGCATTTTGAATGGTATTACCAAATCGTTCACTTTCAACCTTCATGGTCGACAGGGGTTCTGACCGCCAGTTATAGTCAACTGCATAACGAACATTAAACGAGGTCCAAGAAAGGGGTTTAATGCGATTAAGCGGGACGTTATAGGTTAAACCAAGCCTTTGACTAAACTCTACCGGGCGACCAAATTTAAACAGGTTACTTTGAATAGAATCTTTGACCTGAGGAGTAATAGCACCCGAAGGCTCATCAACTGATGACAAACTTCGAGCACTGTAATCGAACCTTAAGGCCGAACTCATGTCCCATCCAACATTATAAATTCCTGTAAGGTAATAGGATTTGTTATACGTACTAGGCGCAATAAAATATGATGATTCTTCAGTGGCCCTCAACGTATTCTCGCTGTAATAACGATCCAACATAAACTGCACGTCAATAACCTGAGGCGCCAGGTTCATATTGAGATCTCTAATTAAGCTCCAGCCTTTCTTAAATACTTTCCCGAAAGGTTTAAAGTTTTTCGATTCCTTTTGGAAGTTATATGCAATTATCGCCTTATAAGTCCGTACCTCGTTATTTTGAACTGTATAAGAACGATTTCTGAATTCAGTATGGGCAAAGGTAAAGTTGAAGTTTTCAAAATCATAGAAATTAACCTTATCTCCGGGGTTTCTATTTTTTCGCACATTGGTAAAGTTGATACTTCTACGCGTAGTAACATCATTCACTACACTTGCTAGCGAATCCCTTCTTTCTCTATTATCTCCTCTATATGAATTTAATACATCATTTAGCAAAAGATCTGGAGAAATTGGACTGTACTCAGGCTTTTTGGTATCACGAGCATAGGAGATATACATTGGAATTGAGAAATTAACTTTCTTTGGAAAGAACTTCCCTAACTCTATGTTCGATGAAACATCGTAAGTAGCATTCTGACTTCTGTTTATCTGGCTTACTTTTCTATCCAACGAACCGAATCCAAAGGTGCTCATGCTTCCAGCCAAGCTCACGGTGGCAAAATCAGCCAACTTAGCATTCATTAAACCAGTCATGGCCATACCACCTTCTTCCTTAAACTCGGCTATGCGCAATTCGTCGAACCAAAGTTCAGCAGACTTAGGTAAACCATCATCAAAGCCCGAATTATTCCCCTGGTATGGATTTCTTACACCCAGCATCAGCACTCTTGTTTTACTCAAATCAGGCTGTCCCTTTATTGAAATTCGATAACGTCCCTCTACAATGGTATATAATTCATTAATCGGTAAGTTCAAGGCATTCCTGTCACGCTTAAGCTTCTGTAACGTTTCAAAGGCAATGTCAAGGTTATTATCAGAAGGCCAAATCACATCCGGATTTTTAGAACCTGGAGGTGTTACTGTTAATGGAACTTCGTACTCGTAATAATTTTGGTCATAATCAGTTCCCAAACGAACAATAGCCCTAACGTCTCCAGAAGAAAGCCCTCCTTCAGCATGGACAAACATTTTAAGACGCTTATAGGATCTAAAGTCAAAATTGATTGTTTTATAAGAAGCACGGGAAAATCCATCACTCAGATTATCAACCCTTAACAATAATGATTGCTCATTCAGGCGCACATTTTCACGATAAACACCTTGAACTTGTTGTTGCTCAATACCTGGAGGAATCACATATGGAATGGGTTCACGATTACCATTTTCTTCAAGATTGATTGCAGCTAAATTAAGGTTGGAATTATCTGTAGTTGAAGCAGGCAGTCCTTGTTCACGCAAAACCATCAAAGGGTTATTGTCAGGATTAAACTCCTTCCATTCGCCTCTTACCAATTGCAGTTTGGCAAAACGCATAATCACCGAATCAGTGAAACCTGTCATGAACATACGAATGAAACGAATAGACCTGAAGTCCTGGATATTACCTACCCGTGATTGAAACGCAGTGATAGGAATTCGGAATTGATACCATGTTGTAGGTTGCACTTTTCCATTTTGCAATTTCACGTTAGTTACCACTTTATCATTCAGGAAGTTTTGGCCAATAACCAAATCCTGTTGACGAATGGAAACTTTATACTGAAAATATTCTTCAGAAGCACTCATGTTGTTGTCGCGGTTAATATCTTCTCCATCTGGGTTAGGAGTTGATGCCGCATTTTCAATTCCAACAATCTGCTGTGCCTGCGAACTGGTTTTTGAGTTACTTTCGGTACCGTTAAAACGGCTGTAGCGCTGAAGAATCAATGCATTCTGAGCATCAAGTGCCGGTCCACGGAAATACACAAAATCATCAGAGGAAGGGTCTTTTTCAGCCTGTTCTAATGCAGAAGAACCTGCAGGAAGTACACTACGCAACTGATTTAAATAAACTTGAAAGAAAGCACTTTCTTGTTCTGAACTTAAACCATCCAATCCCACATCCTGACGTTGACGAGCTGATGGGTCATTATCAAAAGCCTGAGTAACAGGCTGATTTTTACCCACATTACCCCAGACGGTAGAAGTTACCAAATTAGGGTCGCCACCAGCAGGCAAGGCATTTTCAACACTTTTAGAACCATCCTTTAAAATATCTTCTGAAATGTTCCCTAAGTTAAAATAGAGATCACCTCCTTTAGAGTTAGGATTCCCCAAGAAGGGGTCCATCACCCAAAACTCAATGTATTCAACATTTAGCGCCTGAAAATCATTCTGCTCCAACTTTCTAAACATCCCCCCCCAACGACTTTGCGGGTTACTTAATGTTCCATCAGGCAAAACTCCTGTTGTTGTATAGTTATACGGACCACGTTTTTTAGGGTAGAAAGCAACGTCGAGAGTTGGTAAAAGCAAAGGTGTTCCAGTTACTGCTTGTTTATTAGGGAACACCTCTTGTTCGGTTACTTCACGCACGTAAGGGTTGGACTGCTCTTCTTTGTTATTTTTAATATTTGAAGGTGTAGTGCTGTTTCCGATAGAATAAAAGATTGGGTCAATAGTATAAAAAGCTAATAACGAACGATTATAACCATAGCTTAAATCGTTGCTAAACTGAGCTTCAGGAAACAACTGTGGTGTACCCGAGATAAACCAGTTATTAAAATTCTTAAGATCAATTATTGAACGGGTGGTTTCAAAATCATCCAGATAAGACACCCCACCTTTGTCGCCGGCAATATTCAAGGCCCTGGCATGACCCGGCATAAACTGAGCAAACTCTCCGTTAAAACTAATTGATGATGGCTCTTTAGTTGAAATGAATGGCAACTTATCGACCAGCCTGGTTAAGAGCTTTGATTCAGACCTAAAGTTGGCATCAAAACCATAAATGGTATTAGAAATTGACTCGTCGCCAATATTTACTTTTTGTGTTAATGGTCGTTCACTTAGGCTTAGGATTGTACTCCCAAGATTCAGCTTATCGTTTACATTATAATCGAATCTTGCCCCCATCATTGTCCGCGATTGAATACCAAACAACTCCGTACTTTCAAGCTTGATCTTAATTGGCATACCGGAATTCAACAATGCTTCATTTAAAATCTTCACTCTACCTAAATTATAATCAACCGTAAAATCCACTCCTTCCACCATTTGGGTTGGACCAGCCATTAATAGTACCGAACCCTGTGGCACATTAATGGCATTAAGGTTAAACTCAGAGCTGGTGCTTGATTTGTAAATACCCTTTAAATAATATCTGTTTAACGATGGAAACTGCTGAGCAACAAATCGGGTTGAATCATATAAAGGTTGATAAACATACTTTCTTATTAGGTCAACTTCTGTTGGAGAAAACTTGGAAGCCAAATCTTTACCAAAAGGCTCTACTACCGGAAATACAATCCGACCGTTCAAAGGATCAATGGTAACACCGTTTATAAAGTCAAAAACTCCATCTGGTTCATTATTTTGTTGATTATTTATCCGGTCCAGATTGGCTAACTGAATGTATGGCTTGCCCTTGGTATTTAATCCTTCAGGCATTACAGGTTGTTCTACACCTGATTTTTCATCCAGTCGAATTACATTTAATCTAAAGCCATCCTGACTAACCTGATAAGCATTTAAGCTGTAAATGTTTTTCATCATCAGATCCCAGGTTGGCAAATACGTTTTCAGCAATTCATTCTTCAGCAGTTTTACATAAAGCACAACTGGTTTTGAAGGGTCTTGCGGAACATCCGTTGAAAATTCACCCACTTGGTACTGAACACCATTTAATGTGTAACGGTAAGCAACCGCCAATACTTCGTCGTTATTTAAAGGCTGGTTTAGGGAAATATAACCTAGCACAGGATCAAACTTATACTCTCTGTCGTTAAGTTTACGAGCATAGGTAAGTTTTGCATAATTGTCGCTACCTCCTGTACCTTGAAAGTATGCATTTACGGTGTTGTCATTAGTAAACCTTAACTGCGAAGGAATCGTAGTTAATAAATTATTAGACTGAGGTGTTACTCCGTCATTAAAACCTGATGGATTTAACGCCTGCCCACTTAGGAACAAAGTTGAATTATAAGGTTTATTCTCACCCAAATCCAAAAACGCAAGTATATCCCTTGAGTCGCTATTATTGTTTGTTCGATTGGTTACCCAAACTTCAATTTTATTAATTACCACCCCTGAATTGACGATAGGAGGACGTGATAATGCTTCATTGTACTTATCACGAAAATAGGTGGCTAAGAAATAATGTTTGTTGGCTTCGTAGTTATCCACCTGAATCATGAACTCACTCTCTTGCGCACCATTGGTAATATTGATCTCCTTCATCTCGCTTCGCTGTTGCGAGAATAGTCCGGTTACTCCAAGACGACCAAACTGCATTTGAGTTTTAATACCAAAAAGGCTTTGGCTTCCGTTGATCAATGTTCCGGCAATGGGCATGCTCACATTACCTACTTCAACCTTCCGTACAATCTCATCTTCTTTACCGGTATACTCAAACTTCATCTGATTCTCAAAATCAAACTGAGCTTGCGTATTAAAATTGGTATTTATCTTCAACTTTTCACCGATCTGTCCGGTTAAGTTTAATTGAAGCCGCTCATCAAAATCCAAACTGGCTTGCTGGCGCTGACGGGTATTGAATAAAGGATTTTCATTTTTATTGAATCGGGTAGAAAGATTAACTTCAGCAAAACCCTGTGGACGAATATCAATAAAACTTCCACCGAATAAATCGTTAAACGTTTTGCTTTGAAAAGTTAGCTTAGGGAGCAAGCCTCTGTTCTGCACAATTTCATTACTTTGCCCCGTTTTTTGCTGCCAGTAACTTCGCTTTGCTTCTTCTAACGTATATCTTTTATATTCCTCAAATGTTAATTTTTGAGGAGAACGATACGTCCTTCCGCCAATTGTTTCTATGATCTCATAAGTATTGGTTTTAGGATCATATTCAACACGTCGGGAAACATTTGAAGGATCTTTTAAACCAATAATAGAATTATAACGATTTAAAACGTCTCTTCTTTCCTTAAAAGGGTATCGCAAATTGTTCGTGTCAGCTTTAGTAGTTGATGAAATAGCTTGCCCTTGAGCATTGCTACAACACCCACAAAGAAAAACAAACAACAACCCCGCTAAAAAGACAATAGTAAATTTTGGTTTCAAATTCGTTTAATTATTGGATAATAGGTCATTAAAATAAAAATTATCAAAGATTTTTCAATGACTCTTTAATCAACCCTTCAACAGTCATACCATTTGTTGATTTTTTCAGAACATTGTCAATAACTTTTTCTGCAGCACTTTTTACAAACCCTAGCATTACCAAAGCAGATAATGCTTCATCTTTGATACTATTATTTTGTGGTATTTGAATAAGTGAATTACCTATTTCTTTTTTAAGCTTATCCTGAAGTTCCAAAACCAGCCTTTGCGCTGATTTAGGCCCAATTCCTTTTATACGCTGAATTTGAGGAACATCTCCTTTAATAATTGCCTGCTCAATTTCAACAGGTGTAATAGAAGAAAGCATCATGCGAGCTGTGTTTGGCCCAACTCCAGAAACTGAAATCAAATGAACAAACAACCTCTTCTCACCCTCTTCTGCAAAACCATACAAAGTATGGGCATCTTCCTTAATACTTAGATAGGTATGCAGCTTTAAAAGAGCATTGCCATTATTAATTGAATCAGCAATTAATGAATAGGTATTTAATGATATATGAATCTGATAGCCAACCCCTGCAGTCTCCATAAGTACATATGTTGGGCAGATGAAGGTTACTTTTCCGTGTATATATGCAATCATACGAATGTGATTAAAAACATAGTGCCAAACATAATGTTAATGCACAAATAATCTGATAATTATACTCAAAAATATAACTAAAGGTTACTTTCAAGCCATGTTTTATAAAAACAAATCCGGTGGTTAATTAAATAAAATATAATTAACCACCGGACTTATCTATGGTGTAAAAAATTGCCTATTGGGCAAGTTTTTCGCGTTGCTGAGCATCAACAACTGCTACTGTAACCATGTTTACAATTTCACGAACAGAACTATCCATCTGCAAAACATGCACCGGTTTGTTCAAACCAAGTAGAATAGGCCCCACAGCCTCTGCTCCACCAACTTCCTGCAATAACTTGTATGCAATATTACCCGACTCAAGGTTAGGAAAAATTAACGTATTAGCAGGACCATCAGCCAAACATGAGAATGGATAATTAGCCTGCATCATTTCAGTGTTAATCGCAAAATTGGCCTGCACTTCACCGTCAACTAATACACTAGGATGTTCTTTGTGTAAAATCGAAACAGCCTCCCTCATTTTCACAGCAGAGGCACCAGCACTAGATCCAAAGTTTGAGTAAGACAACAATGCCACTCGAGGCTTAATATTAAAGGTTTCTACTGCCTCGCTAACTAACAAAGTGATATCTACAATCTCTGACGGTGTTGGATCTAAGTTCACAGTAGTATCAGCAAAGAAGATAGGTCCTCTTTTTGAAAGCATCATGTACATACCGGCAACTTTTTTCACACCAGGACGAGTACCAATAACTTCCAATGCAGGTTTCACCACATTTTTATAGCTTTTAGTCAAACCGGAAATCATTGCATCAGCTTCGCCTAACTCAACCATAATTGAACCAAAATAGTTACGGTCGCGAACCAGCTTAAGAGCATCGCTCATGCTCACTCCTCTACGCTGACGTTTCTTGTAAAGAATCGCAGCGTATTTCTGTAAAGTTTTCGGCTCTTTAAAAGGATCGATAATAGTAGTACCTGCTAAATCAAGATTATGCTGTTCAATAAGCGCGTTGATTTTTTCTATATCGCCTAATAGAATAGGAATTGCAATGTTATCATCCTTTACAATTTGTGCAGCCTTCAACATTTTATAGTTATCGGCCTCGGCAAATACAACTCTTTTCGGAGTTGTTTTAGCTCGCTGCGAAATGCTGCGCATCAGTTTATCGTCTAAGCCAAGACGTTTTTTCAGACCTTCAATATAAGCATCCCAATCAGTAATTGGCTTACGAGCTACACCCGATTCCATTGCGGCTTTAGCTACTGCAGGAGCCACATGCGTAATCAAACGCATATCCAAAGGTTTAGGAATGATATAGTCTTTACCAAAAACAATATTACTTTGATTATACGCAAGATTTACTGCTTCAGGAACAGGTTTCTTTGCAAGCTCTGCAATGGCTTTTACTGCAGCAAGCTTCATTTCCTCATTAATTTGAGTCGACTGAACGTCCAACGCTCCACGGAAAATGTAAGGGAAGCCCAATACATTGTTTACCTGGTTAGGATAATCAGAACGACCAGTAGCCATGATAATATCGTTACGGGTTGCAGTTGCAAGTTCATAACCAATTTCAGGATCAGGGTTAGCCATCGCAAATACAATGGCATTAGCAGCCATCGTCTTTAACATATCAGCAGATACAGTATCTGCAGCAGATAAACCAATGAACACATCGGCGTTCACCATGGCTTCAGCTAAATCTTTAACATCACGGCGTTCAGTAGCAAATTCTTTCTTAGAAGCATCCAACCCATCACGGTCAGAACGAATAACCCCTTTACTATCGAGCATTACAATGTTCTCTTTACGTGCACCTAATGATACATATAAACGAGTACATGACATTGCAGCAGCGCCTGCACCACCAACCACAATCTTAACATTCTCAATCTTCTTATTTTGCAACTCTAGTGCATTTAATAATGCAGCAGCAGAAATAATAGCAGTACCGTGCTGATCGTCATGCATTACAGGAATATTCATTTCTTCCTTTAAGCGACGCTCAATTTCAAAGCACTCTGGAGCTTTAATATCCTCAAGGTTAACCCCACCGAATGTTGGTTCAAGCGCCTTTACAGTGCGGACAAACTCATCCACATCGGTAACATTCAGCTCTATATCAAAGACATCAATATCAGCAAAAATCTTAAACAAAACCCCTTTACCTTCCATTACTGGCTTTCCGGCTTCAGGCCCAATATTACCTAAACCAAGCACGGCCGTACCGTTGCTGATTACGGCAACTAAGTTTCCTTTTGCAGTATATTTATAAACGTCGTCTTTATTTTCGGCAATTCTAAGGCATGGTTCGGCAACTCCGGGAGAGTACGCTAATGATAAGTCGCGTTGAGAATTTGTTGCTTTGGTAGGAACAACTTCTACTTTTCCAGGGCGTCCTAATGCGTGATAATCAAGTGCATCCTGTTTACGAGTGGTCTTACTCATTTATATATTTTATTTAGTGAATCGCCAAAAATATAAAATCATATAAAAACTTTCAGATTTATATTTTATTAGATGAATTATTGAAAAATGCTTAATACTGCCATAATCCTTTCATTATCAATTTAAATATTAACAAAAAAGCCCCAATAAGGGGCCTTTTATGATTGGTTAATTTCCGCTTACACAATACACCATCTTTTCATGCTAACCAACCTTTAATATTTTACCGGGATAAATAGATTTAGCATTTTTAATATTGTTAAGCTTTTTTAATTTTTCAACAGTCATACCTTTGAACTTTTCTGCAATAGTCGATAGCGTATCGCCGGATCTTACTTTATAAGTTAAAGGCGATTTTGATTTATTGGCAGCCAGATATGCGTCCTTCGATGCATAAATTTTCAATCGCTGGCCGCTTGCAATCTTGTTCGATCTCAACTCATTCCAGGTTTTCAAATCTTTAACTGTACATTTATGATGAGCTGCTATGGAACCTAAATTATCATTCCTTTTAACCTTGTAATAGATTATGGTTCGTTTTTTACGACTGTTTTTCAGCAGCTTTACAAACTCGTCATCTGTATTATTTCGCTCCGAAGATGCTGAATACTTAGCCAGTTGAACTACGCATTGATCAAGCAAAGAGGTATTTAAACTTGCAAAATAGTCTCCTGCGTATTTAGGCAACAGGATTTCTTGAGGATTATCAACAGTGGCGTTCACTACATGTTTCTTATACTTCGGATTTAAAAATTTTAACGCTTCAGCTGAAATATTAAGCACTGAAGCCATTTTGGTTAAAGAAACCGCTTTATCAACTACTAGTGTATCCGTTTCCGCACTAAACTCCACATCCATCTGCTGTATATTATGCTGTGGAGCATAGGTCATAACATAGGTTGCAGCAATAAAGGCTGGTACATAGTTAGCCGTTTCTCTTGGTAAAAAAGGGCGAATATCCCAGAAATTACTGCTACCACCTGCACGGGAAATAGCTCTATCCACATTACCAGGTCCACAGTTATAGGCCGCAATTACTAATAACCAGTCATTATACCTGTCATATAAATCACTTAAGAAATTGACTGCCGCAATAGTTGATGCAATTGGATCACGACGTTCATCAATATAATAATCAACATCCAAGTCGTACATCTTACCGGTACCGTACATAAATTGCCATAAACCAGTGGCTCCCACTCTTGAAATTGCTGATGGGTTTAAGGCTGATTCAATAATTGGAAGATACTTTAATTCAACAGGCAGGCCTTCTTCCTTAAGATATTTTTCAAAAATGGGGAAATAATATTTTCCGACTCCAAGCATGCGAGAGACCAATCCTCTGTACTTAAAAGCATACAAATCGATATGCTTTTGCACAAACTCATTATAATCAAGAGGAATCTCACTTTTAATGGAGTCTAATCGAAGTTTATAAATATGATTTTCGTAGAACGGAATTTCATCCGGATCAGAGGGCAGAACGAATAAGGTATCGGTAGTTAAACAGGCCATTACTTCGGCCGCAAGTGAATCTTTGTCTCCGGGAGGAATTGAGTTCCTTTTAAAACCCGAAGCATACATGTCTCCTGGTGCTAATGAAACACCGAATACAATTGAAACAATGAGAGAAAGTATAGTTTTTTTCATCTGTAATTTCATTTGCTTTTACCTAGATTAAAACTCACACTTATATATTCACAAGAGTAAAACCATAATCTATGCCATTCAGGCTTAAACAAATTGTAAAACGATGAACAAAGAACGTTTGTTATGTTTTAATCTATAAAAAAGCGCTGATTTTCAAGCACAAAACCCAACTTGTTAAGTTTCAGCTATTTTAAGTTACGCTTTTTTATTAATACTTAAAAGTAATTTCGAAAAAGAAAACAGGCCACTTTCATCAAACTTCTTCCCGATAAGTTGTAACCCAATAGGCAGCTTATTAGAATGAATTCCAACCGGAACAGAGATTGCCGGCAACCCTGCTAATGAAGCTTGAACGGTAAAAATATCTTCCAGATACATCACCACTGGATCTTTAAGTTTTTCACCCAAATTCCAAGCTGTAGTTGGCGCATTGGGCAGTAGAATAAAGTCGTATTGAGAAAGAATTTCGTTGAGATTATCGCGAATCAATCGACGTACCTTTTGAGCCTTGGCATAGTATGCATCATAATAACCGGCACTTAAAACAAAAGTACCTAGCATGATCCGTCGTTTAACCTCTAAACCAAATCCTTCTGTTCTTGATTTTTTATAGGTGGATTCCAAATCTGTGGCATTCGGACTTCTATAACCATAATGCACACCATCATAACGCGCTAGGTTAGACGAAGCCTCTGCCGTTGTTAATATGTAATAAGTTGGAACAACGTAGTCAAGTAGTGGGAAATGCGCTTCTTCCACCACATGACCCTCTGCTCGCAACAAATCAATGTTATGCTGCATTAAGGCTTTAATTTCCGGATCTAGTCCTTCGCTACTTAATGTTTCACTTAAATATGCAATACGAGCTTTGCCGCTAAACGATGGTTGTTTCGAATAAGCGGGCACTGGATGAGATGAAGCAGTACTGTCATATTCATCCTTACCTGCAATAATTTCAAGCAATAAAGCTGCATCATCGATTGTCTTAGTTATAGGACCAACCTGATCAAAAGAAGATGCATAAGCAATAATTCCGTGACGAGATACCCGACCATAAGTCGGTTTAATACCTACCGTACCGCAAAAAGCAGCAGGCTGACGAACAGATCCGCCTGTATCTGTCCCCAAGGCTGCTAAACACAAATCCGCTTGTACTGCAACAGCCGAGCCTCCGGAAGACCCTCCTGAAACCTTAGCATTATCAGCCGCATTTAATACCGGCCCATAATATGACGTTTCATTAGAACCACCCATTGCAAATTCATCGCAATTTAGCCGACCAATAATGATTGCATCTTCAGCTAACAAGCGCTCAACAACTGTTGATGAATAAACAGAAGTAAATCCTTGCAATATTTTAGAGGAAGCACTTACCTGATGATCTTTATAACAAATATTATCCTTTATACCGATTACCATACCGGCTAATTTACCGGCAGAGCCATTCTTAAGCTTTTGATCAATTTGCTGTGCTTTCTGAACAGCTTCATCAGAAAACACCTCAACAAAAGCGTTGAGGTGTTTATTGGACTCAATACGAGTCAGATAATTATTTACTATCTGTTCCAGCGTAATAGCTCTTTCGCTCAGAGCTTCCTGAACAGCTTTTAAAGAATCGTAAGATTGCAAGGTCTAAAAAGTGTATTTCTTTTAAACGAAAATTATTTTGATGACTTAACAAGACTACTTCTGTTCTCTTTTTGGAGGTTCAGGATTATTCATGCTGTCTTCAATCTCCTGCTTAATGCCGCTAGATGCGTCTTTAAACTCTCGGATACCTTTTCCCAAACCACGAGCCAATTCAGGGAGCTTTTTACCACCGAACAACAATAACACAACAAGTACGATAAGTACAATCTCTCCTGTACCTAGGTTTAAAAACAATAAACTGCTATTTAACATCGCTTTAAATTTTGGCAAATATACGAACAATTATTCTTAAGCATCTTAATTAATCCCAATCATCATGCAAAGATAGCAATGGTCTGATGAAGATTAAATGAAGAATAACTCATTTGAACACAATTAATTGGCTAACCATCCTTCCGGATTCATGGCAGTTTGGCCTTTACGTACCTGGAAATTCACTTCTGCATTTCCTTCCGCATCTGTTGCCACCGTACCTATTACTTGTTTGATTCCTACTTTCTCTCCTGATCTAACTGAAGCTGACCGTAAGTTTGAATAAACCGTAAAATACTCACCATGCCTGATTATGATAGCATACTCACCAAATATCTGGGTTACGGCAACTACCTCACCTGAAAATACAGCTCGTACAGCGGCACCTGAATTTGTTTTAATATCAATACCATCATTGTTTACTGTAATCTTAGAAAGCACCTCATGCTGGTGAGTGCCAAAACGATCCACAATAACACCTTTCTCAACCGGCCAAGGCAAGCGTCCACGGTTACTTACAAAGTCGGCAGTAAGTTTAGCTGCCTCTGGTGTTGCAGAAAGAACTGCAGAACCTGTAGCAGTTGGCTTCGCAGCTTCAACCGGAGCCGTTGATCCCTTGGCCTTAGCCTCGGCTTCTGCTTTGCGGCGAGCCTCTTCCTCAGCTTTTCTCCTTGCAATTTCAATCTCTCTGCGAATAATATCTTGTATTGCTTTATTCAGCTTTTGCGCTTCTCGTTGTTTTTTGGCAATCTCCTGACGTAATGCTTTCTCTCTGCTTTGTAACTGCCCAACAACTTCTGTCTGCTTAACTTTCTCCTTGGTTAGGGTCGCCTTTTCCTTTTGTTCTTCTACAAGCAATGTATTTTTCTCTTTCTTGTTGGTACTAAGCTCCATCACTTTTACGTTCAGAGCCGTTTGGGTGCGATTAATGTATTCGGCTTGCTTTCGGCGATAAGTCCCAAACTGCTGCAAGTATTTCATTCGCTTATAGGCCTGATTAAAATCTGTAGCGGCAAAAATGAACATCATTTTATTATAGGCACTTTGGTTACGAAAGGCAAATAATACCATACCTGAATACTCCTTTTTCAACTGTTCAAGTTGACGCTGAAGCGAGGATATATTTTGATTCTTTGCCACAATTTCCGAGTTAAGCACCTTAATTTGGGTATTAATTGTACCTATTACTTTTTCACGCGTATTAATCTGACTATTTAGTACCCGTAATCCTTTTAAAGAAGTGGCTTTTTTTTCTTGAGTTTGCTTTAGAATTTTATTGGTGTATTCTATATCCTGATTTAGCTGTTTTTTCTTCTTTTCAAGTTCTTCTCTTGATTGTCCAAGTACAACCAAAGAACTACCCGAAAGCATCAAACAGAAAAGAGCGCAGTAAAAATTCTTTTTATGAAGAAGCAATTTCATCGGTATAGTTTAATTAAATCTTTTAGGCACAGAAAAAGGGAACTCAAGCGGTTCATTAACCGTAATTTTATTATATCGAAGGGAAACTCCCAACTTTTTACCACCTGTTTGTGAGGAAATTGATAACTCTAAAGGCACCAGGCGATCATTATATGTTGCATAAGTGCCGTAATTGACATCCAAATGCTGATCAGGTGTTGAATTCTCAATTGAGAAACTATTTGTTTTAAACTGATTATTATAGTTGAATTTATATTTCAACGTGTCATCGCCTCCTGTAATAATAAAAAATAGATCTTCGATCTTAAAATCATCATTCGGAGAAGAAAAGTTTCGCACCTTGTTCCCTACCAAAATTGCCTGTAGTGTTTTAAAATCGACTTTCTTATTGGTCAATTGTTGAATGTAGTCAAAACCCTTACTGATATAAGCATTCTTTCCTAAACGCACTAAAACCTTAATACTATCGGGAGTAATATATGCACGAGCAGCTTCGAACCCCAAAGCACTTACTGAAGCCCAAATGATTTCATCTTTTTTAATACGAAGATTGATTGTAGCATTATCCTCACGGCCTTCGGCAGCAATAACAGCTTTTGCCTTACCGCTAAAATAATTGAACGACAACTCTGCGCTGTCAACTTGTTTTTCAAAGCGGAGCTTTGCTTTTTCTAGCTCTGTAAGCTCCTTTTTATTTAAAGGACCTGTTTCTACTATCGCTTTTTTGGTTTTACAGGCCGTTGTAAACAACCCTAATAGACTAATAATTATAAAGAACTTATTCGTGTAAAGCTTGATCATTTATTTTTCTTTCTAACAACTCTGATTTACTCCCAAATTCCTTTGCTTTTTTCCAATAAGACAGCGCCGAATCACGATCGCCTAACTTAAACAAAACATCACCATAATGTTCAACCAAGGTTGCACTTTTTGACACATTATTACTTAATGCTTTTTCAATCCACATTTTTGCTTCCTGATAACGCCCTAACCTATACAACACCCAGCCGTAGGTATCTTCGAATGAAGTATTATTAGGTTCGATTTGATTTGCCCGACGAGCCATTCGCTCTGCTTTAAGCAAATCTTTGCCGCGCAAACTTAAGTAATATGCATAATTATTCAATACCATTGCGTTATCATAATCCAGCATTAATGAACTATCATATGCTTTATCTGACTCCGGATAGCTACCAATTGCATGATAAGCATCTCCCAAATAGGCATAAAACTGGGCGGAAAGCGCCTTATTATCAGAGCTTAACTGCAGTCCTTTCGTTAATGAAACAATGGCAGCTTGTTTATTTCCGACTTGGGATTTAGCCAAACCATCATATAAATATAAATTCACCTGGTCAGGAAAGTATTGCAATGCTTCGGAAGTTACTGGCTCAGCTTGTTTAAAATCATTTAAGCTGATCTGTATTCTTATTAATTGCTCCCAAACTGCATAATTGCTTCTATCGATTTTAAGAACCTTTTGATAAAGCTCGCACGCCTCTTTCTTTTTATCAAGCAATAACATCAGATCAGCCCTCAAAGCGAATACTCTTGCATCCTTAGGATACCGATCCATTAAAATTGAAGAAAGCACCAAGGCCTCATTCTTGACGCTATGCTCGTTGTTATTTACATAATTGTTATAAACAATTCTCACCTTTGACTCAAGATCTACTTCATCAGAGCCGAAGGCCTTTTTCACCTCTTCAAAAACTAAATTTCTATTGCCTTTAACCCTATAGTAATCAGCCAAAGCAAGGTGCAAGTATCCATTATCAGGAGCAATTTTTAATGCCTGTTGATATTTCTCAAATGCCTTATCATATAAATTATTTGATTCATATAACTCGGCTATCATTAAATAATATCGAATTTCATCCGGGTACCGCTTCATCAATCCCTCCATCTCTCTTACGGCATCTTGCAGATTACCCGCTTTTAGGTAAACACGCTGCCGCTGAAGAATCAGGTCTTCACTATACCCAAACTCATTCTCTATTTTTGAATAGATATCAAGTGCTTCATTTAGCTTATCAGCTAATACCAATGCGCTTGCTTTCAAAAAATAAAACTCCTCGTTTTCAGGCTGCAAAGCAACAAGCATCCCATATGTTTGAGCAGCCATAACGAATTGACCTAATTGCTGCTGCAAGGAAGCTTTAAGCTTATAATACCAAACTTGCTCTTTGTTAAACTGGATAGCCTTTTCAATGGCAATTAAAGCATTTTCATTTTGCTCAAGGGCCTGATAAGCTAAGGCTAGTTCATAATAGGCTGCGTCATTGGCAGGATCCAAATCAACACTTAGAAGGAAGTTGCGTATAGCGTTATTAGTTTCCCCTAAAGTTTTTTCACGAAGACCACTTAGAAAATAATACTTCACTTTGGCGCTGTCACGAGAGGTAAGACTCTTAACCATAACTCCTCCAGGACGCGAAATAGCGCCTTTTGTTGTTTGGCTGTAGGAGGCCTCCATGGCAACAACCATTACAAAAAATGAAAGTATTATTCTCTTCTCAAGACCCATCTTAGTAGCAATAACGTAATAATAAACAGTCTATTGCGCTAGCCATTTATTATTGCAAGCCGGTATGTCCATAACCGCCGGCACCACGTTCAGTTTCGGTCAAATTTTCAACTTCCAACCATTCTGCCTGTTCATGCTTGGCGATCACCATTTGAGCTATACGATCACCATTGTTTACTTCGAAATTAACATCTGATAAATTTATCAATAATACTTTAACTTCCCCACGATAATCTGCATCAATTGTTCCGGGTGAGTTTAAAACAGTTATACCATGTTTTAACGCTAAACCACTTCTTGGACGCACTTGAGCCTCGTAACCAATAGGCAACTCCATGTACAAACCTGTTGAAATCAATTTACGCTCAAACGGCTTAATCACTACTTTATCTTCTAAAAATGCTCTCAAGTCCATTCCTGCTGAGGCTACAGTTTCATATGAAGGTGTTGGATTATTTGATTGATTTATGACTTTAATTTTCATGCGTTCTCCTCTAAATTTTAATAATTGAATTAAGCCTTAATAAGTTTTTTAAAATTATCTTTCTCCTTGATAAATGCAAAAGCTAGCAAGGTAATAACCATCAGATTTCTTATAAAAATATTATTACCAAAAACAGTCTGTAATAAAATCACCATTACTACCGACATTCCGATATATATCAATGCATCTTTTAATTGATAAGGAATAGGATAATTTTTCTGTCCAAGCACATAAGAGATCACCATCATGACAAGATAAGCAACTAAGCTGGTCCAGGCAGAAGCCATAAAACTATATTTTGGAATAAATAAAACATTTAAACCAATGGTTAAAATGGCTCCAATTGCCGAAATATACAGCCCATAACGTGTTTGATCAGAAAGTTTGTACCAAACTGATAAGTTCATGTAAATTCCCAAACAAACGTAAGCAAATAGCAGAATAGGGACCACTGACAAACCAACCCAGAACTTTGAGTCGATAAAATGTTTAAGGATATCAATATTGGCCATTAGCCCTACATTGATAACGCATATCGTTATGATAAAATAGTGCATAATGGTAGCGTATGTTTTAGTCGCATTTTCTTTATGGGCATGACTAAAGAAAAAAGGCTCAGCTCCTAACCTAAACGCCTGAATAAAAATATTCATAAAAATTGCCAGTTTACAACAACTTCCGTAAATACCGACTTCTTTTAATGACAGATACCGGTCGAGTAAGATTTTATCCAGGTTTTCATTAATAATAAAAGATAAGTTGGCAATTAAAATTGGCCAGCTATAACTCAGCATTCCTGTCAGCAACTGCCAGCTGAAATGTGCCTGTACTTTTGCTATTTCCGGCAGCAAAAGCAGTAATGTAACTATACTGGCAATAAGATTTGCCAGAAACACATACCCCACCCAATTAGTTTGAATAGTAACAAACAACTGATAACCTGGCCAATGGTGCTTTAACAACAGTGGCACAATAAAAATAAAGAATAAATTCAGCCCAATGAATGTCCCGATATTTATCACCTTAACAAATGCATATTTAATAGCCTTATCATCTGCACGTAACTTAGCAAACGGAATAACACAGATGGCATCAATGGCTAAAATCCATACAAAATAGCGGACGAATGGCAAATAATCCACATTAATACTATCTGATTGCAACCAATCAGCGATATTACGCGATGCGGATAATCCTAAGAATAAAAATGCTACTGCAACAATGGTGACACTCCAAAATGAATTGGAATATACCTTATCTTTATCCTTTTCCTTGTTTAGAAAACGGAAATAAGTAGTCTCCATACCAAAAGCCAAAATGGCATTAATAATGGATGCATAGCTATACAGGTTGGTAAAAATACCGTAAACCGCCTGCGAGTAAATTTTGGTATAAAGAGGGGTTAAGAAGAAGTTGAGAATGCGTGTAGCAATGTTGCTCAGGCCATAAATAGCCGTTTGACCTGCAAATTTCTTTAAAGTTGACAAAACTGCGTTTAAATTTTAGAAGCCAAAAATACTCTTTTTTCGAACTTCAAAAGTTTTAAAACCCTTTAACTCTCCTTCAGAAATATCAACTTTTTGAACAATGGCCCTTTCCGTCCCTTTTTTGCACCATTCAATAAAGCGAGTTAACTGGTCAGCGTTTCCTTCAGCTTCAATGTAAACCGAACCATCATTTTGATTTTCCACGAAACCTTTTAAGCCAAGCAGATCGGCAGTTTCCTTAGTTGCGGCGCGATAAAATACTCCCTGCACTTTTCCGTTTACCAATATTTTGAGATGTTTCATAGCTAAATATTTTCCAAGCTAACTAATTTCCGATATTCTTGCCAAAATATGCTTAAACCATTCGGTATATTTTTCAGGATAAAGCTTTGCTTCTGATACAACGTCAGCAGCTTTAACCCACCTAAAGCCTTCTGCTTCTTCAGGATTCGGCATCACTTCACCATTGAACATACCTGTATAAACATAGTCCAGCTCATACTCAGTCAGCCCATTATCAAAATTGTACTTATAAATAAACTTATACTTATATGTTAACGGGCAGGTAAACCCCATTTCTTCTTTCAGCTTTCGTTGAAGAGTATCTTCCAACACTTCATCTTTCAACGGATGACTGCAACAAGTGTTAGTCCACAAACCTCCGGAGTGATACTTTCCTTTTGCTCTTTTTTGAATCAGCATTTCACCTTTACTATTAAATATGACTATGGAAAAGGCTCTATGCAACAAACCTTTTTGATGCACAGGCAGTTTTTCATCATATCCAATTACATTATCCTCTTCATCAACCAATAAAAGCAACTGACTCATTTTTATTTTCTTAATTTTTTATTGTCAATAACACAATACCATGTGCTGGAATTTGTGTTTCAAAAACATTTTCAAACGTACCCAAATCTTTTTGCCTCCAAACATCTCGCAAGGCAACCTTTCCTCTTAACCCTATCTTTTCAAACTCAAACAAAGCGTTAAGGCTTGTATTGAAAGGATTTAATAATCCTACTGCAATTCGACCTTCTTCCAAAGGTTTGCTCCATATCTGGATACCATTCTCTAAAGTTGCAACTATAGATGCAGCTTTACCCAAAGCATCCTGATTAATCTCAAGAACCTCGGTATTGGTAAGTAGATTAAGTGTAAAGTCATCAAGCTTTTCAACATTAGCACCAATCAACAAGGGGGCTGACAACAGACACCACATGCTCATATGCGTGTATTGTTCTGTTGGTGTAAGTTTAGATTGATGACCAATACCGTTTTCATTAGCCGCAACATAGCCAATCTGCAAAATATCCGGATCATTCCAATTTCCAGGCTTAACCCACTCGGCTTTATCCGATAATTTTAAAAACGCATTATAAACAGAGTTCCAGTTATCACGTATATCATGATCCGTACGCCATAGCTGTCCGCCAGCCTCACCTCCCCATTCCCAAACATCACTCATCCCATACTGACAAATTGAAAATACAATATCTCTTTTTTGTTTACGAAGAATTTCAGCCATAAATGAATAGGGTTTCATCATTTCACTACGAGAATAATTTTTAGCCAGAACCCCATAACTACACCAATCATACTTTAAATAATCAAAGCCAATCTCGGCCCATGATCGTGCATCTAAATGTTCGTACCCATAGCTTCCCGCCACACCGCAACAGGTTAAAGGACCAGGGGAACTATAAATACCCACTTTAAAACCTAAACGATGTAAATCCCTTACCAACGGTTTTATAGCGGTGAAGTTCTTATTGGGCATCAACGTTCCATCCTTATCTCTGGGGTGTCCGGATATTTCAGGCAATGTCCCCGATCTTTCATAATAATCGTATACATTTCCCTCTTTAACACTAAGTTTATTCCAAACTGAATCAATTTGATCGGGTTGATTAGTCCAGGGATCATCAATTTCGATAATGTTCCACCCATAATGCTGCAACCCTCTATCTTTAATAAGTTGAGCGGTCTTACTTATTTTTTCTTGCGTTACAGTGCGACCAAAACTATACCAACTGCTCCATCCCATTGGAGGTGTTAGAGCCAGCTGATCTCCGATCACAAGCGTAAATTCCTTTGTTACTTCACCTAAACTGTTTTTAGCACTAAGGACAATTTTATAATTGCCTAACTTCAAGACAGTCCCGGTTATCACACCACTGATTTTATCAATCCGCACTCCTTTAGGAAGCCCTTTAGCCATAATTTGCATTGGCCGCCTTCCTGAAACTGGCACAGGATAAATAAATTCTTTACCCGGACGAGCTCCATATAAGCGAGGACCATTAATTTTAGGCAACTCCGTAGCTTTCGGCGTTAAAATATAATAATTGGTTGTATCAGACGAAGCCATGAGGTTATGACTAATCGTACAAATAATGCTGACAAAGAGTAGCCTTCTTAACATGAACGGAAGTTTTTTAGCTAAAAACGATTGAACTCCAATTAAATACTATCGATTAAATTATTTTTTTAACAGTTGATTGATTATTAATAAAAAACTTACCTCCATTAACACTAACAGACTCAATTAAATTAACTCCAGGTTTCTTACCTTTTTTTAATGATCCCAAATCATTCCAATTAAAAAATTCCGCACCGTTTTTACACGCCCAATTCAGCATCTGCTCCAAATCAACCAATGGAAAATTTGCTGCAATTGTTTGCATTTCAGCAAAAATGGACAATTGAGTATTTGATGAAAGGCTATCCGTGCCCAAAACCAGCTTTAAACCTGATTCAATAAATAAGCTAATATCAGGCAAGGCGTCCTCAATGTAGATATTCGCATTAGGACATAAACACCAATAATTTTCATCTGAACATGCAAACTTTAAATCTTCAGCGGTTGTAAAAGTATTATGAACAAAGAGCTTTTTATCTGCCCCCATCCAAGGCAGATAAGTTTGTAAGGAACTCTTACCGCTTGGCTCAAAAAATGAAATATCTAACCCGAATCCTTTGTATAAATCCAGGAATAGTCCGGTCTTTCCTTGAAAAAACAAGGCTTCTTCCTGCGTCTCCTGGTTATGAATGGTCCTTAGCTCTGAATTAGGCGATAGGTGATTGCTGCTACTGATTAATTCAAACAACTGCTTAGACACTGAGTAGGGTGCATGCGGAGTAATAGATGCAGTTTGCGGGGCAATTTTATATAACTCTTCCGAACGATTGTAAATAGTTTCAGCATTTGCAGGATTAAACCCAAAAGCTTCAACAAAAGTATGGTAGCGTAATTTTCTGAGTGATTTTTGAGAAAAGGAATGATTAGAATTAGAAATATCGCCTACACCAACAATACCATTGGCAATCATTTCAGATTCTGCCGTTTTTATCGCATCAAGAATTTCTTCTTCTGAAGCATTTCTAAACTTTTGAACATTTTGAATAAAACCTACCAACCCTGTTTTCTGAGGCAATTTGTTTGTAAGGTGAGATAACTCAAGATGGCAATGAGCATTGATAAATCCAGGACAAAGAATCCCTTTAAAACGCTCAACACCTTGCAATCCTTCAGAGGTTGGCAAAACATCAACAATCTGGTTTTCTTTATCGACCAAAATCACTCCATTTTGCAGTGGAGCATATTCAAGAGTTACTATCCAATCAGCAGAGAGTTTTCGCATGTTCCAAAGATAATGGATAACTGTTTTATACTATAATGATGAATAATGATAGAAACAAAGTATTAAATAAAACAACTTAGAAAGGAGCATGCAGAAGCGTAGTTCTAAAATTTAAATCAACAATTAACAAAATCCGTATCTTTGCGCCATGGAAAAGGCATTGGTTAAGAAGGATATACGTGCATATTCACCTGAAGATCTGAAGAAACTATTCTCCGATATGGGCGAACAGGGATTCAGGGCAAAGCAGGTTTATGAATGGTTATGGAAGAAGTCAGCAACTAGTTTTGATGAAATGACTAACCTTTCAAAAGATTTACGTGAGAAACTTAACCAGCATTTTTTAATTAATGCTGTTAAAATTGACAAACAGCAAATCAGTTCTGACAGGACAATAAAAAACACCTTTAAGCTTTACGACGGCAATATCATTGAAGGGGTCTTAATTCCAACAGAAGACAGAATGACGGCCTGTGTTTCATCACAAGTAGGCTGCAGCTTAACATGTAAATTCTGTGCTACCGGTTATATGGATCGAAAACGTAACCTGAATGCTGATGAAATTTATGACCAGGTTGTTTTAATTGACAAACAGGCTCGTGAAAACTATGGCATACCACTTAGCAACATTGTTTACATGGGTATGGGCGAACCATTACTAAACTACAGTGGCATGATGAAGTCCGTGGAGCGCTTGACTTCTGAGGACGGATTAAACATGGCCGCCAAACGCATCACTGTTTCTACTGCAGGAATTGCCAAAATGATTAAAAAGCTAGGCGATGACAATGTTAAATTCAACCTTGCACTGTCACTACATGCTGCAAATGACACCAAACGCAATGAGATAATGCCTATTAATGAACAAAACTCATTGTTAGCCCTGCGTGACGCCTTGAAATATTACTTTGCAAAAACTAAAAATCCGGTTACTTACGAATATATTGTATTCAATGATTTCAACGACGGTTTAGAAGATGCAAAAGAATTGGTTCAGTTTTGTAAACATGTTCCATGTAAGGTTAATATAATTGAATATAACCCAATTGTATTTGCGGACTTTATCAATACCAAAGAGGACAAATTAGAAGCATTTGCCAATTACTTACGAAAAAACAATGTTAACGTACACATCCGTAGAAGTAGGGGCAAAGATATAGATGCGGCATGCGGTCAATTAGCCGTAAAAGAAGGCCAAGAACTCAAATCTTAGTTTTTTCTTATTACATAAAAAAGTAAGCCTGCAAACAATGGACTGCAGGCTTACTTTTTTATGTCATCTTGTGGTTGCTTGAATAGAATTGAAGGAACTAAAGTTAGCTTTACATCAATTGTATACACAACCAACCTTTTTAAAAATGTTCTTAAAAATATTTTCTATTGACTTTCAACTATTTACAATACCGTTTAAATATTTTTTATTTTTTTGTAACCTTTTCCAATGGGTCGCGTAAAAGGACATAGAGAGCGTAAATTTAGATAGAAGGCGGGATTAACTTAGTTAATCTTGCTTTCTTTTTTTATAGCGGTTTCAAGCCGGCAAAAGTCATAAATCCGTCGCAATTTCCGGATCAAGTACAAAAGTTGTGGAGTAGGGAATAAAAGTTCATTTTTGGGCATCCTAAAAAACACCATGCACGAGTCCTATAAAGCCCTGATCCCACTGATCCTTCCTGAATCCATTGAGGAATATTTTGAATTAACTGAGGTGGAGAAAAAAGACGCCGCTATCCATATCTATTTAAAGGAAGTAAACAAGACCCCTGAAGAGTATTCGGCAAACAAATTGCACTCCAAAGGCTTTTTTGAGCCCATCACCCTGCAGGATTTTCCCATTCGTGGTTTTCAGGTGTACCTCCACATTACCCGCCGCCGCTGGATGAACGAGGATACCGGCAAAGTCGTTTACCGCAATTGGGATTTAGTGGCCCAAGGCACCCGCATTACCAAGGGTTTTGCGGCTTTTTTAAAAGCATTCAGCCGATACACAGGCGCATAGCCTGCAAACCATCGCCGGTTTCTATGGCGTGAATGGCAAGAAACTTCATCGCAGCTACCGGAACCGCTTAAGTAATTTTAACTCCTGGAAAGCGGGCAACGATATCGAAAAAGGACTTTTGTTTCCCCAAAACATGGGACCTTATCTTTCCATTGACGAAACTTCGTTGTCCTTAGGGGAACTCTATACCATCATCACAAATAAAGACGCCAGGGGCAAAAAAGGGACCGTTGTGGCCATCGTCAAGGGCACACAGTCCGATGGGATTATTCCCCTGCTCAAGCGGCTTCCCAAACGGTTACGGAACGAAGTAAAAGAAGTAACCATGGACCTGGCAGGAAGCATGAACCTTATTGTCAAACATTGTTTTCCCTATGCCAAACAGGTGATCGATCGTTTTCATGTGCAACAACTGGGGGGAGAGGCCTTGCAGGAAATTCGCATCCAGCATCGCTGGAAGGCCATAGAGGCGGAAAACAAGGCCTTGGAAAAGGCCCGAAAAACCCAAGCAGAATATCATCCGAAGATCTATGCCAACGGGGATACGCTCAAGCAATTGCTGGCCCGCAGCCGCCACCTGCTGTATAAAGCCCAGGTGAACTGGAGCCAGGAACAAGAAAAACGGGCAAGTCTCCTCTTTGAGCTATATCCAGATCTGGGACAGGCTTATGCATTGGCTCAAAAGCTCTCCTGGATTTACAACCACTCCTCATCTAAATCCCTGGCCTTAACACGCTTGGCCCAATGGTATGACCAGGTAGAAAAGGCCGGCTTTAAAACGTTTAATACCCTGTCCAAAACCATACAGCTCCATTACGAACGGATCCTGAACTACTTTGACAACCGCAGCACCAACGCTTCGGCCGAATCGTTCAATGCTAAAATCAAAGCCTTCCGGAGTCAATTCAGGGGTGTAAAGGATGTACCTTTTTTCCTTTTCAGGCTTACTAAATTATTTGCTTAAGAAAGGGTTGCTCCACAGGTTTTGGGATTGATCCCAATTTCCCAATACTTCTACTCTATTTATTTTAACGTTTCAAACAAAAATCTTCAAGTCTATAAAGTCTTAAAGAAAATTATATTCACTTTAACACAATGAAAAAAGGCGATGATTTTCGTCATCGCCCTGAATATATCCTAATCAGTTTTACCACTATTTGTAAAGAGGAAAATCGTGCATCCACGTATTAACCTTTTTCTTCACCTCTTTGATCTCAGCATCATTATCTATGTTCATTAATACTCGATCGATCAACTCAACAATGGTATCCATATGCTGCTCTTGCATACCACGAGTGGTAATTGCTGCCGTACCCACACGGAAACCTGAAGTAACAAACGGAGATTTATCATCAAAAGGAACCATGTTTTTATTAGTGGTAATATCCGCAGCAACTAAAGCATTTTCTGCAGCCTTACCGGTTACATTTTTATTACGTAGATCGATCAACATTAAATGATTGTCAGTTCCGCCTGAAATAATTTGATAACCACGCTCAATAAAGGCTTGTGCCATGCGAGCAGCATTTTTCTGCACCTGAACAATGTAATTTTTATAATCGTCTGTCAATGCTTCGCCAAATGCAACAGCTTTACCGGCAATTACATGCTCCAAAGGACCGCCCTGCATTCCAGGAAATACGGCGCCATCCAAAATAGCTGACATCATCTTTAACTCACCTTTAGGCGTTTTTTGTCCCCATGGATTTTCGAAATCCTGACCCATCATAATCATACCGCCACGAGGACCTCGTAATGTTTTATGTGTAGTAGTTGAAACTACATGGCAATGTTTCATTGGATCATTCAACAACCCTTTTGCAATTAAGCCTGCAGGGTGAGCAATATCAGCTAATAGTAAAGCTCCCACCTGATCAGCAATAGCTCGGATACGAGCATAATCCCAATCGCGAGAATAAGCCGAGGCACCACAAATCATCATTTTAGGCTTTTCGCGCATTGCAACTTCTTCCATTTGCTTATAATCAATCAAGCCTGTTTCTTTTTCAACTCCATAAAAATGAGGCTGATATAAACGGCCCGAGAAATTAACCGGAGAACCATGCGTTAAGTGGCCACCATGAGAAAGATCAAATCCTAAAATCTTATCGCCAGCTTGCAATAATGCCAAAAACACTGCAGCGTTAGCAGAAGCACCTGAATGCGGCTGTACGTTTACCCAAGCAGCGCCAAACAATTGCTTTGCACGGTCAATAGCCAATTGTTCAACTTGGTCAACAACTTGACAACCTCCGTAATAGCGTTTGTTAGGCAAACCTTCGGCGTACTTGTTAGTCAAACAAGAGCCTTGTGCTTCCATTACTTGCTTACTAGTAAAGTTTTCTGATGCAATTAGTTCAATGCCTTCTTCCTGGCGTACTTCTTCTTTAGCGATTAGATCGAATAGAACGGAATCTCTGTTCATGTGAGAATTTGTTTTTTTAGTGTGTTTATTTAGGGGAAACCAATTGTTTCATCGGACAGAAAACAAATAGCTACCACTTTGAAATTCAGGAGTCGCGAATTTAATAACTCTTTTTTAGAATTAAGAAGAAGCTGTTAATATTGAATTGATTTAGGACAGAAAATAACAAATTGATAAATTCAGAATCCGTCTATTTTTCCATTTCCTCTACCGGTTCTTCAACTGACTCTTTAGGGGATATCCAGAAATTATTATATCCCAGCCCAATGCTGATATCCAGAATTTGCTGCTGCAGTAATTCTAAAACCGCCAGAAAACTATAAACCAATTGCACCTTATCTTGGCTGATCGCCAGTACATCCTCATAACTCACCCTGTTCTCCGATTCAAACAACTTCATCACTGCCACCTTTTGCTCTTCAATAGAATATGGATATTGAACAACTGTATGCACCACTTGCTGTTTGCCTGCAGCAAAACGTTGCATTACTTTTTCATAAACAGTCAATAGGCGATATAAATCCAGCGTTTGAAGCTCCTCTCCTGGTGCAGCCTGACTGGCAATTTGTTCAAGTTCACGAGCTATATTGCCGCGCCTCTCCTGCTTAAACCGCTCATCTTCCAGTTGGTGAAACTCATTTAAGACTGCCTTATACTTTTTGTATTCAAGAAGTTTTTGTACCAAATCCTGACGAGGGTCAATCTCATTACCCTCTGCATCCAATTCAGGGCGAGGGATTAACAGTTTGGCTTTAATACGCATTAAGGTAGCTGCCACCAAAATAAACTCACTGGCCAATTCAATATTCATGGCTTGCATAGCATGAATATAATCTAGAAAGTCATTAGTGATTTTTGCAATCGGGATGTCGTGAATATCCAATTCATCACGCTCTATAAAGAATAGAAGTAGATCAAATGGACCCTCAAACTGGGCTAACTTAATTTCGAAACTCAAAGCTTAATTTCTGTTTGCCGCAAAAATACATTTCCCAATTAATTATCAATACTATAATTTCAATCTTCACACAATAACTTTCTTAAACCTAGCTTATTAATTGAATTAACAATCAATCATTTATTACTACATTTATTAATAGAGCAGTGAAACCAAAGCGATTTTCTACCGTTTAAGTCATATATTTGCTGGCTTAAACAAATTAGTGTTTATTTAAACTAGAACAATGCAGGTTGAAGCGGGACCATTGTTAAAAACAATTAATTATCCTTCTGATTTAAGAAACTTGAAGGAAGAGCAACTGAAGGAAGTTTGTGAAGAATTAAGGCAGTATATAATTGACATCGTTTCTGTAAACGGTGGACATTTTGCAGCCAGTTTAGGTGTGGTCGAATTAACAGTTGCCCTGCACTATGTATTTAACACCCCTTATGACCAATTGATTTTTGACGTAGGCCACCAGGCTTACGGACACAAAATACTTACCGGGAGAAGGGAGGTTTTCCATACTAACCGTTTGTACAATGGAATCAGTGGATTCCCGAAACGTTCGGAAAGTGAATACGACACTTTTGGCGTTGGCCACTCATCAACCTCTATTTCTGCTGCCTTAGGAATGGCAGTAGCCTCTCATTATAAAGGAGAAAAAGATCGGCAACATGTTGCTATTATCGGTGATGGCTCAATGACAGCCGGGATGGCATTTGAAGCGTTGAATCATGCCGGAGTTGAAAACTCCAATCTGCTAGTAATCCTAAACGACAATTGTATGGCAATTGACCCTAACGTGGGAGCACTAAAAGAATACTTAACCGACATAACCACTTCTCAATCATACAATCAATTTAAAAGTGATGTTTGGAAGATATTAGGGCCAATAAGTAAGTTCGGTCCCAATGCCCGTGAAATTGTAAAAAAGATTGAAAAAGCTATTAAAGGTAGCATCCTAAAGCAAAGCAATTTCTTTGAAGCATTAAAATTCCGCTATTTCGGACCTATAGATGGTCACAATGTGGAGCATATGGCTAAAGTCCTGGAGGATTTGAAGCACATTCCAGGACCGAAATTATTGCATTGCCTCACTGTAAAAGGGAAAGGCTACGCTTTAGCAGAGCAAGATCAAACCAAGTGGCATGCTCCTGGTTTATTTGATAAAATCACTGGAGAGATAAAAAAATCAACGTCCACTTCTCCTCAACCCCCAAAATACCAGGATGTATTTGGACATACCATAGTTGAATTAGCTGAACAAAACCCTAAAATTATGGGTATTACTCCAGCTATGCCTTCCGGATGCTCATTAAATATTATGATGAAAGTCATGCCAAACCGAGCTTTTGATGTGGGCATTGCTGAACAGCACGCTGTTACCTTCTCCGCTGGCTTAGCCACGCAAGGAATGGTTCCGTTCTGTAATATCTACTCCTCATTTATGCAGCGAGCATACGATCAGGTAATCCATGACGTAGCCATACAGAAGCTTAATGTGGTATTTTGCCTAGACAGAGCAGGCATTGCCGGAGCCGATGGCCCAACTCACCATGGTGCATATGATTTAGCTTATATGCGTTGCATTCCGAATATGACTGTTTCGGCTCCAATGAATGAAGAAGAGTTGCGTAACCTCATGTTTACTGCTCAACAAGAAAATATGGGACCATTCGTAATTCGTTACCCAAGAGGCAACGGCGTTATGCCTGATTGGAAACGTCCAATGCAAGCTATACCGGTGGGAAAAGGCAGAAAAATTTGTGATGGCGAGGAAATTGTCATATTAACAATTGGAGCAATTGGAAACCAAGCATTAAAAGCTTGTAAAGAATTAAGTGCCGAAGGTATTAATCCTGCACATTATGATTTGCGTTTTGTAAAACCACTTGATGAAGAGCTGCTTCATGAAGTATTCAAAAAATACAAAAAGATTATAACTGTCGAAGACGGCTGCATTGTTGGAGGCATGGGTTCAGCAGTTTTAGAGTTCATGGCAGACAATGGCTATTCAGCCCAAGTTAAACGCTTAGGCATCCCGGACTCAGTTATTGAGCATGGTGAACAAATAGAACTTTATGCAGAATGTGGCTACGATTCAAATGCAATTATTGCCGCAGTAAAAACGATGACAGAAATTAATCCGACAAAACTTTTGGCAATATAGATTTGACTTTTGTTAATATTAATCGAGTAGGAAGATAGGGATTATTTCCCTATCTGTCCTCTCACACCACCGTACGTACGGTTCTCGTATACGGCGGTTTGTTAAAATAACGACGGTTGCCCATCGGCTTGCCATTGACAATAATAATGCTGAAAACCCCAATAGCCTTTCTTTTTCCAGTAGCTGACATTCAGCGTTCTAAGTAAAATGGGGCTGTGTGCAACTCTGGCTGCACCTTTACTTGTGTTGCCCCACTGATAGGCCAATGATTTTCCTACTTCGAGTTTTATTAGGTTGGAGACTTTGGTTCGTATCCGTTTCCATCTCCTCCAGGTGTTGATTCGCAATCGGGTTCTTAACCATTCATCAAGTTTCTCCATTTTACTTCTCGCATTGGCGATTTTAAAGTAGTTTACCCAGCCTCTGATGATTTCATCGAGCTTTTTAAGCTTGTTTGCTTCTGGGCTGGGGTTACTTGATTGGGTTATCCTTTTACATTTCGCTTTCACCCTTTGGAAGGGCTGTTCTCCTATTCTAATCTGCCAGCCTTTCTTTGTTTTATAAAAGCTGAAGCCAAGCAGGTAGCTGTTGGAGGGTCGGCTGATTTTCGTCTTTACCCTGTTTACCTTTAGTAGTAGCTCCTTTTCTATGTATTCTATGATTCCGGCAGCTACTCTTTGGGCTGCTTTCTTACTTTGTACATAGATACTGCAATCATCGGCATAACGCACAAATTTATGTCCCCGCTTTACCAACTCCTTGTCCAGCTCATTTAAAATGATGTTGGAAAGCAATGGGCTTAACGGGCTACCTTGAGGGGTACCTTCGCTGCGAGGGCTTAGCACTCCGCCTTCCATTATGCCGCTTTTCAGGTAAAGGCTGACTAGTTTTAGGGTGCGTTTGTCTGCAATCTTCTTACTTAGTAAACCCAGTAGTTGCTGGTGGTTTACCTTGTCGAAGAATTTCTCCAAATCCAGCTCTATTATCCATTCCCGGCCTGTGTTAAGGTACTTTTGGGCAGTCATTACTGCCTTATGGGCATTCTTACCCGGCCTGAAACCAAAGCTGTTTTCGTTAAATTCCTGTTCGTACTGCGGAATTAGCCATTGGGAGACCGCTTGTTGCAGCATCCTGTCCACTACACAAGGAATTCCTAGCATCCTTTTGCCGCCCTGTGGTTTGAGTATTTCTACTTTCCGCACGGGTTGTGGCTCATAAGTGCCTTGGAGTATACTTTTCAGTAGGGCTTGATAGTGGGCATTTACATAGGGGCGAAGTTCATCGCTCTGCAGATGGTCAATACCCGCTGCCCCTTGGTTGCGTTCTACGGCAACAAGGGCTCTTTCAAGGTTCCTTCTGTCGAATATTCTCTCTAGCATTACTTTAACCGATAGCGCATTCGGGCAATTCCGTCAGTTTCTTTCATTTTCTGCTAAGCTCCTTCTGCAGTCTACTTTCGGTTTCCGACCTTTCCTCATGCAGACAGTTCTCTTACGTGTTTCGGCTTTTTTTTTTCCGCTTCAAATGATTTAGCTGTTTCCTTGCCAATTTTAACATTCAGCCCTTTTCCCAACATTACTTGGAATACTATGGCTTCTGCTGACTTCTGATAACACCAGTTCTTGCATCCCTGCAAGCTGTTTCCGCTTTGGGTTGCGCTTCTCCCGCTGCCAGATTGTTATCAGATCTCTCAGGGTAAGTCTAATCGCTTTCCTCTCATGTAGCCTCTGCATATACATTCATGGCATCTGTGTAGTGTGGGACTTTGATTTCTTTAGCAATCTTATCCTGCCATGGCTGCCTCTTATACAGTTTCTGTTCGTAGGCTCGAGAGTTTGCCTTGGGCTTCCTTCTATGTTGTAAAGCAAGAGATCTGGAAGTTTTTTTAATGATTACCTTTGTGATATAAATCCGAAGAGGAAGTGGGCGCTGCTGGAGAGCAACTCACCAGCAATAGGATTTATGACGGTGAATATAGCTTTGAAGCCCCACAATGACAGGGGCTTTTTTGCTGTATTCATTGTCCTAAATGGCTAAAGAAAACTCTCTTGCCCTGAATCTTCAGACACACCTGTCTTTTCAATGAACTAAAAGCCTATAAAAACATCCTTCTATTAGCAGAACCGGTAAATCGGGCTGCAATGCCGTGTTTAATTTTTTATAGATAGTGAGCTGTAGCCTTCAGATAGCAGATACAGAATGACCAGCACTGCAGGCCGTATGTTTGTAAAGGAATAAGTTCCAGGAAGTTATGTAAATTTAAGAAAGAACCCCTAAAATTTTATAACACTGGAACTTATGCAACCACAAGTTAATCAATTAGATTTTAGCGGTCAAAACATTTATGTTGGTTTTGACGTGCACTTAAAAAGCTGGCAGGTTACCGTTATGACTGAACTGCTCACCCATAAAACCTTTTCGCAGCCACCTAAACCCGAAGTATTACACCAGTATCTCCGGCAGAATTTCCCCGGCGGCACCTATCATTCCGCCTACGAAGCAGGCTTCTGCGGCTACTGGATCCATAACCGCTTGGAGGCTCTGGGCATTCACTCCATCGTGGTCAATCCTGCCGATATTCCCACCACCGATAAAGAAAAAGTGCAAAAAGAGGATTCCAGGGATAGCCGTAAAATCGCACACTCATTAA
The DNA here is from genome assembly GCF_022014595.1 of Solitalea lacus. Classification (NCBI taxonomy): domain Bacteria; kingdom Pseudomonadati; phylum Bacteroidota; class Sphingobacteriia; order Sphingobacteriales; family Sphingobacteriaceae; genus Solitalea; species Solitalea lacus. Next base: position 850,848 of record NZ_CP091740.1, on the reverse strand, counting down.
GAAGTGGCGCCTTAATCCCGATTTATGTTCCTTCCAGTAAAACCCTAGAGGACCGTTGTTTAGTTCGCACCCGGTCCATACTGACCAAGGACCTTGCCCGGTATAAAAACCGGGTAAAATCGTTCCTGTACTTTCATGGCATTGAACTACCTGCGCCCTTCACCAAAAAACAGTCCCACTGGTCGAAACCTTTTGTTGATTGGCTGGAAAGCATCGCTATGGCTGAGCAGAGTAGTAAAACGGCCCTGCAGGCCATGATTTTAGAAGCGAAACATTTGAGAGCCTCTGTATTGCAACTCACCCGGCATTTACTAGAGCTATCAAAAACAGGTACTTACCAGGAAGCCATCGCTTTACTGCGAAGTATCCCTGGCATCGGATTATTAACGGCCATGACCTTATTAACCGAGCTGGAGACGATTAACCGGTTTAAAAACACGGATCAACTCTGCAGTTTTATAGGACTCATCCCCTCGACGCATTCAAGTGGGGAAAAAGAACTAGCCGGTACTATCACCCGACGGGGGCATAGCGTGCTGCGCAGCGCCCTGATTGAAAGTGCATGGGTAGCCGCACGCCTGGATCCGGCACTGACTAAAAGTTTTCATGAGTATTGCCGGCGAATGGAACCGAATAAGGCCATCGTAAGAATAGCCCGGAAATTACTCAACAGAATCAGGTATGTATTAATAAACAAACAAGAATATGAGTGTGCAGTGGTTAAATAAAACTAAAACGCCATATAAAAACATCCTTTTAATCTGAGACTGATAACACGCTTCCTGCAGTGCTGGTCATTCTGTATCTGCTATCTGAAGGCTACAGCTCACTATCTATAAAAAATTAAACACGGCATTGCAGCCCGATTTACCGGTTCTGCTAATAGAAGGATGTTTTTATAGGCTTTTAGTTCATTGAAAAGACAGGTGTGTCTGAAGATTCAGGGCAAGAGAGTTTTCTTTAGCCATTTAGGACAATGAATACAGCAAAAAAGCCCCTGTCATTGTGGGGCTTCAAAGCTATATTCACCGTCATAAATCCCATTGCTGGTGAGTTGCTCTCCAGCAGCGCCCACTTCCTCTTCGGATTTATATCACAAAGGTAATCATTAAAAAAACTTCCAGATCTCTTGCTTTACAACATAGAAGGAAGCGTGTTATCAGTCTCAGATTAAAAGGATGTTTTTATATGGCGTTTTAGTTTTATTTAACCACTGCACACTCATATTCTTGTTTGTTTATTAATACATACCTGATTCTGTTGAGTAATTTCCGGGCTATTCTTACGATGGCCTTATTCGGTTCCATTCGCCGGCAATACTCATGAAAACTTTTAGTCAGTGCCGGATCCAGGCGTGCGGCTACCCATGCACTTTCAATCAGGGCGCTGCGCAGCACGCTATGCCCCCGTCGGGTGATAGTACCGGCTAGTTCTTTTTCCCCACTTGAATGCGTCGAGGGGATGAGTCCTATAAAACTGCAGAGTTGATCCGTGTTTTTAAACCGGTTAATCGTCTCCAGCTCGGTTAATAAGGTCATGGCCGTTAATAATCCGATGCCAGGGATACTTCGCAGTAAAGCGATGGCTTCCTGGTAAGTACCTGTTTTTGATAGCTCTAGTAAATGCCGGGTGAGTTGCAATACAGAGGCTCTCAAATGTTTCGCTTCTAAAATCATGGCCTGCAGGGCCGTTTTACTACTCTGCTCAGCCATAGCGATGCTTTCCAGCCAATCAACAAAAGGTTTCGACCAGTGGGACTGTTTTTTGGTGAAGGGCGCAGGTAGTTCAATGCCATGAAAGTACAGGAACGATTTTACCCGGTTTTTATACCGGGCAAGGTCCTTGGTCAGTATGGACCGGGTGCGAACTAAACAACGGTCCTCTAGGGTTTTACTGGAAGGAACATAAATCGGGATTAAGGCGCCACTTCTTAATGAGTGTGCGATTTTACGGCTATCCCTGGAATCCTCTTTTTGCACTTTTTCTTTATCGGTGGTGGGAATATCGGCAGGATTGACCACGATGGAGTGAATGCCCAGAGCCTCCAAGCGGTTATGGATCCAGTAGCCGCAGAAGCCTGCTTCGTAGGCGGAATGATAGGTGCCGCCGGGGAAATTCTGCCGGAGATACTGGTGTAATACTTCGGGTTTAGGTGGCTGCGAAAAGGTTTTATGGGTGAGCAGTTCAGTCATAACGGTAACCTGCCAGCTTTTTAAGTGCACGTCAAAACCAACATAAATGTTTTGACCGCTAAAATCTAATTGATTAACTTGTGGTTGCATAAGTTCCAGTGTTATAAAATTTTAGGGGTTCTTTCTTAAATTTACATAACTTCCTGGAACTTATTCCTTTACAAACATACGGCCTTCAGATTCCTTCTCGCGAAGGACACCCTTGCCGTCGGCTAACACTTCCCACTACAAAGCGTGTTCGGGACTTGCACCCTAGAGCTATTAAACATGCCTGACGCACTAAAAAGAAATCGTCCGAAACTCTAGAGTTCGGACGATTTCTTTTTATCTGCTTAATTTTAAAAGTCGTAATACAAGTTACGGAAGGAGCTTCTTAGACCAATACTAATGATAGTACTCTTATTGGGGGCTACATCATTTTGCTCATTACGGTAGGTCAATCCTGTTTCTATCCGTAAATTATACTTTGAATTTAGAACATAAGCAACTTTTACATCTCCATAATACAAATTAGTTGTAATTCCTTGTCCAATTTTATTTTCGTAATCACTCACACGCGTATCGTAAGGTTTTAAAACATCTTTCCCATAATTAAGACCTTCAGGGTCCAATCCATAATAACCATAAGAGAACTGCCCCCGAAAATCAAATCGTTTCCAGGTGTAGTTAACAATTCCTAAAAACTCTTCAAAGTTAGCCCCCCATGGGTGAGCCAGTGGCTGGGAAAAATGTACATAGTTATTGGTTGGTTTTCCATTATTAGGATTCACAACACCTTCAACAATTGGGATACGAGCCGTATAGGTATATGGACGAACAATGTTCATTTCTCCCTGAAAATGAAGATTAGGAATCTTGAACAGATCAAACGAACGGAACCCTATTTGCGTCCCCCATTTATTGGCCCAGTAACCATTTCCTCCAAAGAATTCTTCAGCGGTAAATTCATTCAAGGCGAACTGCCCGTACCACGTAAATTTAGGCAACATTTTATACTTGGCCGTTAATCCAACTAAAGCCTTATCGGGAGAGCCATTGGCAAACTCTACGGGACGGAAAAACAACAGAGGATTAAGGTAGCTCCAATCAAATCCACGTTTACCCAGAGAGTCAGCGTCCATCCAGATAATATTTTCAAATAACCCAACTGAAACCTTCGGCGAAATATTCCAATCTAAATAATGAAACACGCCCCATTTCTTACGATAACCATTTTGATAATCTAACTTAGGCGATTCCCGATCAATCATTTGTGACCACATGATCATATATCGAAGATTCCAAACAGTTCCTGTTAGCTTCAAATAAGGATATGGAGCTGTAGCGTCGGACAATAACAAGGAACGATAGCCATCTCCAATGAAGTTCTTATCATATCCAAAATCTACATTTAGAAACTTAGAAGGAGTATAGGAAATGCGGCCTTGCGAATAAGAGTAGTCAAATCCATTATCTCCATAATTTTTAAACTCACCCTGACCAGGTATTACACCAAGATTTCTAGCCTGCTTTTCAACATAAACCGGAAACACGCCTTGATTTTCATAAAAAGAAGTATAGAATGAAAATTCTTTCCCAATTCTTCCACCAACCAAAAAGCCTCGGGTATTCAACCAGGTTGTCCTTTCGTTATTAAAATCCTTGCCAACCAGAAAATCTGGCAAGAAATCTAAGTACAGGTCAAAATCCGGCTTTTGCAACTGCAATAAATGCTCATCAAACAGCTTTCTTCCAAACCAGGTCTTGTGTTTAACTGAGTCTTGCTTAAGAAACACTGAATCCTTATCGTTTAAAACATAAGGACGAAAAGAGGTGTGCCTGGTTACAGTATCAGCATAGAGTAGCTTTGCTTCTTGAGGAGTTAAATACGTCCCAAGACGACCAACTGTTTGGGCTTTAGAAAATTGAATTGAAATAAGTGTAAAGACACAAAGAAGAATACTCTTGTATGAATATCTCATGCAATTAGATAAATGAAAAATATAGGGGAGCGAAATTTTTAGTTTTTTGCAATACGCTCAAGGATCGACTCCACAAACTTATCTTTTTCTTCTTTTAACGTTGGTTCAATTGTTTTGCTTGTTCGTTTCACCTCTAATTGAATTCCTTTTTTCTTGCGCTGACTAAGCAAAATAGTGAGAGCTGAGTTACAAAGAATTGCAAAAACCGCAAGCGTCATCAGCAATTGTATAGTACCAATATATTGAAAGGTCAAGGCTAGTCCAATAAACAGCACGTTAACACCCACCAAAATCAAAGCACCCATGGTATGCGATAAATTCAAGTCGATCAAGCGGTGATGCAGGTGATTTCTATCAGCTTTAAAAGGAGACTCACTATTTAAAATGCGCAAAGTAAAAACACGCGTTGTATCAAATAATGGAATAATCAGAATTGCCATAACCAAAGCTGGTGATGGATGAACACCCAGTCCCAAAGCGGTAATTGTATGCGTATTACTTGAATCAACAAACTGAATACTAAGCACAGCACATATCATTCCGACTAATAGAGAACCCGTGTCGCCCATAAATATTTTAGCAGGAGATACATTATAAATCAGAAATCCAATTAAGGAACCGGCCATAGCGATAGCCATATAAGACCAACCCGGTTCACCCATCATATAGAATAACAAGGAATAAGTCAATGATACAACGACACCAAGGCCACCAGCCAATCCGTCAATTCCATCAACCAGATTAAAGGCATTTACAACGGCAACAATAACAAAAACTGTTAAAGCTACACTTGCCGGATAAACTATTTCAGTCAATCCGAATAAGCCATACATGCTTTTAATGCGAATATCGGCTAAGACAGCTATTATCAACGCGGCAACAATTTGCGCTATTAATTTCCTCACAGGACTCATTCCTACCAAGTCATCTTTCAAGCCTACAACGAACAGGATTATTCCAGATGCTAAAATGATACCTGCCTCTGGCAATACTGTACTTTTAACAAACAGAGAAGTAGAAAATAAGAAGCCTGTAAAAATGGCAACACCACCCAAATTAGGAATAATCTTTTTATGAATTTTACGATCTTCGGTAGGTACATCAAATAAACGTTTCCTAAACGCCACGTATATAATTGATGGAATAGAGAAACTAACCACCAAGAGGGCTGAAAGGAAGATGAGTAAATGTAAAATCATAAAATAGTATAAAAACGATAGGCACTAATCCAAATCAAAGGCCAAAGATACAACATTTTAGTATTTTGCAAGGCCGATTGTGAATGGATACATTAACTTATCATTAATTTTATTTACAATGTTAATTTTAAGATTCCATGCCTTAAAAAATGAAAAACCATCTTGAATTTTAATCTCATGGATGTTCATTTTTTCCACTTTGATCTCAACGTATTATTTTCAGTACTATAGTAAAGCTACTTGTTCAGAAACTTGCTTAATCTCCTGTTCTAATTCCTTGGGGTAAATCAACAACACATCCTTATCATCTACAATAATAAAGTTATTCAAGCCTTTAACGACCGCCTTCTTCCCTTCAGGCAGATGCATAATGTTGCCTTCCGCTTCAAAGCTGAGAATCTGATCTGAGTTACTTACGTTTTGGTTTTCATCTTTTTCAGCCACTTCATATAATGAAGCCCATGTCCCCAAATCAGACCAACCGAAATCAGCAGGGAGCGTAAATACATTGTCCGCCTTCTCCATAATTGCATAATCAATGGAGATATTAGCCGACTGCGGATAAAACTCATCAACAAATGCCTTTTCCGAAGATGTATTATAATGAACCATTCCAGCCTTGAATAACTCATAAATCTCGGGAGAATTTTGCTGAAATGCTTTCAGGGCCGATTTAACATTCCAAATGAAAATGCCTGCATTCCACACATAATCTCCTGAAATTAAAAATTCCTGAGCCTTTTCCAGTTTAGGCTTTTCAGTAAAACGGATTACCTTTTTAATGGCACCTGCATCAGTCTTCATGTAATTGATATAACCATATCCGGTATCGGGACGGGTCGGGGTTATCCCTAAAGTAAGTAATGAATCATTGGTAGCTGTGAATTCCAAAGCAGAAAGAATCTTCTCAACAAATACTTCTTCCTTTAAGATAAAATGGTCGGAAGGAGCCACAACTACATTGGCATTCGGATTTTTAGCAAACAACTTAAACGAAGCATAAGCAACACAAGGAGCCGTATTATTACGAGACGGCTCACAAATAATCTGTTCTGCGGCAAAATGCGGCAATTGCTCTTTCACCAATTCTCTGTATTGTTCATTGGTAACAATAAATATATTTTCCTGAGGCGCTACATTTTTGAACCGCTCCACAGTTAACTGCAAAAATGATTTACCAACACCTAAAATATCGATAAACTGTTTAGGATATTCTATCCGACTTTTCGGCCAAAAACGAGACCCCACACCCCCGGCCATTATGAGGATATAATTACTTTGATTCATTATGTTCTAGTTTATTTTGATACACTATCGGTATAATCATTTATAAAAGTATCTTTAATTTCTTCATAAACTTTCTTTATACCTTCTTCCAAAGATATACTGGCTTTCCATCCTAAACTTGTCAGCTTATCAACATTCATTAGTTTACGCGGTGTTCCGTCTGGTTTTGAAGTATCGGTTAAAATTTCCCCTTTAAATCCAACAATTTTCTTTATCAGTTTGGCTAATTCGAGAATCGAAATATCTTCTCCTACGCCAATGTTAACCAATCCCGGTTCATTGTAAGTTTTCATTAAAAACACACAAGCATCAGCCATATCCTGAGCATGCAAAAACTCACGTTTAGGACAGCCTGTCCCCCAAATGGTAACAGCTGATTCATTGTTTTCTTTTGCCGTTATTAACTTTCGCAATAAGGCCGGTAAAACATGCGAATTATTTAAATCGTAATTATCATTAGGTCCATACAAGTTGGTAGGCATTACCGAAATAAAATTACAACCATATTGATCCCTGTAAGCATCACACATTTTAATACCAGCAATTTTGGCGATTGCATAAGGCTCGTTAGTAGGTTCTAATTCCCCAGTTAACAAATAATCTTCTTTCAATGGCTGAGGCGCCAGCTTAGGATAAACACAAGAGGACCCTAAAAACATAAGTTTCTTCACCCCATGTAAATAAGATTGATGAATCACATTATTCTGAATCATCAGATTCTCGTAAATAAACTGTCCCCTATAGGTATTATTTGCAAGTATACCTCCTACTTTAGCCGCTGCTAGAAATACATATTCGGGCTTTCCCTCGGCAAAAAATTGGGCTACAGTAGCCTGATCTGTTAGGTTTAATTCTTTTGAAGAACGGCAAATAATATTAGTAAACCCTTCTGCCTGAAGCTTTCCCATGATCGCTGATCCAACCATCCCGCGATGACCGGCAATGTATATTTTAGCGTCTTTTTCCATTTTTAACATAAGAAAAGCGGCTTTTAGGTCCGCTTAATTAGATTTATTTAAAACTAAAACTCTATTCTACTCTGTGTAGCTCCGTGGTTAAATTATATTACCGCAGAGTTGCATAGAGTTTACAATATTATTCATATTGATTTTTAACCGCATACCCAGCATCGGCCAGCATTTTTTCCTTGCGGAAATGTGTAACATCAGCAGCCATCATTTCTTTAACCAAGGCAGGAAGGTCGTATTTGGGTTCCCAACCCAATTTTGTTTTGGATTTGGTTGGATCACCAATTAATAAATCCACTTCAGTTGGCCGGAAATAGCGTGGATCAACAGCAACTACTTCAGCTCCCTCTTCAAGAATAAAATCAAGATTTGAACATGAAACCACATAAGCCTTTTCATCCACACCTTCTCCTTTGAATTCAATTTCGACTCCAACCTCAGCAAAAGACATACGCACGAAATCGCGCACAGTAGTGGTTACACCAGTAGCAATGACATAATCTTCCGGTTGGTCTTGTTGCAAGATTAACCACATGGCTTCAACATAATCCTTCGCATGTCCCCAATCTCGCTTCGCATCCAGGTTACCTAAGTATAATTTATCCTGTAAGCCTAAAGCAATTTTTGCAGTACCACGCGTTATTTTACGGGTAACAAAGGTTTCGCCACGTAAAGGACTTTCATGGTTGAACAAAATGCCGTTGCAAGCAAACATATTATAAGCCTCGCGGTAATTCACCGTAATCCAATATGCATACATTTTTGCTACTGCATAAGGAGAACGCGGGTAGAAGGGAGTCGTTTCTGATTGTGGAACTGCTTGTACCAAACCATACAGCTCAGAAGTTGAAGCCTGATAGATTTTTGTTTTTTTCTCCAAACCTAAAATCCGAATGGCTTCTAAAATACGAAGAGTACCAATTCCATCTGCATTAGCCGTATATTCAGGTGTATCAAAGCTCACCTTAACATGACTCATAGCCCCCAAATTGTATATTTCATCAGGCTGCACTTCCTGAATGATGCGAATTAGATTCGTTGAATCACTTAAATCTCCATAATGCAATTTAAAACGTACATTTTCATCGTGAGGATCCTGGTATAAATGATCAATACGATCAGTATTAAATAATGAAGAACGGCGCTTTATACCGTGTACTTCATATCCTTTTTTTAATAAAAATTCTGCTAAATATGCTCCGTCTTGGCCTGTGACACCTGTAAGTAGTGCTTTTTTCATTAAAATATTTATGCTCTAATTGTGTTAATACTATATTTTTTAAAAATCCCTGATTGGCAAATCCTCAAGAAATCTATAAGGAAGATCACTATTGGGAAACACTATTACCCATGCAGTAAGAAATATTAGTTTAAAATCCGTCAATAAAGATTGGTTCTTTTGATACCACATTTCCAAATCTCCTTTATATGGGGCAATAATTTTTTCATAATATTCGTGTGGTGGCAACTTAGAATTAGATATCAAGAATTCTTCATCGCGAAAGATAATTGAACCTATACCTGTTATACCTGGTTTCGAATTATAAACCACTGCTCTAACACTTTCCGGATAAGCACTAAAAGTTTTATCAACCAGCGGCCGTGGGCCTACTATACTCATATCCCCTTTAAGAACATTAATTATTTGTGGCAATTCATTTATTTTGGTTTTGCGAAGAAATCCTCCCATAGGCGTTACACGAGGATCGTTTCTTAAAGTAATGGAGCCTGTCCCCAAATTAGGGCTATCTTTAAGCATGGTCGCAAATTTCCAGATATCAAAATAATTATTTCTAAAGCCTATTCTTCTCTGAAAATAAAACACATAACCTTCTCCACTTAATTTTAACAGAATAACAATTGGAATAAATAAAGGCAAAAGTATCAATAAAGCAATGGTTGATATCAATATATCGAATAACCTTTTAATCAAATTATACATAAAATTACATGCGTTGGTCTAGACTTTTTCCTTTTTCAATGTGTTCAAAATTTGGCAAATATATTTTTAAAGCTTCTACGATATCAGCCTTGGTTATTTCATCATTTTCAAAAAGTTGCATTAACACGCTAAACGTTTCTTCAATTTCTGAAATTTCCTTTCTTTGAGCATCTTTGATTACCCCGAGCTGTGCAAAAGTATTCATATCTTTCATCTCATTTTCAGTATAAAACTCTTCATATGGCTTTTCTCCTGAAGTATCGGACTCGAAGAAATAAACAGGATAATGAGTTGATTGGCTATCTAAAACCAACGCTTTTTTACGTGCTTCATCTTCTGTAGAACAAAAATCAGCTTGATATCCTAATGTTTCCAATAGTTTTACAGCGATTTCAGAAAAAGTCTTCATATCCTTTTCATTAAGTTTAGGAAAAAATATTTCACCCGATTTTCCCAGGATACAAGCCAATAAGCACAACTCACCTGATTCTTGAGGGGAAACAAAATATCTTCGAATGTTTGAAGGACTCGAAAGTGGTTGCTTCTTCATCAATCTCTCAATGAACCCAAAAGGGAGACTCCCATTAGAAAACGCCACATTAGCAAAGCGCGCTGTAGTAATTGGCATCTTAGCTGAATAAGCCAAAATTACATCTTCCATTAACTTTTTCGAAGCGCCCATAACATTTACAGGATTAGCCGCCTTATCGGTAGAGACACAAAAGAAATGTTCAGGTGGTGAATCTAACAGTAGATCCAACAACTTCTTCGCCTTGATCACGTTATTCTCGATCATTGCCTCAATTGAGAACTGATCCTTTTCACTTCTAACATGTTTATGAGCCGCAAAATTTGCAACGATATGAAATGGACCTTCTTTTTTGAATATCTTTTCAAAAACAGAATCACTAAAGTTAATTGGATAGGTTTTAATATCAACTGGAACGAATAAATCATCAGAACTACGTAAATCCCTTACCAACTCCGTTAAGCCATTTTCGTTTATATCTACTACAACAAGCTTCTTTACTTTAAATCGCAGCAATGCTTTAATATATGAGGAGCCGATCGTTCCTGCACCTCCTATTACTAATACATTTTTGTCTGTGATTTTCTTTTCCAGTTCAGTATGAAAACTACTTAAATCCTCTTTAAATAAACTATTGTCTCTTTCTGTGATAAATTGCTTGATAAATTCATCAATTCTTAAAATGCTTTTCATATGTCTTAGTCGCCTCAACTTTCGTCAATTGTTTAATTGAAGTTTTTGTTTTTATGTTGTTTTGAAATACTTAATTCAGGCCTTCAATTCAACCTAACATTTTACTGTGATTTTTTAGTTTAAATAATTGGCACTTTAGACCCACTCATTTCTCCTGTTTTAGAAATTAATACAGCTAACTAGTAAGAAAAATGTAGCGGCGTCCTCTTATTTAATTGTTTAGCACTGTTTGAAGAACTCAGCAAAAGATGCAATGATAACCATTTTGTTCTATAAACCCTCTTATAAGGGACCTTTTCATTTATATAGTTTTTTTTTTCTAAACGAAATAAACGTTCTCCTCAACCCCTCTTCTGAGGAAATAGGCAATGATTTACCGATTGCCTTTACAATTTTATCATTACTCACTATATAATTCTCTGTCAGCTTTTGCAGTCGCTCTGAATTTAATGGTAAACACAAATGGTCTCCAATTTTGGCCATTCTTTTAATCCAAGAAACAGAAATTGGCCAAATACTACATTTTCGTTCCAAAGTATTGCTTAATAATTGAATTAATTCGTTTGTAGATAATGATTCATCATCTGCAAGTTGGTACACACCAGATGGAATATTTTCATTTTCCAGTAATTCCTTTATAACAAAACACAGATTTTCAATACTCAAAAACGAACGTTTGTTTTCAAAGGCTCCCAACGGCCATGGAAATCCTTTTTCTACCAGTTGATATAACAAATTAAGATTTCCCTTATTTCCGGGTCCATGTATAATACATGGCCTCAAAATATAAACTCGTTTCTCCGATGGTAATTCTTTTGATAGAATATACTGTTCAGCCTGATATTTAGCGATACCATAATGTGTTTTAGGATTAGGATTGGTTTGTTCAGTTAAAACCCCTTTGACTTCATCTGCCACAGCTTTTACAGTACTCATAAAAATAAAAACAGAGGCTTTAGATGTTAAAAAGGCATCAAACATTTGTCGGGTCAGCTCAAAATTGGATTCGTAATATTCCCGAGGATTTGATACTTTTTTTAAATCGTGAGCTTTCCCCGCTAAATGAATTATCGCATCACTTTTTATCTCAAATCGCGGATTAGGCAAATAGCGGACACTTAATAATTCCATTTCAAAAGTTGGAGACAAATAGCTTTGCAAGCTTTTACCAACAAACCCTGTCGCACCAGTAATTAAAGTCTGTTTTACTTTTCCCATTTCTTCAAAAAACCAATAATTTTCCAAAAAAAACGCAATTTAATCTTCAATGGAGAAAATACAATCCCATTCATACTTAATGCCTTTTGAATTTCTTTTGTAATTAATTTATATGATGAAGATCCCGAGCTACTTACCCCACCAACCAACATAGTAGTTGTTGTTATTCCTGAGTATTTCCAAGTAATATTATTTTTAAGAAAAAAACGAGCAATTAACTCATAATCGGCACCGATTTTAAAAAAAAGATCATAATTGCCAAATTTATTAAAAAGTTCTTTTCTAAAAAAAATGGAAGGATGAGGTGGCATAAATCCAATTTTTAGTTTATCCGGATTCCAATATTTGGAAGAATATAGTCGCACTATTTTACCATTTTCTTTATGCTGAATAACATTGCCAATAGTGGCGTCAACATTATTTTGCTTATGAAAATTAGCTATTTGCTCTATAATAGTATTTGAATTAAAAGTATCATCAGAATTAAGAATACCTATTAAATCACCTGTAGCCAAAGATATACCTTTATTCATGGCATCATAAAGGCCTTTATCTTGTTCAGAAATAAAACAATTTAACTGATCTTTATATTCTTCAATTATTGACACGGTTTTATCTGTAGATTTACCATCTATAATTATATATTCTATATTTAAATAAGTTTGATTAAGTACTGATTCTATAGCCTGCCTTATTGTAGCTTCGTTGTTAAAAACAACTGTTATTATGGAAATTTTCACTATTAAATTCTTGAAATTTATTTATTAAACTTAATAAAACCTATATTCTATCTTAAACCAAATTAAAGTATTATTATAAACTTCCTCATTTGGAGCTTTAGTTGAACTTTAAAATTTTGTTATCTATTATCTGTCCAATATTTTCTATCTAAAGGAAATATTTCATTTTTTTCTGATCGCATCCTTTAAGGCTTCATGGGTCAGACTGAGTTAGTCCGCCTTATCGTTGTTTCCATTTATAAAATGTGGCATTGCTAATGCCCACTTCCCTACATATCACCAGGGCTGTAGGGTCATTTTCGTGTTACTTGATTTCTTTTACAATCTGCGTTTCAGCAAATCTGATCTTTTTTTCATATTACCTATTTACCAATTCAAAGTTAATTCCTTTTGGGCCAATCCCCTCGCTGCGCTGCGGGGAGAATTCTACTTTTAATTGGCCCAACTTCTGGGAAGTGTCCTAAAAAAACAGTTTTAACAATTTCCAAAAATTAGTTCTGTAAATTTTTCTTTATTAAATAATATGAAATAATACCATTCACATTAATTAAAACGCAATCGGAAATAACTAAAACAATACTATTTAACTTCCATATCTTCGCAAAAAATTTAACATGAAAGAAACTAAATTACAATGGGCAGATAGTTTACGAGCTCTAACTACTATTGCTGTAATTATTTTACATGTTACGGCACCACTATTAACAAGCATGGAGTCTTTAACAGATTGGTGGATTGGTAATATTATAGAAAGCTTAGTTAGGTTTAGTGTTCCTGTTTTTTTCATGTTAACTGGAGCCTTACTTTTTGATAAAGAATACTCTATTAGCATTTTTCTAAAAAAGAGGTTTTTTAGAGTTGTAATTCCATTTATTTTCTGGAGCATTCCTTATATTTTATTTAGCTTGACGCTAAAAGTAATGCACAAAGAGCATTTAGATTATTTTCAAGTTTTCACGTTTATAATTGATCAATTCAAAAACGGCAGCTCCTATCATCTATGGTTTGTATATACACTATTGGGTATTTACCTTTTCACTCCTATAATCAGCAAGTGGATTCGCAGCAGTACTAATAAAGAGATTTTATATTTTTTAATTATTTGGTTAATTACAGTTTTATTTACTTATCCAATTCTATCCATTTTTGAGACTAAAGTAGATCTTTCGTATTTCAATGGCTTTCTGGGTTATACTATATTAGGGTATTACTTAAGAAAAGTAAATTTTGAGAGTACAAGAAAAAAGGATTCCATAGCAATATTTTTATTTTTCCCAGGTCTTATAATAACTATTGCAGGAACCTATTTTTTATTTATTCTCAAGGGAGAAAAAGATGAGTTATATTATTCATATTTAACATTTAATGTATTAATGTGCGCTATTGGTGTTTATCTCTATGTTAAGGACAAATATGTAAAGAATCAATTTATTTTAAAGTTTTTAAATTTAATAAATAGATTTAGTTATGGCATTTATTTAGTACACGTATTAATTTTAATATTTCTCACAAAAGCCGGCATTACTTGTTTCTTTATTCACCCTTTAATTGGAATCCCGGCAACTACTATATTATGTTTAACATTTTCAGTCTTAATAATATATATCGTAAATAAACTGCCTTATGGAAAATATATCTCAGGTTAATTTAGATCTAGAATTCTAAATACTCTTTGTATATTTTTTGCATTATCAAACTTGTCCTTGATTTTATTCTGAGCAGCTGTCCTAATTTTGATATTATTCTCTTTATCGTGTATTAATTCATATATAATTTCAGCCATCAGTGTGGTTTTGAAGGCTGGAATTAAAAAACCGTTTATTTTATCATCAATAATTTCATGAAGAGCACCAACCTTAAAAGCAACAACAGGCACGCCAAAAGACATAGCTTCAGCCACAACAAAACCGAAAGATTCACTTTCGGAAGGATGGACTAATAAATCTGATTGTCTATACCAATCAGATATATTGTTTACATTTCCCAGCACTTCAATTTCATTATTTAAATTTAATCGATTTATTTCGCTGATAAAAAAGTCTTGATACTCTTTATCAGAAGACTCAGAATACCAACCTAAAAGGGTCCATTTGAATTCAGCTTTATCTTTTAATATCGAAAGCACCTCTAACAAATGATGAGCTCCTTTATGAGGAACAGGATGAGCGATAGAAAGTATTTTATAATTCGCTTTTCTTTCCAATTCTGCATTAATTTCTTTCTGTAGATTTACACCATTGTATACAACTTCAATATTTTTTCTGATACCCTGCAGCTTTAAAGATTCTTTAACCGCTTTTGAAACAGCTAAATATTTGAAAACAAAAGTTTTTTGAAAAAGAAGCAATACTTTATTCAAAAAGCCATTCTTTTTAAAAGAAAGTGAGTGTACAACTACATAAACATTTGAAAATAACCAAGGCACCAATAATGAATAAGAATATAATTCTGTATTTATTAGACACTTTGAATACTTTTGTTTTCTAAAAATATTGAGGTAAAAAAATATTAAATAAAACTCGCTACTGAATCTTATTAAGGTTTTAAGAAAAAAATTTTTAATATGTTTTAGTGAAATATGCTTATTATAAATCACATTTATCCCTAATGATTCCATCTCTTCCGAAATTAGATCCTTTTCCGGATAAATAACCGTTAATTTTATATTTGAATAATCTAAATTCCGATAGAAATTTTTCAAAAAAGTATTGGGTCCAATGTTACCCGTCCACGGATTTACAATTAATAAATTATCTAATTTCATGTATCTCCAATTTTTTAATTTCTTTAGCTGGTACCCCACCATATATAGTATTTTTGGCTACAGACTTATTCACTACACTTCCTGCTGCGATAATTGCTCCGTCTTCAATCGTCACTCCGCCCAAAATTAAACTTCCATATCCTATCCAAACACCAGCCCCAATCGTAATATCATTACTTATTCCTTTACCGGCTCTACGCATAACATCACCAATTTCATGTGATCCGCATATTAAACTAACATTTGATGAAATATCACAATTCTTTCCAATTGTAATAGTAGAACTCCCGCCCATAAACAATGTTCTATGCCCTACAAACACCTCGTTTCCAACATCCAATTTTATCAATCCGAGAACCTCAACTGAACTATACAGCAAAGATTTTTTTCCAATTTTATGTCCCATTAGAAGCAAACAATACCGATTTAGTTTTGGAAAAGCTTGTAGAGGTAATAATTTTAGTAAAATTCTACCTAAAAACATCTTTAATCTTCTAATCATAAAAAGCAGTTAACATAATTATTCGAGATTTCATTAAAATTAATTGAATTAATATTTTTGCACTGCAACATATATTGATCAACATTTGTAATTTTTTCTATTTTCTCGGTTAAATCAACTAAATCATCCATAGCAAAAACTTGTCCCGTATCGTACCCCTTAACTAAATCCTCATTACAGCCTACTTTATCAGACACCACCACAGGTAAACCATGATACAAAGCTTCTTCGATTACCAACCCCCATGGTTCGACTCTTGAGGCTAAAATAAAAACGTCATTATAACTGAATATATCTTTCAATTCATTTCTATTCTTATAACCATGGTAAGTTACATTTTGCAATGTTGAAATAATATCCAAATATTTTTCATCCTCAACACTTCCAACAATATTTAGATGGAGTTCCGGATTTTTTTCGAAAAAAGTAAATAATAACTCAACTCCTTTATCTTTAGATACTCTACCCACATAAAGAAAGTTCATGACTTTCTCTGGTCTAATCTTTTCTTTCGGCTCATAATTAAAATCGAGAACTCCAACACCTTTTGATATTGTTATTTTTCCTTTAAAACCTAAATGCCTTATTAATCGATAATGTGGTTGTCCACTTACAATACATTCTGAAATACCTTTAACGAAAATTTTTTTCAATGGTGTAAGTGCCGAATCATTAAATTCGTAAATACTTGACTCAACAATTAATCTCAGTTTTCGTTTTGGTACAATGAAACGTAAAAACCAGAAATACAAATCGTCCCAGCCACCTAAGGTCACATACTCAGCTTTTTTACTTTCTAAATAAAGTTTTTTTAAATTATTAAATACATTTGTTTTTTCTATAATATCTTCATTATTTAAACCATTATTAAAGAAATCCCCTTCTCGTTTTATTTTTGAATCAAATGTAAAAAATACCTTAAGAATACCATGTTCAGATATTTTTTTGAACGCTATATTCTTATAAAAACTTGGCAGGCAAGTTACTATAAGTTGTTTCATTAGAATAATCGATTAATTATTTTCTTCCCTATATTTTCAAAACCCCAATTTTCATTTGCAAATTGTTTTGCATTGCCGCCAATTTCGATTATGCTTTCATGGTTTATTTTAGATAGAATAGATATGATGTTTTGTGGAGAGTATTCACTCAAAACAAAACAAGTATTGTTAGGTAAATTAATGTAATCTCCAATAGGAGTAACAATTACTGCTTTACCTGAGGCCATATACTCATAACCTTTTGAAGGTGTTTTTTGCTGTGCATTTCGACCAGTTGGATTTTGCAATACTAAGCAGACATGAGTCTTTTTTAATATAGCATTGAATTCTGATGAACTAACAAATCCGTAATAGGTTAAATCTAAATTAACGAACCTTGCCAGAGAAGCTTTCAGGGATTCTTCATTTAACGAAAGACCACATATATTGAATTTAAATCTTTTTGCAAATTTTTCGTTGTTTTTTACAATATCTAATGTTTGCAAATACAAATCAATTCCTTGTTCCTCATCTAACATACCTGCCAATAAAACAGTGATTTTTTCATCCTCAAAATTTAACTTTGTATCTCCTGAAACATCAATGCAGCCATCTATAACAAGATAATTTTTATTCTCTATTGTTTTAAACAAGAATTTTGAAGATGGAATGATAATTAAATCTGATAACCATATAGATATTCTCATTAAAAAACCACCAATTGCCTGCTGTAATGAGAACATTATTGGTTTACTAAACCAGTCACTCAATTTAGGCGTTACAATATCTTCTAAATCTTCAATTATTTTTATTCTTTGAATTTTAGCAATTAATCCCACAATAATTGTTGATGGATAATAGCAATAGAGCATTGCAACCCTAATATTTCTTAAGAAAGTCAATCCTAAAAAAATCCATGCCATTGAAAAGAACTCAAACAAAATACTGAAATAAGGAATTGCAAGGGCAGGAGCATAAATAACTATAATTCCATTTTTTCTGGCAATACGGGCAGGGTGAACTATTTTAGAGTTAAACTTAATTCTTGCACTGCAGGCAGGCGAAATTATATAGGACAAAAAGCCTTGACTCTGAACGGCTTTAGACATCCTCCACATTCGATTGGAACCAGCTGGATTAGGAGCTAGTAAACCACGCTCATTTTGTATACTCTCATCTAGATAATTACCAATAAAAACTGAACTATTGGTATTATTTTTTCCTTTCCTCACTTAAAATCTCTTTATAAATTAATTTATATTTAATAGCACAATTCTTTATTGAAAATTTCTTTTCTGAATCTATGGCTATGTTTATTCTATCAAATTTAGTATTTAAACAATAAGACAATCCATTTACAACATCGTCAACGTTTTTAAATTTTGCCAGATATCCTGTAACTTTATGATTGATAATATCGCTTGGGCCTGTTTCCTCAAATGCAATTGCAGGCGTACCGCAGCATTGTGCTTCGGCTACGGTCATTCCAAAACCTTCTGCTACCGATGTACACAAAAAAACATCTGCTACCGTATATAAATCGGCCATTTCTTTTGGATTTGAAACAAATCCAAAATTTATAATTTGATGAAGGGGGTTTGATAAAACAATTTCTCCGCCACCAAATGTTATTATTTTTAATTTTTTATCTTGATATTGATTTAATGCGTCTATACTTAGCTGGACTCCTTTAAAAGGAGAATTTAAATGTTGAGCTCCCATTAAGACAATTGTGTCGTCAATTTTAAGATTAAGCTTTTCACGCAAATCTAAACTGGTTGTTGAGTTATAGACATTACAATCTATACCACTTGGAATCACATCGACTGATTCATTTTTAAGAAGAGTACCAAGCTTAGCTTGTTCCTTCATCCAATTACTTATTGCTAAAAATTTAATATTTAATTTTGGATAATACTTTTTTTTCCTTTTAAATATATAATTGGATAAATCATTTTGCTTTCCACTATTTAGCACCTGGCATTTACCACAATCTTTCTTAAAATGATCACAAGAAAAAAAGTAATGACATCCTCCTGTAAAAGTCCAGCAGTCATGCATTGTCCAAACAATTGGCTTATTTAATTTAAATAAATCTTTAATGTCTATAAACGCATGATTAATCCAATGAAGATGAATAATGTCTGCACTTTGAACATCTGTATTTGTTGATAAATCTATTCCAAACAACCCCGGTGAAAATATTTCAGGTTTCCTTCTAGTGTAGTATTTGAGAAGAAATCTATCAGCAAAAGTTAGTAATTTACGTTTTAACTTCTTTAAACTTGTATTTTCATAAAATGAAGAATTTGTGCAACCTGCGGATTGTCTAGTTAAAAACAATATCTTAGATTCCACATTTTCGTTCAATAATGCCTCATGTAATTTAACACAGGCCATCCCTGCTCCTACTGATGAATTAGCTGCTGAGATATGTACTATTTTCATTGACTTTAGAATTAAATTTAGCTAATTGCGCAATTAACAACCAATACATGAACCCTACTCCATCATATACAATGTGTTGTCCAGAAAGGCCAAATGCTAAGTAGATAGAAGTAAAAGAAAGAATTATAAAACATTCTATCTTATTTGATAAACTTTTAAAAGCAAAATATAAAGTTCTAAAAAGTAAAAAAGTAAAAAAAAGCATACAAAAAACACCTGTCTGACGGCCAATTTCCAAAAAAATATTATGTGATCCCTCTGGCCATTCGGTCCATTTATCTATATAATCGAAATAGACTTCAAGTGAACTACCCGAAGGAGCAATAAAAAAATTCTGGTTACTCATTTGAAGAACTGTGGCATCCCATATTGGCTTTCTGTCTCCAATTAGTTTAAATTTCACATACCCCATAATACTTGTAAAATCATAACCCATTTTATCAACAGGCATATGAATAACATAAATTGTTATCAAGATTGGAATAAGTATAAAGAGTGGACCTAAATATTTTAAATTTTTTTGATTAAGAATCTTAAATTTAGCAAGAAACAGAAAGATAAAGCTAAGTAAAATCATTGTTACAATTGTAATAGTTGTTTCTAATCCAACAAAAATCCTCCCTAAGCATAAAATAATTACGGCCTTTAATAGAATTGATTTAAATCTGTACCATAAATAGGGTAAAAAAGCAAAGGATATAAAGAGCCAATGAGCGTTCATTAAACCAAGGCCCAATGAAACAGCTGACAATATGAAAATTTTATCAAATTGCTTTAAAAATTTTTCTTTTGATGAAACTAGCGTGGGTATCAGAACAACCCCCATTGTTAGTGCAATCCTAAAGCCAACCGTAAGACCTGCTTTATTTTCAAGTCCGGAAAAAAATGAAACAAACAATCCTATTATTGAAAATATTACAGCTAAATACCAAAGTGCCAGTAACCAGTAAGGTTTTGTTTTTTCTAAATTCAATATTGCTCTTACAGGTGTTGCAAGTGCAAAAGCCAATTTAGTTGACAACGCTATTGGCCCAATTATTAATACATTTTTAAACAATGCATAAATCCCTACATTAATACTGAGTACATTTTCGGCTTCAGCATTCTGCCCCATACAAATGTTCGTATATAGCAGTAAAAAAACTACATACAAGTCTATTTCCTTCTTAAAACAGAAATAAAAAAAAGCATAACATGAGCTAATAATAATAGCGAGATTGGCTATTATACCGCCACAGAGATGAAGTATTATGAGAAAATATAAGCCCCCGTATTTTTTTAAATGAGACTGAAGGTCTTTCAACTTAATAAATTCTAGTTAATTATTAATAATGTAAAGTATATCGAACTTTATTATAGATTTTGAAGCAATCTAGATTTAACTATACCATTTTCGATTCTTGTACATAAATGACCAATATTGAATCTTTTCATCTTTTTTGAGCATCTTAAAGATTATCAATCGGCTTACGATTGTTGTGTATTCAACTACTTTTAATATAGTACAATAGAAACTATTATATGAGACACTATATAGCGTCCTTATACCATCCAAACGTCTTTTTTGTCTATTTTCTGAAAACTGAAAACTTTTCCCATCCAAATGGGTGATTTTTGCTGAAGGTACATTAAAAATCAAAAAACCTACTTTTCTAATTCTATTACACAATTCTTCTTCTTCTCCATATATAAAAAATTTAGGATTAAAGACTCCTACTTTTTCTATTACTTCTTTTTTAATCATCATTGCAGCTCCAACAACACTTTGGGTCTGAATCGCTTCGTCTGTTTCATTTATGCACTGTTTATTTTGGAGAAACATAAGATGAAACAAGTTGCTTAATTCAACTTTAAGAGAAGGATACATCTGAGAAAAAGAAGGTTGATAAGTGCCATCATCGTTGTACAGATTTGCTCCAGCAACTCCTGTCAAAGAATTATCATCAAGAAAATCAGATAAAATTTTTACGGCATTATTCTGTAAAATAGTATCGGGATTTAGTAAAAAAACATTTCTGCCTTTTGCAATTTCAAATCCTTTATTGTTTGCTCTCCCGAATCCAATATTCTCGGTCAATGCCATGTATTTAACCTGAGTATTATACTTTTGACCTATTATAAATTGTGAATTATCATTTGAATTATTGTCAACAACGATTATCTCATATACCACATCCTTTGTTTTTTCCAAAACACTATCAATAGCATCTATCAATAAAGAAATTGTATTATAATTGACAATTATTATAGAAACATCCATTATATTAATTCTTTAATTATTTTGGCTGGATTACCAGCTGCAACAGAATTCTTAGGAACCGATTTTGTGACTACTGTATTGGCGCCAATAATACTATTTTCACCAATTGTAACACCAGATAAAATAACTGCCCCTTCTCCTATCCAAACATTATTCTCAATATAAATTGGCCCTTTACTGATTAAAGGACGCTCAAGAGGAGGCAAAAGAATAGAAGATAACGACGTATCACCATGAGAATGATCTGAAATAAAAATTTTACTCCCCATTAATACATTATTACCAATCACAATTTTATCAATTGCTCCTATATGACAATCTTTTTGCATAGTGACATTATTCCCAATTACAATACTTGGAGTAAAAACCTGATTATTGTATGCGTCAATAGCGTCCAATCTTAATCTATGATCACAGTGAAAGTTATCTCCTATGGTTATGTATTTCCCACCTGTCAAATATATAGGTTTATTAATCCCTGAATTATTACCAAAATCTTTAAACTGTTTTGAAATCCATATTGTATAATAGCTATTCTTTCGAACATTCAAATTTTGGAAAAATTGAAATGTAAAGATTCTTGAAAAAAGTTGTACAAGCTGTTTAATGATGAAACCAAACAATTTCCTCATGATCTAATTTTATGAATAAAAAATTTCAAACAAATGATATAGAAATAAGGCTCATACCAATATTTATTAAAAAGTGTTTTGAATGCTCCATCTGTTTGAAAGCTATATTTTTTACTCTCAAATACAAATAATTTCAAAATCCAGGGATATACAAAGTTTTTGCAAAGCTGATATTTCTCTCTTTCATAAGTTAATGCCGAAAGCTTGTGTTGTTTGAGAATAAGAAGATAGTTGGATACAAAAACCTTAAAAACATTGTATCCGCCTTTTTTCTTTGGAGATTCTATATCGTAAAAATCATTAAAATAGATATTGCTTGAACTATCAGTTGTGAATAGTTGCAGATTCCAATCAACTTGAACGAGCTGCTTATCTACATATTTATCTATATCTTTAAGATTTAAAAAATTATCTTTCCAGGTACCAAAGTTCGCTATCCATGTAGAGTAAAAACTAACTTCTTTAATGTATTCGCTTAAACTATTAACCTTAACAATTGTATTTTTATGTAAAAAAGTTTCACCATAAAAATACACGTTTCTTTTTGAATCGAGATTTTCTTGAATTTTGCAAATCATAAAACGAAGCATATTAGGTTTAAAAGATAAGGTATCATTAAACAACCTTACATACTCCCCATTAGCATAATTTAACGCAATAGCAAAATTGGCATCTTTTACATTTTCTTCGTTTCGAAAATATTTAACTTTTGGATATCGTTTTACAACTTCTTTTGTATCATCTGTTGAACAATTGTCTGAGACCAAAACCTCTATCAAATCGCTATCAAATTCAGGATTGTTAATTAGGGACTTTAATGTATTGTTTAATATTTCACTACGATTATAAGTAGGAATGCACAAAGAAAGGATTGGTCTATTCACAATGCCAGTTGCGTTTATTATTTTTGTAAATAAAGTAAGTCCAGCTGAAACTTATAAAAGAAATAGCCAAGTAACCCGTAGTAATACCATTAACACCATAAGCATGGCCAAAAACAAAAGTTGAGGCAGAGCACATAATTGCAATGATAATACTTTGTACAAGCATGGGCTCTTTTTTGTGGCATCTTAAATAGGTTGCCCAACCTGCAATAATGTGATTTAATGTAATAGGAATTGCCATAAATAGCATAGACTTATAATCTAAGAATCTATCGCCAAATGGCTTTCCGTTAATAGATATTTGAAAATAACGTAAAACAAATACCAGAAAGAAAAATACACATAATCCAAAAACATTTAATATAGTAGACTGAATTAATGCTATGTTAAATAATTTATCCAGTTGTTTGTATTCTTTCCTTGCAATTAATACCGAGAAAGTTGGCGTCTTAGTACTCACCCAACTTAATGTTAACATTAAAATAGAATTTAAAACAGTAATAGTCATCCCCATTTGTCCAGCCACTACTGCACCTTCTGTAGCAAAGAGTACAGGATTGAATAATTGAAATATAAAAAATCCACTAATCCAACTTAGTGCTATTTTCCATTGGAAAGGAAATATTTCTTTTTTATAATCAACTCTAAAAGAATCGATTTTGTTCCATATATTCTTCAAAATTTGTTTTTGCCTACTACAAAAAATCCAAATAGGTATTACGCTCAATGCAATTGTATAAGCAATTGGCGCAGAATAAAGTTTAAAACCAAAGGAAAATAGGATAAGCATTAAAGGCAATTGAATTATTTGTTGAACAACCCTCACCTTTGCCACTTCTTTCATTTTGCCTAATCCTTCCAAATATGCCATAACAGGTGCTGCAAACAATGCTAAAGCAGTTGTTACGGCTAATAAAAACCAAGGTCCTTGCCATTCAACAAAATCATTAACATTTCCAAATTTCTTAAAAAAGACATAACCAGTTATTAACAACCCAATTATAAATAGAATAGAAATTACAACAAACCACTTTACAGTAAATCTTAATAATGATGACAAACGAGAAATTGATTCAACTGACCCTTCAAACGTTGCATCATCCCTCCACGTTATAGTTGCATTTTCATGGGCTACAAATTGGATAATGATATTACATAAACCAAGCTCAAAGAAAATTTGAATTGCTAAAATACTACCAAAAGTATAATAATATCCTTGCTCTGCTTTAGTTAAAAAGCGAGCAACAAACGCAAGGGTAGCAACGCCTCCAACAGCTTGGATAATTTTAGAAATTACTGTAAAAGCAATAGTTTGATCAATCCCAACTTTAGTCAAGGATTTTCTTGCAAGAGTAATCATCTTAAGAATTTAGATACTCTCTAATTACTTCTACCATGTAGTCACAATGTCCTTCATCCAGTCCAGGCCAAACACCTAACCAAAACGATTGGTTCATAATGATATCTGTATTTGTTAAATCGCCAACCACACGATGTTGAATATTTGCATAAGCTGGTTGACGCAATAAATTACCACCAAATAACAAACGAGTACCTATTTTATTTTTTTCTAAATGTTGTACCAACATATGGCGATCTGCAGCATCACCTTCACGAAGGGTCAATAAGAAGCCGAACCAGGAAGGATCTGAATTAGGTGTCGCTTCAGGTAAAATGAAAATATCCTCGAACTGCTTCATACGTTCATATAAAGCTTTGTAGTTTTCACGACGCTTGGCTACAAAAGAATCCAACTTTTTGAACTGAGAAACGCCTAAAGCTGCCTGCATATCGGTTACTTTAAGATTAAAGCCAATATGAGAATAAGTGTATTTATGATCGTAACCATAAGGCAAAGAACCCAACTGTTGACCGAAACGACATCCACAAGTATTATCTTTACCAGGTTCACAATAACAATCACGTCCCCAATCTCGGTAGCTTTCTGCTATTTTGGCTAATTCAGGATTATTAATTACAACTGCCCCACCTTCTCCCATAGTAATATGGTGGGCCGGATAAAAAGAAAAAGTTGATATATCTCCGAATGTTCCGGTTTTTTGGCCATTATAAGTAGCACCCAATGAATCGCAGTCATCTTCTACTACCCATAAATTATATTTTTTAGCAATACGCATTACCTCATCCAAATTAAATGGATTTCCTAATGTATGAGCAATCATGATTGCTTTAGTTTTCGGAGAAACGGCTGCTTCAATCATTTCTGCTTTAATATTATGTGTAGAGATATCAACATCAACAAACACCGGAACCGCTCCAAACTGAATCATTGGATTGATAGTTGTAGGGAAACCGGCTGCTACAGTAATTACCTCATCCCCTGGTTTAATTGCTCTTTGACCAAGCTTAGGAGAAGTTAATGTATAAAAAGCTACAAGATTCGCCGACGATCCTGAGTTTACCAATAATGCTTTGCAAGCCCCAAAATAGGACGCAAATTCACTCTCAAATTGTTTTGAGAATCGTCCTGCTGTCAACCAGCCATCCAAAACCGACTCTATTCCTAATAATAAATCTTCTTCGTCAAGTACTTTACCTGTTACAGGAATATAATTCTCACCGGGAATAATTATTTGGGTTGTTTTCTTTCGAGCAATTTCTCTCCAACTGTCCTGAAGAAAAACGTCTTGTAAATTTTTTAACATTTTTTTATTTTTTTTTCTTAAAACCTATGGCAAATTCTAATTCAATCGAAAAAATTCGCAATATTAAATTCTAAAAAACAAACTTTTGTATATTAGATTCAATATATTTCCGATGAAAACCCCAAAATTAACCATAATTTATTTGATCATTCCAGATGTATTAATCAAGATATTTATTTTCTCTAAAAAACTAATCCTGTTATTTGTATAAAAAATATTTACAAATATAACTGCAAATGAATTAACAATCGGCCCAATTGTTATTAAAACCATCAAAAAGTACAGGCTCCATTTTGATAGAATACGGCTTTCAAATAGAAAATTCAAACAGAGCACTAAACAAATCATACCTAAAAAATAACCTAAAATAAGGAATCTACTTAATTCCCACTTATATCCAGAAATGGAGAAAAACAAATTGAATATTAATCCAATAAAAAAAACAAAGAATGCGACAAAAATTAATTTGTTATAATCCAATGCTAATTGCTTGGAGAAAAGATTTCCGTTTTTTATAGTATTTGTTTTTATTATTAGAATCAACCCAATAATCCCTAACATAGGCCAAAATACCACTTTAAGACTATTCGTTACTAATTGCTCTATAATTAAAATTTTCGAAACCACCAAACTTAATTTAGGAGATGATGTGATCTGTTTCTTAACATCTGAAACCTGTGTTATCACATTTTTATTCCCATATTCCCAAGCTCCACCTATACCTACAAAGAAGGGAACACCAGGATTTATAGCTATACCACCGCTACCAATCTCCATCATTCCAGGCAAAACAATACTTTCTTTAAATTTCGAAGGGGTATACATTCCTCCTTGAAAAATGCCGACACATGAAAAGACTAAAAACAACATAAATATTTTAAATGTTGCTTTTATATTATTTTTAAAAGAGAAAATCAGTACTAAACCAATTAGGAATCCAAAAAACATAGAATCCTGTGGGGCAGCAATATTCCAAAAAACAGAAACAGAAAAAATTAATACTATTTCTTTTATGGAATCCCTAAAACTAGAGTCATTGGCCAAGGTATCTTTCAGAAAAAACAATACAACGATAAAAGTTCCAATTGAAGCTATTGAATCTGTATATCCATTCAGGATAAATGGACTACCAGAATCTATACTTAATATGTGAAAAAATGAAATTGCTGTATTTCCGAAAAGAACTAAAAAAGTAGCGAGTGTAGAAAATTTAGCGCTACAATTCAAATACAAACACAATGAATAAATCAATAAAGAAAAATTAATCATTGTGATACTCAACCAGAAGTTCAATGCTAGTAAAGGACTATTAAATCCCAAAAACATAGGAATTGAAGCTAACATGGATTGTCCATAGTTCTGACCTAAGACAGGAACCCTATTAAATTCAACTACATAAGTGGCAAAATTAGCGTATCGGGGACTATGTAAGGATCCAATAATTGTAAAGGGATTTAATTCATTAAATGACCCAATCCAATATAACCCAACAAAAAAAAATATAGAAATCGAAAACAGCAAATACCATTTAGATTTTATCAATTCAAAAAAATCAAAAAAGAATGATTGGCATGTTTGTTTCCAGTTAAAAAAAATCATTGCGACTGCAATCATTAAAGTAACTCCCAATGAAAGTAGTGCGTTATCCGTTATTAACGAAAAGGTCCTCCAAATTGCCAAGAAAACTGCCATCCCAAGAAAATAAGTACAGCTTACGATTAGAGGTATAGTAGTTTTATTTTTTATATTCGCAATTACTAGAATTACCCTTCCGGTTAAAACAAATAAAGTAGAAAGCAAACACAAAGTAATTAATATTCCTATTAAGTTTATCATTTTAAATTGAGTTATGGTTTGGCTAATTACTACCCATTATGGTCGTGAGACGGGAAGCCATTTAACTATATTGTAAATTTTACAGCAAATAGCATCAAATTTTATTTCCTGTGAATTAATATAATCTTTATATCCATTCATTTTTTCTTCTTGTTTCTGAAGTTCTGGTGAAACAAGGCAGAATTTATAGCCGAGGTCTTTTAGGATTGTGTAATTTTCTTTTGTGATTGATAATTTTGTAAAGCAATCAACCCAAATCCAATCTATTTTTCCTGCCATGGCGAGTAATGTATCCATTCCTTCAAATTCTGAAAACCTCAGAGCAATTTTTTTTTCTCCACCTTTTGAAAGTTGATGTATCATTGGGAATGAACTATCGAGAAAAAAATATTTTTTAATATTGTATTGTTTAATCAATTCTAAAACTCTATGTTCAATTCTTTCACTTTTAATATTCAATATCAAAGTGCCATGTTTGTAGTGATTGAGATATTCTTCAAAATCTTCCCCGTCTTTAAATGGGTCATGTTGGAGTATTAACTTTTCTCCATAATCTCTTAAATCAAGTTCGACTCCATATTCATTCGGAACTTGTTTCAATTCTTTTATTGTATTAATTCTATGGGCAATAAATTCCATATCACAGTTCTCTTTTTAACTTAACACTAAATTCTATTGTTCTCTTGATAAACTTCCATTTTGAAGCTAATCCCTTATTCCAACTAGATTCACCAAAAATTCGAGGAGGGAAAATTACATCGAATCGAATAACTTTAAGACCTCGTTTTTTTGCCATATAGAGTAAATATAAATCGAGAGAAAAATCCTTAGGGAAATTATCTAAACCTGTAAAAAAACTTCTGTGAAATATATTTGGTTGCGCATTGATGTCCCAAAGTTTTGTGCCCAAATAAATCGATTCAAACAAACTCATACCCGAAGTAAAAAACTGATCAAAAAAAGGTCTTCCTTTCCTATCTCCTTTCACATAGCAATTTTTGGGATTTACTTGTTTTACGATAATTTCTAGTGATTTCAGGACATCAGTAGGATCTGTTTGCATATCGGCATGTGTATAGCCTATAAATTCACCACTCGCTTCTTTGAGACCTGAATAGATTCCAAAACCATAGCCTTCATTTACTTTTACCTTTACAACTTTTGCAAAAGAATAATTAGGCGTTAGTTTATTAAAAACATTTTGACTATTATCTGTCGATCCATTATCTACTAAAATAACTTCAATATCATCTCTTTTTATAATTTCATTAAATTTTTCTAATATAACTGGTATGTTTTTCTCTTCATTGTAACAAGGTACTATTATTGATAGTTTCATATCTATTGCCTAATTCATTTAAATACCCAAAATTTTTGACCAATAAAATTTAAGACTGTACTAAATCCAGTAGCTACAAAAAATGCAATAAATACAATTTGAGTATTATCTAAAACTATCTTATTTGTCATAACATTTACCCCAAGTGTGCAACTATACAGTATAGCGAATTGAAATATTTCCTTTAAAGATTTTTGATTTTTTTCAAAAGTCCAATATTTATTAATTAAATAGGCCACAATCGTACCTAAAAGAAATGAAATTGCTTTTGATAATCCAATGGAGAAAAAATTCAGGAATATATAGTACATAAATAGATCAGTACCTACTGCACTTAATCCGGCGACTAAAAATCTTTTTAATTCTTTTCGTATTCTACTCAATTGTATGATTGCTCAAATGCGTAATACTTCTTATTTAATTCTTCTATTTTGTCTTTGCTTACGGTAATATCGCTTTCTAATCGATAGGGATGCCAAGATGCTTTATGAAAAAAACTTTGCCAATAAACAAATGTCTCGTAATCCTCAGGAGTTCCCCAACAGATATAATCATCAACTTCAAGAACTTTCACATTAAGACCAAGATCTATAAGTTCCCCCATTAAACTATCAACATAAAACTCCCCATTTACTTTTATATCCTTTTCTAACAAACTTTGCAAAGCTTTCTTGAAATATGCTATTTTCCTAAAATAAAATGTGCCTACTATAGCATGATCATTAAATGGATTTTCAGAAATTGGAACTTTTACAGAAACCTTAACAGCATTATCATTTTCGTCTGTTTTTATCCAACCATACATTTGAGGATTATTTTTACTAGAGATATGGTGTCTAAATGTAAAAATAATAGCATCCACGTTTTCGTCGTCTATTAATTTTTGATATTTTTCCTTATCATAAATCATCCCATTATCTGTTGCAGCTATTAATAGCGAAGAATTCTCATCTACTTCTTTCAAACCCAAATTACAAGTAATAGCTTGTCCTTCTGTAACATTATTAATTGCTATTATTTTAGAATCAGGAAATTCGCTTTTTAAAGCTTTTTCCAATGGATAATTATTCAAGTGTTCCTGCAACGTTACAAAAACTTGTTCTTGACTATTAGGTAAGGAGTTTGCAGCCTGAATAATCATGGGTTTTCCACTAATTTCTAAAAGAGGTTTTGGATCTTTATAGCCTGCTTTGGCAAATCTATTACCTCGACCAGCAAGTGGAATCAAGGTAATACTGTTTTCTAATGCCTGTGGTTTAATCGTTTCATTACAAGCGTCCTTGAAATATTTTGACCAATTTAAGTACTCCTCTACATCCTGAGGTGTCCCCCATTGAAGCATATGCTGAATATCATAAATGGATACTTTTAAATTATCCTGAACCAAAAGATTATAGATAAGCGATACGTAATATTCACCATTTAGGCTAATCCCTTTATCCATTAATTCTTTAAAATACTTTTTTACATAAGATCCTTTTTTGAAATAATAAGTCCCATTTGAAGCATACTCATTTGTGCGATCGTTTGTAAATGGCTCTTTTTCTTTTATTTCAAGCATCCATTGCTTTTCATCTCTCATAAAAGCATAGTTGGTAGTTCCTAACATATGAGGATGAAATCTTTTATAGGCAGGAATTGCACCATCAGCACCTCTTTCTCTGGTATGACTTAAAAATTCATGATAATTCCAATAGGTTCCGAAATCACAATAATTTACAATTACCTCTTCCTCATTTTCTATCAAATCCTCCACAAAAGAAACTGCATATACAGGACCTTTTTTATGATTTGGTATCTCAATTATATTTGCATTTGGCTTGATTCTTAGTAAAACCGATCTAATATTCGTCTCAGCCAAATGTTTAGAATTACAAATAAATGTAAACTTTGTTTCTCCTGGAAATAAATCACAAACATGCTCAATGATTGGCTTTCCGTCAATTATTATTAAAGGTTTAGGCTCACTGTAACCAGCTTCAATAAATCTATTACCAACTCCGGACATTGGTATTACTATGTGCATTTCTATTTATTTTTTATAATTCCTGTCTAAATTTTTCAGCTTCCCAATTTGCGAGATAAGCCAATTCTTCCTTCTCTAAGAAGTTTATAGTTTTATTTTCGTTTTGTGATAAAACCATAATATGAAATTTAAAAACTTCTTCTATTTCTTTTGCTTTCTTTATAGTCAAAGCCCTAAAAAAAAGCTTACCATCGTAGATTACTATCTTTGGAAATTCGTTACACTTCACCTTATAATCTATTAGGCTTTTTTTATCAGATAAACTTTCAAGCTTAACTGGGCTAACATTGCAATAAACGAAAGTATCAGGGCAAAAAGGAGAATTAAAAAACAGTTTCTCGCTTTTTAGTAATTGTTCATTTAAAAACTTATCCTCACATAGATAGGAAATATTCGGGTTGTCCGAGATACTATTAAATAAATTACTAATATCGTTCGTGAGTTTATATCTTGACATATCGATATTCATAAACTTTTCGATCTTTTCTAAAACATCCTCAGTAAGAGTTTTAATCTCATCTTTGTCATCAGATGTAACAATCAAACCATGGTTTTGTAAAAAAATGATATTCGGAATTTTATCAAATCTTTGCAATTCTTTATCTAAAGCAATAGCTAATTCAATTCCCGGCGTTTCATATCCAACGTAAGCTAGTACCTCTTCTTTGAAAATAGAATTTAATATCTCTTTCCAGTTATTCTGTACAACTACCATATTCACTACTATTGAATGCGTATGAAGTGTATATTTCAGAAGAAATGAATGAAGTAATGTTTCAATTGAAGGACGGTTTTGTTTATCTATCGTTGCCTCTTTTAAAAGTTGTGCTGTTAACAATTCTCTTTGACGTTTGTTAACGGAGTTAATAATGACTTCATTTTTCACAATTGCAGCTACGGGTGCAGTAAAAACTCTTGAATACCCTGCCTCTTCATTAATATCACTTAGCAAAAATCCGGATGCTTTAATAAGCATCTGACCATTACTTAACTTAACCGAACTGTTCCCTCCAGCTGACTGAATTAAATCAAGTCGTTCTCCAGCATATTTTGATATTTCTACAAAATCTTTTACTTCCCTCATAATAACTCTAGAATATCTTTGAAATTCCGTACCTCTCTTATAAGGATATTATCACATGACACTATTTTCTCCTCATGATTAAACCAAATAGATTCAATACCGAAAGCCGTTGCACCAATGATATCTTTTTTAAAGCTATCTCCGATCATGCACACTTCACCAGGTCTTAAATTCAATTTATTTAACGCTAACATAAACATATAAGGATGAGGCTTTTCTCTCCCCGCCTCTTCACTCGTAACAATCATAGAGCAATGTTTTTCAAGCCCCATTTTTTTTATTTTACGGTATTGTATATGAGCTGTAAGGTCTGTGATTAAACAAATTTTATTTTCATACTTCTCAAGCAAATCATATATTCCATCAAATGGTTTTAATACTTCTAAGAAATTATCCCAATAGATATTATATAGCTCAAAACTATACTGTAGAGTATTGATTTTAAGAATTTCTAACATCTTTTGAAAATACAATAGTCTGTTATGCGAAGCAGCTGTTTCACTTAATTCAACATGAACATTATTTCTAGCCTTATCATAAGCTAAACTAATTTCAGTTTTTGATAAATGAAATTCTCTAATACAATAATCGAATACTTTATTTTTTGCAAAAGAGTGAGTTAAATTATAGTCATAAAGTGTATTATCTATATCAAGTAGTATTCCTTTATATCTCATTTATGATTCTCTTTTAATTTTTCACTGATCATTTTTAAAGATATTAGTTGAATTAAACCTTCATATCCATCTTCCCATTTAATTTCTGAAGCTATAATCTCACTTATATTTTCAATAGAATCAAATGCTATATTTTCAAAATTTGCCTGAGGTCTATTCTCAACTTCTATAAATTGGGACTTTAAATCATCATTATAGTCCCATGTAAATTGACAATTTAATCTATCCAAAATACCTTCAATGTGTATATTAGCATCAAAAGTAATTCTCAAACCTAAACTTATTGCTTCATTTTCTTTTCCTAGAACAAAAGTATTTACTGGATAATATTTAATAATCATATCCGCAAACTCTTTTTGAGGATAGATATATTTTTTTGCATCTTCCATTCTAATCTCAATTTGTTCTAGTATCTTCTGAGTACTATAACCTCTTTTCTTAGTATCTCTTATGATTTTCCAATGCCTTCTTAAAGTATCGTCCGTATCTATATAAATTTTCAGATCTATATTTTTTCTCAGTTTTGGCAAATAAAATGGATGCAACCCTGCAATAACTATGAACTCTTTTGGCTTAACTTTTTTAGGCTTCGAAAATTTACCATTACAATGTAGATACTCACTCCGAAATATAGTTTTATTATGTTTTAAACTAAATATTGCTTCGGATTGTCTATGTATATGATTTGCTTTAGGATCCAAATGTGTAAACTTATTCCAGTTGTCATCGCCTCTTTCCCATTTATGTTCTCCGTCTCCTTCGATTTTTAGTAGTTTATTACCTAATAAATTTTGTAGATTATTCAAAAGTGTTGTTTTTCCTACTCCACTATCACCACCGATACCAATTATTAAATTTAACTGCTTTCTATACATAGAATTACTTTTGATTCCGTATTTATAAAATGCATACATTATAGAAACAAGGGTAACTTCTAATAAAGTAAAGGAAATATCTGCAAATCTGTCATTGTGTATTTTCCAATTTATATCATCACCAAAAAAGAAAATGTCTTTGTACTCACTTTTATGAAAGAAAATAAAAAATATCAGATAAACAATTGAAAAACCTATGTAAAGTAATTTACTTTTTTTATTGTTGTTTTGAATAAAGTACATTGAAACAAAAGGAACCATCCAGACATACCAAGCTGCAGCAGGATAAATAAAAAAGATAATTGCAGAAAATAGAATTCCAAAATAAAAATAAAGCAAATCATTATTTACTTTATCCTGATTGAAAAAATGATAATAAATCGTTAAAATAGCCGCTATTGGAAGCAATATATTGACTGATCCAATATTGTAAAATGAATCGAACAGCAATGACTGTTTTGGATTTAAAAGTACCATTTGAACAAAGCCATCCGAAAATAGAAACGGAAGGTCAAATAATAAAAATATGGCTAGAGAAACCACTATATACTTGATTGCAACTTTAATATTTTCAATTTTATACAGATAAAAAAATATTAATGGCAATGCTATAATTACATGAATTTTTGTTGCTAGGGCCAATCCAAACACTACAGAAGAATAGTTGTGCTTATTAACCATTAGTAAATAAATTCCATATAACAATATTGCAGTAGGTATTATATCTAGTTGAGAATGTATGTAGATGGCATATATAATAATTGGATTAAAGAAATAATACAGATAAACGCTTTTCTCTTTATTTGGAAAAGATTTAAGTAGTATATATAAAATCCCCAAGTCTCCCAGCAACAATGGAAGCTTAAAGAAAGCTTCAGTATGTAATAAATAGCTTAATGTTGCAAATGGGCTCAAAATCAGCAACATTAATGAATGATAAGGGAATGAATCCGAATTCAAATTATGCTCAAAATAAAACTGCCATGGATTTACTACTAAACCATTATTTATAAAAGTATTTACGAAAGGTTGAAATAACATACTATTATACTCTGATGAAAACACAAATAGTATAATTATTTTTATTAACAGAGTAACTTTAAATTTATAACTCATTGAATATTATGTTAGAATCTATCCTTCGACAGGATGTAATTTATCTGTGCTCCGAAAGCTCTAAATGAGGATAGTATGTAACTTTTTTTAATACTAAATTATTTTTTGGATCTAATTATCGCATCATTTTTTTAGCGGATGTCTAAGTTCCTTCCATTTCAATTGGTTTTGCAAATGGCTCCATTTCAGTTAATGGTTTGCCAAATGCTATTTTAGGATAAGTATTAGTATGAGTATCAATCATAACCTGTAACAACAATGGCATATCACTATTGTCATTATCCCATAACCATTTAACAGCTTGTCCAATTTCTTCCGGTGCTGTGATTGTTTTAGCTTCTATGCCATAAGCCACTGCAACTTTTTCAAAATCAGGAGCATCATAGCCCCAGTATGTAGATTGGTATCTGGAGTCAAAATAACTATCCTGAAATTGTCTAATCATTCCTAAACTCCTATTGTTCATCACCACCATTTTAACAGGTAGCTTATTGCGAACAATCGTTTGCATCTCTTGAATATTAATCTGCATACAACCATCCCCTACTATGACAACAACAGGAGCATTTTCATGGGCGATACAGGCACCGATACCAGCTGGCAATGCAAATCCCATAGCCCCCATTCCACCTGAAGTTATAAAGAACTGATCCTTCCTTAGCCTTAAAGATTGAGCTGCCCACATTTGATGGCTACCTACGTCAGCTAAATATGCAAAAGCCTTTTCACTTGCTTCAGATAACTGACACATGAATACATTAGGGTTTATACCTACAGGATCTAACTCTTTTGTGTCAGGCCATTGAGTTCTTAAATCGTTTATATATTGGAGCCATTCAGTCGGCTTAGAAAATTCGAACTTACTGCTAAGTGCAGCGAATTGTTTAAAGAAGATCTTTAAATCTGTTAGAAATGGGACACAGCCCTTAACCCTATTATTAATTTCACCTGCTTCACAATCTACATGATAGATTTTCCTATTCTCAATAAATTTGGTATCAGCTCCTGTTTGACGAATATCTAATCTACTTCCCAAAACAATTAAAAGGTCACATTCGCCGAAAGCTATATTTGCCCATCGGTTACCATAGCTGCCTATAAAACCAACCCGCAATTCATGTTCATATTCAATGGCATCAACCGCAAGTAAAGTGCTCATAACAGGTACTTGTGTTTGTTCTACAAATTGATCAAATTCAAATTGACACTGAGCAGCCTTAACCCCTCTACCTACTAGTATTAAAGGCTTCTTAGCCTTTTGTATTTCTGCAATTAAATTCAATATTTCATTCTCGGGAAGGAGAGTTGAATAACTTTCCTGGTGGTCAATGAAAGGTTTCGATTCAATTTGAGCCCTTTGAACATCCATTGGAATATCAATTAAAACAGGCCCTGGTCTACCCTCTAATGCTATTTTAAAAGCTTCATCAAAGACATTGGGAATAGCTTCAGCATTTTGAATTTGAAAACATGCTTTTGTTATAGGTTTTGCCATAGCAACAATATCAGTTTCTTGAAAACCTAATTGTCTTATTGCTTTATTCCCTTTTTGTTCATGACGATTAACCTGACCAGTAATAAAAATTGCAGGAGAAGAATCAAAATAACAACTTCCAATACCGGTTAACAAATTGGTAGCTCCAGGCCCACTTGTAGCCAAAGCAATACCAGGCAAACCGGTAACTCTACCATAAGCATCTGCTGCAAATGCAGCAGATTGCTCGTGATGCATAGTAACAATATTTATATTTGTACGCAGGCTAATAGAATCTAAAAGGTGAGTGATCATCCCTCCTGAAAGTTCAAAAACACTTTTAATGCCTTTTTTTTCCAAGAAATCAGCTATAAAATCTGATGCTTTCATAATTGAATTTATTAAAAAGTTAAATCTAAATTAGATTCATAACTAATTACTGTTCGAGTAAATCCTTCTTCAATTGAAACTTTGGGTTTCCATCCTAAAGAAGTAACCTTATCTATATTTGGGATAACTTTATTTGCTTTAGAAGGAATATAATTTGAATCCATATTTTCCTTTCTTATCACTTTTAGTTTTTTCTCTGGGAAAGATGAAACTAATTTATTAGCTAAATCAATTACACTGCATACACCTTGAGGGTTCCCTATATTATAACTTTCAGCTTGAGCCCCTTTTAACAATACTAAAAAATAGGCGATGATTGCATCAGATAAATAACAATAGGCTCTAACTGCTGTCCCATCACTTTTCATTATTATATCACGATTGAGAACTATATCAGCAACAAAATCTGCAAATACTCTCCCATCGGTTAAATCCATCATAGGTCCGTAAGTATGAAATGGTCTTACAATTTTCACATCAACCCCATACTGATGTGCCCAGCTTACACAAATTGTTTCTCCCATTCTTTTACTTTCCGCATAACAAGACCTAACAGAAGTTGGATTTAAATAACCATAACCATCCTCTTTAATAGGAATAAAATCCTCTTCAACTTCACCGTAAACTTCACTGGAACTAAAAAACAGACAACTTTGAGCAGAAGATTTAACAGCTAATGATAATAGATTTATTGTTCCAAAAATATTTGCATTCAGAGTTCCGACAGGATCGATTGAATAATACTTTGGACTAGCTTGACTTGCTGCATGAATAATATAATCTACTTTAATATTAAGATCAATTGGTTGACAAACGTCTTGAACCAAGATTTCTAATAAGTGATTATTTAAATAATTTCTAAATCTTTTTTCCGCCTTTTCTTTGTTTCTGACTAATGCGATTACTCTTGTATTCTGATTCAGCAAATTATTTACAAACAACAATGATTCAACCAGATAAGATGGAATGAATCCATTTGCTCCCGAAATAAGAACTGTTTTATCCTTAAATCTACCCCATTCAATACCTGAGTTACTTATATATTCCAGGTCTTGTCTAATGATTTCATTCACTGAATTTCAGTATTTAGTATCTCAAAATTGTTTATTTGGCTATTCGTAAACCCATCTATATCATCTCTATTGATATCAAATTGTTTATACCAATCAATGGTAAACTGAATTGCTTGACTAGCATTCATTTTAGGCCGCCAAACTAAATCCACTCCAGCTTTACTTATATCAAGCTTTAGCAAAGCTGCTTCATGTGGTTGATCAGCAGCATTCTTTATTTTGTAATTTCCGCATCCCCAAGCCTTAATGGCCAATTCAACCATATCAACTACCGGCAAGGCATCAGTAGCATAAGGGCCGAAATTGTAGGCTTGTGCGAATCGAATCGGGTCTTCTTTCAATTTTAATCCTAATAAAAGGTAACCCATAACCGGTTCCAATACATGTTGCCAAGGCCTAACGGAATTAGGATTGCGAATTTCAATAGTTTCGTTCTTAACCAATGCGCGTGCAATATCAGGCATCAATCGATCTTTTGCCCAATCGCCTCCCCCTATCACATTCCCGGCTCGAGTTACCGCAATAGCTTTTTGATGTTCATCGTATTTCTTAAGGTTGAAAAAAGAATTACGATAAGAATCAATCACTAATTCCGCGCAAGCTTTACTGGCACTGTAAGGATCATAACCACCTAAACGGTCAGTTTCACGATAAGGATATTCCCATTCGTTATTGTGATATACCTTGTCAGTAGTGATTAAAACAACATTACAGGGTTTATTCAATAAACGTACACCATCCAATAAGTTGGCGGTGCCAATAGCGTTTACCTCAAATGTTTCAGAAGGAATTTCATAAGACAATCGAACAAGAGGCTGCGCTGCCAAATGAAAAATAAAATCGGGTTGAAAACTAAGAATTGTATTCTTTAAAAGTTCTTTATCCCTCAAATCGCCAATGGTTGAAGTACATAGCTTGTCTCCATCAATAAGATGATAGAGATCAAACTCATTTTCAGGTGCCAATGCATAGCCTTGAACTTTAGCACCTAACATTGATAAGATTTTCAACATCCACGCTCCTTTGAAGCCTGTATGCCCTGTTAAAAAAACTTTTTTGCCTTTATATGTTTCCTCTAATGACTTAAACATGATGCTTACCAAATTTTCCAGGGGGCTTTATTAGCAGTCCAGTTTTCTTCTAATTCTATTTTATCGCGCAATGTATCCATAGGTTTCCAAAAGCCTTCATGCTGATAAGCAACCATCTGCCCATCAGAAGCTAATTTTTCCATAGGGGCACGCTCAAAAATGGTTGAATCATTTTCGATATAATCAAACACCTCCGGTTGACAAACAAAGAAGCCGCCATTGATCCAGGAACCGTCCCCTTTGGGTTTCTCGAGGAAAGAGTGAACTGAGCTATCTCCATTAATATTCAAAGAGCCAAATCTTCCAGTTGGCTGCACCGAAGTAACAGTACAATGCTTACCACTTTTCTTATGGAAATCAACCAAGGCTTTAATATCTACGTTAGCTAAACCATCACCATAGGTTAGCATGAAAGGCTCATTGCCAATATGATGCTGAATACGCTTTACGCGTCCTCCGGTCATTGATTCATTACCGGTGTCAACTAAAGTGATATTCCAAGGCTCTGCCTGTGAGTCATGCACTTTTACTGCATTACTTTTGAGATCAATGGTAACATCCGATTTATGTAAAAAGTAGTTTGCAAAATACTCTTTGATCACATAACCTTTGTAACCAAGACAGATCACAAAGTCATTGAATCCATGAGCGGAATAGATCTTCATGATGTGCCAAAGAATGGGCATGCCACCAATTTCAACCATGGGTTTTGGTTTTAGTACTGTTTCTTCTGATAAACGGGTACCTAAGCCCCCTGCCAGTAAAACTACTTTCATATTTAGTGTTGTATATATTTCTAATTTATTTGGATCTGAACATTATCGGTTAATGGATGTGAGCAACAAAGAAGGCATTCATCAGCCATTAATTCGTTTGGAACCTTTTCCATGCCTATCATTCTAACATCACCTTTTAAAATTTTCCCTTTACATTCTAAGCAAGTTCCAATTTGACAACTATACGGTAAATCAAACCCAGAGTCTAAAGCGGCATCTAAAAAGGATTTTCCTTTCTCCACTATTATAATTGAATTCGTTCCATTAAAGCAGATCGAAATTTCTCGATCCTCTACCCCTTCGAATTCTTTTGGACCAATCGTTTTCTCAAAGTTTTCAAAATAAATTTGATTTTCCGGAAGACCTAAAGAGGTAAGTTCATTAACAACTGTATCCTTTATTCCTTTTGGGCCACAGATATAATGAAGTGTATTTATAGGATCAATAATTCCTTCTATTATCTTATGAACCATCTGCTTATTAAGTCTTCCCGTCTGAAAGATATTATGATCCTCCCTTTTAGGTTTAGAATAGATATAATATACTTTTAGTCGGTCAGCATTTTGCTCAACCATCTCATCAAGAATTTCCTTAAAGGTTACCGAATCATGATCCCGATTACAATAAACCAGACTTATGTGACCAGTTGAATTGATTAGAGAAGTTTTCAGAATTGATAATAGAGGTGTTATACCACTTCCTGCACCCCATAATAATAGGTTTGCTGAATTCCGATTCTCATCTATGATAAAATCCCCAGTAGGTTCTAAAACTTCCATCATCTGTCCTTCAACAACGGAATCATTTAAGAAATTAGATACCACTCCTCCTTCAACACGTTTTACAGTAACATCAACAGTCGAATCAATACCTGGTGCAGATGAAATAGAATATGGACGTCTATATTTACGTCCATTAACGTTTACACAAATGGTAAGATATTGGCCAGGTTTATACTTAACTTTTTTCAAGGCAGGTTGCTTGAAACGAATAGTGACAGTATCATTCGTTTCAATTACAACTTCCTGAACTTTTAAGGTATACTTTTGCATAACCACCTGTTTATTTAATCAGTTCTAAACAATCTTTCAAACTTTCCCTCCAGTATGGAATTTGCAAACCAAATTCAGCTTTCACCTTTTGCTTATCCATCACACTAAAGTGAGGACGGATATGAGTCAATAATCTCAATTCATTTCCTAACTGACCATTTGCACCCGTTACTATTATATTCATGTGCCTCAAAAAGGTTAGTTTTTTGTTTTGTTAAATTGTTTTATTGTTTAACCACCCAAATCGGTATAATCCCACCTTCAAAATCGGTGAAATACACTTCCTATTCCATGATTCCCGAAAACACCTTTCTTCCCAACAATCCCACCACTGTCAAAAATCCAGCGAGTATTCCTCCCATCATCAATCCCTTCATCTTCCCATATTTTTCCTTACTCAGCGGCAAAATAGGTTCATCAATTACCTGAATAAAAGGTGTTTCCCGCATCAAAGCCATTTTGGATATTTCCAGATTTTTAACCACCTCACCATAAGCAGCACTTAATACTTGTATATCAACTGTCTTACGTTGCGATGGGACAGTTGCTGTTTGACGGGCTGGATTTAAATTAAGTGTTTGATCAACAGCAGCTGCTCTACCGTACATGGCACGATTCATTTCATTA
Source organism: Solitalea lacus (assembly GCF_022014595.1). Lineage (NCBI taxonomy): Bacteria > Pseudomonadati > Bacteroidota > Sphingobacteriia > Sphingobacteriales > Sphingobacteriaceae > Solitalea > Solitalea lacus. Next base: position 809,547 of record NZ_CP091740.1, on the reverse strand, counting down.
CGTAAGGAATCGGCTTTATTTTGAAGAATAGCCACACTTTTAGCAGAACGGCCTGTTTTGGTTTTTACATAAAAATCAGTCACCGTTTGCACCAGATTTTCAGTAAAGTATTTTGAAAACAGTTCGTCTTGAGATTTACAAGTTATGGCAATGATGCTTAACTTTTTATCAGTTTTATCTACTGAAATACTGCTTTTCTTAAGATTTTCTGTTATAGTATTTAACACGCTATCCTGCACCCGAGTAAATTTGGAACGGTTAGTGTTAAACGTGAAGTTAATATTTAAAAGCTCTGGTTTCTTAGCCCACATTTCCCTTAGCTTATTAATTGAAATGTAATAATCGGCCAAGCTTTGTTTTTTACCGTTTATTTCAACTTCGCTCAATAAAGTTCGTTCTATCATTGAACGGGACTTCATTAGCTCCAAAAGGTTATCGCCTGAAAACACACCACCACCTGCACCGCCTAAATCAATACCGAACTGCGAAGCTAAACCGGCATATGCGCCTATACCTCCTCCCTTATCCTCTTCCAGGGCAAAAGTTAGTCTTGCTGTATATTGAGGCCTCTGAGATAAGGCGTAAGTAAAACCAATGGTTCCACCGAAAATTCCAGCAGCAATAATAATTACCCATTTGGACAACAAGTATTGCCCCCATTCTTTCAGTTTCAGTATAATCTCTTTTAAGGAAATTTCGTCGTCATTTACTGCCGTATTGGTTTGTTGGTTGGTCATGCAGGTGTTCAAAATTATTTTAAGGCCGCTAAATTCGGAAGATTTATTAACTCTTCAAACTCAATTCATTAATTAATATTAACTTAATATTAAAAACGAGTGATTGTTAGGTGTATGTAGGTTTTTGAGAAAATATTTTGGGTATAAATACTTATACTCGATTGATGCAGTACCACTACTTCACCATTCCTTTTTCTAAAACAAATTCAGCCCAGGCCCAATCTAAAGGAGTATCCAAATCAATTGATGAGATCTCGTCCATCACGTATTTTTTTATTTTGGAAAACTGATGGACTGGCTGTTTTAATAATGATTCAACATTAATTACATAAATTGCTCCATTGTAGGCGTAAACCTTTGGACAATCTTGCCTTCTTACAAAGTTACTTTCCTTTGATTTCTTTAGGTAACCTGCCGCGTTTTCCTCAAACAAGGTATAATAAGGAGAGTCTGACGATTCCCTTACCGAAACAATCATATCCAATTTCTCATTATACAATTCAATTGCTTCTTTTACTTGCTTGATGGATCTAAATGGAGAAGTGGGTTGTAATAACACCACATTTTTATATTCTTTCCCTTTCTCTTTATAAAATTGTAAAGCATGTAATAGTACTTCATAGGTACCTGCATTATCTGTAGCTAATTCTTGAGGTCTTAAAAATGGAACTTTAAGACCAGTTTGCTCTGCAACTTCTTTTATTTTCTCGCTATCGGTACTTACACAAATATTTTCATCTTCGGTTAATGCTCTGGCAATAGCTATCGACCAATGAATTAAGGGCTTTCCTCCTAAAGGCTTGATATTCTTATCGGGAATACCTTTGGAGCCTCCTCGTGCAGGAATAATGAATAAAGTATCAGTTATCATTTTTACCATTTAACATGCTTCACTTCTTCCTGGGCTTTAGCGAAATCTTCATGGCGACCAATATCTAACCAATAACTTAACAAGGGATAGTGAGCAACTTTCCTTCCTTCTTTAATTAATTCTTCCATCAAATCGGTGGCATTGTAAAATGAATTCGATGGAATCATTTCCTTTAAAGCCGATCGCATGAAATAAATACCGCCGTTTGAATAGTAGGTATAAGTGGGCTTTTCTTTAAATGAAAGTATGCTATTCTCGTTTGTTTCCAACACAGCATAAGGAATCTTCACTTTATACGGAATACTGGCCACGCATAAATCAGCCCCCGATTCAATATAGAACTTAAAGAAATCCTCGTAATCAATATTAGTTAATATGTCGGAATTCATAACCAAAAGATGCTCATGCTTAATCTCTTTTACCAAAGCAAGTGCTCCCAAGGTTCCCAAAGGTTGATCTTCCTGAATATATTTTATCGAAATCTCCTTCGCCTGGCCATCTCCAAAATAATCTTCAATTTGACTTCCCAAATACTTAATACTGATGTATTGCTGTGTTATACCGAAACTAGCCAAACGATCAATGTTATATTCAATGATTGGTTTGTTCCCCACTTTGAGCATGGGCTTTGGCACCGAATCTGTTAGAGGTTTCAATCGTTCACCTTTGCCTCCCGCCATAATTAAGGCAGAAGCAGGAATCATTGATCGTTGTTTCTTCAGATCAAGTAGTTGAACAATTTCACCTGAACCGTTTAAAACTGGCACCAGGTAAATATCTTTTCCCCGGAATTCGTTGATCTGCTCTAAACTGATGTTTGATTCACTCAAGCGTTTAAACCCAGGGTTCATGAATACCGTACAGTTGTCGGAAATCTCTTTATCATTCAACAATCCTCGTCGTATATCACCATCAGTTATCGATCCTAATAATTTATTGGTATCATCAATTACAAAAAGCGTACGATCTTCCAATGAAGGGAGGTTATCCAACTTACGTAATGCATCACGGGCAGAAGCCGTATTTAAAATGATATGTTTACTAAAATCTTTCAATTCGTTGCTTTAACTATAACTTTTTTAAGTACTGCTATTATATTATCAGCAACATTACCCTGATAATAGCTATTGCGTCCTATATATTCACCTAGTTGCTTTGCTTTTTTGCAAGCTACCAGTATTTCATGCTTTGTTGGAGCCACCTGAATAATGTTTTCTGAAACAGCACGTCCTTTTTGTCTATCGCCAACATTGATAACGTACTTATTCAACGAAGCAGCTTCAATAATTCCACTGGATGTATTACCCAACAAATAGGCTGCATATTTCATACATGAAAAATAGCCTTTAATCCCAAAATGTTCAATGCCAATTACATTCTCTTTTCCATCAATAAATTGCTGATACTCCTTGCGCATGGCATTTCCCATTGTGTCAGCATTTGGCATGGTGATCACAATCTGCTCCTCTAGCTCATCCAAAGCAGCAATCAGCTCCTTCACATAATCAATATTCTTCTCTACAGAAACCGTTTCAGGGTGAAAAGTAACCAAAACGGTTGGCTTTAAAATGTCTATTCCAAAAGCTTGATTAAATCCTTCTTTAGAATACAATTCTACATCTTTCAGATTGTCTAAACTCAATGCGCCTACATTGAAAACGTTTTCATCATTACCAATTATCTCCTTAACTCGCTGAGCATAATCAGCTGTAGCTGTAAAGTGAATTACAGAAAAAAGGCTTAAGCAATGCCTGAATTTATTATCAATGGCCCCGAGCGTTGTTTCTCCTCCATGCAAATGTGCCATTCTTATATTAAAAGGAACCGAGGCAGCTACAGCGGCAAACATCTCATAGCGGTCGCCCAAACAAAAGACTAAATCATAATTTTCCTTTTCTTGCTCCCATACAGTTGAAAACTTTTGCATGGTGATAGCCATTGACTCAGCAATATCCTTTTCAGTATCACCCTCTACAACCGTTTCAATACGATGATCGATGGCAAACCCATCTTTTTCTATTTCAGATATCGTATAACCATGTTGATAACTAAGATGCGTACCAAAAACAATTAACCGCAGATCAAAAAGGGGATCTGCATTTAATTTGCGTAACAAAGGTTGATAAATGCCGTAATCAGCCCTCGAGCTTGTTAACAGGCCAACTCTAAGCTTTGATTTTTCCACAGTTATCGATTTTACTTTAGCCTCCAACGAATTCGCCATCTAATTTAACTTATATCAAATCGCTCCAATTTAGTATTGACTCAGCGGGTAAGTTATTCTTTAGTTTTCTGCCAACCACATTAGGCAATTCCATAGGACTAATGCCTGTTCCTGGTCGTTTCATTTCCAAATCTTGTTCGGTTATAAGATGACCAGCCTGAAGGCTTGCAACAACATGAATACTCTTTCTGGCAATTGGCTTATTCTTAAGTTCAGACGCAGAAGGAGCCTTTATACCCGATCCTAATGCTACTTCAATATTTCGAATAGCAGCAACCATTGACTTTAGCTCATTAGGTTCCAAAGATGCCTTATGATCCGGGCCGTCCATGGTATTATCAAGTGTAAAATGCTTTTCTATACAAACTGCTCCTAAGGCAACAGCCGCAACAGGAACTTCAATACCTAACGTATGATCGGAATACCCCACTTTCACGCCAAACTCACTAGCAATATGATTCATTGCCAATAAATTCACATCATGCATTGGTGTGGGGTATTCAGTATTACAATGTAAAACGGTAATATCATCCTGTTTCGTTCCGGCCTGCTGCAAAACGGCTAAAGCATCACTGATTTCTTTCATATCAGCCATTCCTGTTGAAACAATCACCGGCTTTCCCATTCCTCCAATCTTTTTTAAGTAAGGATAATTTGTGATCTCTCCTGAAGGAATCTTAAACAAATCAATATTCAAGGAACTTAGCAGATCAATACTTTCAAGATCAAATGCTGTTGAAAGGAACTTAATTCCTTTTTGCTGACAATACTGAATCAACTCCTGATGATCATCCTCACTTAATTCCAGTTTCTTAAGCATCTCTAGCTGAGACTCCTTACCATTACCGGTATTTTCCACTTGATAATCGGCTTTCTTAGCTTGCTTACTGACCAATTTTTCGGCTTTAAAAGTCTGAAACTTTACGTAATCCACTCCGGCTTCAACAGCTACATCCACCAATTTTTTAGCAAGCTCAATACTTCCGTTATGATTAACTCCTGCCTCGGCAATGATTAACACATGCTTAGAACTTGTTTGTTTTGTATCACCCATTTGTTCCAACATCTTCAAGCTATTACTAAATCTTTACAGTGCTAGGTAAATTCACAAGTCGATCTTCAATCCATTCAGAAGTTGAAAGGTCGCCCTTAATCGCATTCTTAAACATTACCAGTTTATGCATCAATGTCCAGCAAGGCCGCGTCATTATGCCATTATCATTGGTATAAGTTAAAAACTCATCCCTTTCAGTTCTGTCCTTTAAGAGTATAGCATTTAGCCAATAATTCGATTTTGAATTCTCAGGCTCTTTGCAGAATGTTATTGCTGTTGACTCAAAAAACTGTTCATATTGGTTTGCCCAATTACGCTTTAGCTCGATAAACTTATCCAACTGCTCGAGTTGTGCGCAGGCCATTGCAGCGTTAAGATTAGGTAAACGGTAATTATATCCTATATGATCATGTACAAAATCCCACCGATGCGGAACCTTGGCCTGAGTAGTTAAATGTTTTGCCATTTTACCCAAATGTTCATCATTGGTAACAATCACTCCACCACCTCCACAGGTAATGGTTTTATTGCCGTTGAAACTAAATATCCCCAACAATCCAAATGTTCCGGTTTGTTGATTTTTATAAGTTGAACCGATAGATTCAGCAGCATCTTCAATTAAACAAATATGAAAACGATCACAGATTTCTTTTATACGATCAATTTCTGCCGGATGTCCAAAAGTATGCATAGGAACACATGCAGAAATTCTTCTCCCGGTTTCAATATGAAAGCACTCGTTATTGATTACTTCGGCATTTTCATTCAAAAAAACTTCCAGTTTCTCCGGAGAAAGTGACAAGGTTTTCAGATCAACATCTACAAAAACAGGTTCAGCATTTAAATAACTTATTGCATTGCAGGTTGCAATGAAGCTCAAAGATTGGGTAATAACCAAATCGTTGGAATTAACACCAGCAACCAACATAGCCATATGTAACGCGGCTGTACCATTAACTGTTGCTACGGCATACTTGGCTCCTGTATACTCGCGAATCATTTCTTCAAAACGATCAACGAATTTACCTACTGATGAAACAAAAGTTGAATCAATAGTTTCGAGCACATACGCTCGTTCGTTACCGATAAAAACAGGCTCATGCAAAGCAATGAAATTATCGGTCTGGTAATGACTCCGAATGAAATCAACAACGGGCTTATACATTGTAAATATCGGTTTTATATTGAGCTAAGTTCTTAGGATCGCGAAACCACTCAATGGTTTGTTTCAAGCCTTCTTCCAGAGAAAACTTTTGCGACCAGTTGGTGAGCTTCTTAATTTTTTCATTTGAGCCAAATAAGCGTTCTACTTCACTTTTTTCAGGACGCAGACGCTGATCGTCCGTTACTATTTTTGCATTAGGATTAATCAAATCGATTAGTTTTTGCGCCAAATCCCCCACTGAAATTTCAGAATTCGTAGCAATGTTTACTTCGTGACCTTGTAATGAATCACTCTTGGCAATTTCCGCAAAGCCGGCAACAGTATCTTTTACAAATAACAAATCGCGTGTAGGATGCAATGACCCTAGTTTGATTTCTTCTTTACCTGATAATAGCTGGGTAATAATAGTTGGGATTACTGCCCTGGCTGACTGACGCGGTCCGAAAGTATTAAACGGACGAACAATGGTTACCGGTGAATTGAAACTCCGATAATATGATTCGGCCATATGATCTGCTCCAATTTTGGTGGCAGAATAAGGCGACTGACCCTGTTTCGGGTGTTCCTCATCGATAGGAACACGTAAAGCTGTGCCATACACTTCTGAAGTAGAGGTTACCAATGTTTTTTCTATTCCAAAATCTCGTGCAGCATTTAATATATTTAAAGTTCCTTTAATATTAGTATCAACATAACTATCCGGGGAATGGTAGCTATATGGAATAGCAATTAATGCTGCCAGGTGTAATATTACATCGCATCCTTTCACTGCCGTACGAACGCCATAAGGATCACGAATATCGCCCGAAAAAATTTCAACTTCAGAAAGTACTTCTTTAGGAAAGGTATCCAACCAGCCCCAGCTATTGAATGAGTTATAATAAGTAAATGCTTTTACCTTGGCTCCTTCGTTAAGTAAATGCTCTACTAAATGGCTTCCAATGAAACCGTCTGCTCCGGTTATTAAAACCTTTTTATCTTTTAAAATCATTTTAATTTGAATAGTCAGCTGGCTAAATCCGACTTACGTAAATGCAATATTCGGAATTTAAGCTGCTCATTTTAGCGGTTGCTAAATTCGTAAGATTTATCAACTCTTTAAACTTAAAAAAGGGAATAATTATTCTTCAACTAGACGGCGACGATTCTGCCTGGATTACCTACAATGGTCACATTATCCGGAACATCATTCAATACCACACAACCTGCTCCAACAATTACATTTTTACCGATGCTTACACCTTGCTTCACCACCGAATTTGCTCCAATAAATGAATTATCTCCAACAGTAACGTTACCTGCTAAAACTGCTCCAGGAGCAATATGGACAAAATCACCTAATCGACATTCGTGCTCTACAGTGCAATTTGTATTAAGAATTACACCATTTCCAATTTCCGCAAGTGCATTCACCACAGCTCCTGCAAATATCATGACCCCTTTACCAGCTGTGATCAAAGGAGAGATTATTGCTGATGGATGATTAACATTAGTAATTTGTAATAACTCCGCCTCTAATGCCCTCTGAACTTTTTTTCTAATAAGATTATCCCCAATCGCAACTATAAAAGCATACTCTTTAAGCCCGTTTAAGCAGTCTTTATCCCCATCATTCCCTAAATAAGAAAGTCCATATGGATTGTTAGCCTTCTCTTCCTTTTCTAAATACCCTGCTATTTTAAATTTTGAAGATAATAAGGCATCTGCAACAACAAAAGCATGCCCAGAGTATCCGACAAGTACAACAGGTGACAATGAATTATTCATATTGCCTAAGTTACTATTCAAAAGTGAAACTGAAACAGATAATTTATTGGCACTTTATATGAAATTAACCTCAATAAAATCGAGTAGGAGGAAAAATAAAATAGGTTTTCCTCCTATTTCATTTTCCGACCTCTCACACCACCGTACGTACCGTTCGGTATACGGCGGTTTCTTAATTTACACAACGCAATTTTTGATAGTAGTCAGTAAAGAACAGGTAACCCGACTGCTTAAGGCGTTCATTGGTGATACTTCTGCTAAGGATTGGACTATTAGCTGTATGCCAGTAGCTTTTCCTTGTGTTGCCGTATTCCTTTGCCTTGTTTTTCGGGATATCCAGTTTTATCAGATTCCTAATTCGGGTTTTGATACTTTTCCATTGTTTCCATATCAATGACCTGATTCTTCTTCGATACCATTCATCTATGCGTTCCAACAATCCTTTCATGTCTGCCAGCTGAAAATAGTTAAGCCAGCCTGTGATGTACTGTCTTATTGCTTCCTTTCGGCGTTCATTGCCCCATCCGTTGCTCCGTGAGGTCAGTTCTCGGATTTTCTCTTTCATCTTTTCAACACTTTTCTTATGGGCGCGCATTTTGCAACCATTTTTGTTGAAGTAAAATCCATACCCCAAGAACTTAACGTCCTTGATGTGTGCAACCTTGGTTTTCTCCCTATTGACTTTCAGATAAAGCTTTTGTTCAATGTAGGTTGTAATGCCGACAAGCACCCTCTGGGCGGCTCGGCGGCTTTTACAGAATACCATACAATCATCAGCGTATCTGACAAAACGATGTCCTCTTTCCGTTAGCTCCTTGTCCAATTCGTTAAGCATTACATTACTCAATAATGGACTTAAATTCCCTCCCTGCGGAACCCCCATCGATGTCGCTTGAAAAACTCCATGCGTCATTACCCCTGCCTTTAGGTATTTATGTATCAATGACACCACCCTGCCATCAGGGATGGTTCGGGATAAAATCTCTATCAGCTTGCTTTGGTTAACAGTATCGAAGAATTTTTCCAAATCCATATCCACAACGTAACGATAACCCTCATTTGCGTTGACCTGGCATTGTTTTATTGCCTGATGAGCACTGCGTTTTGGACGAAAACCGTAACTGTTGGACGAGAACTGTCGTTCGTAAATAGGTGTTAATTGTTGGGTGATTGCCTGCTGAATGACCCTATCCACTACCGTGGGGATGCCTAAGGCTCGCTTTTTGCCGTTCTCTTTGGGTATTTCAACCCGGCGAACAGCTTGAGGCTTGTACCTCCCATTTTGTAGTGAATGAAGCAATACTTCTCGGTGGGAGTGTAAGTAGGGTAAAAGCAATTCTACGCTCATCCCGTCAACCCCACCTGTTCCATCATTACGCTTAACTTGTTTGTAGGCCGCATTAAGGTTCGACGGCGAGAGTATGTACTCCAGAAGTTGGGCTTGTTGCCCTTGCGTTGTGTTGGTGTTTCCTTTTTCAGTCATCCATAGATATGTCTGCCCTCCAGAGCTTGATTCGGTTGCCGACCTAGTTCCGCTCTGCCAGGTGTCTTGCTCCGTTTTCTGCTTTCTACCATTCATACAGTAACTTTCAGTTGATGCTCACCTCTTAAGATTCGACCCTTCCCCTGCTAGCTCGTAGCAGCGTACTTTGGTCTCTGCTGACTTCTGACAGCAATTGTTAGCCGTGTTTCATACTGCTTGTTTCCGCACGTCTGTCAGACCTCCCGTGGTAAACCTATACACTTTCTCCCCATGTAACCGCCTTATTTACACTCCAGTATCCGGGTAGTTATTGGACTTCGATTTGTGTTGCAATCTCATCCTGCTGGATATGCCTGATAGGGTTCGTGTGCCTCGGTTCAGGGATTTGCCTCAAGCTTCCTTCAGATTCCGCTTCGCAACGGACACCCTTGCTCTTGGCTAATGGTTGGTAACTACCGACCCCCATAGAGGACTTGCACCTCCTAGTTTATAGATATGCACGGCACACAACAAAAACAGGCAATGCTTCTTGCTTTGCCTGTTTTAATAGCGTAAAGAACTTCTTATTTAAAGAGTGAAATCACCAATGCTAACATTGACACCACACTTGTTGATATACCAACGGCTGCGGCCGGGCTTAATTTCTCACGCTGTTCCCGGACCGGAACATAAATTTCTGCTCCTGGTTTAATTGAAGGAAAGCTTCTAAAGAATAAAAAGTTACGTGTGCTTGCAACGGCCCCATTGGCATAAACTACATACGATTTCCCTTTTAATGCCTTTGTTGAAAAACCTCCGGCACCATTCACATAATCCTTGAATCCTTTGCTCTTATCATACCTAATTAATATAGGATATAAAACCTCTCCCTTGACTTCAACTGTTTGCAATTGAGTTGGCACCTTAAGCACATCGCCGTCTTCTAAAACTAGATCGTATTTAGAACCTGGTTTCTCCAAAATCTTTGAAAGATTGATTCCCAATAAATTCGTTTGATCTTCTAATTCCTCATCAACTGTTTTTTGGCTTGCAGTAGTATCTGTACTTTGTTTTTCCAAAGCCTCTAATCGCTTTTGCTGAAGCAACTTGTCGGTTTCGGTTAACAATTTCTTGCGAATTAAAACTGCTCCATTAGCATAGGCTAATGGAGATAAGCCTCCTGCGCGCTGAATAACATCTGAAATTCGGTCATTCTTTTTAACAATGGTATAAAGCCCTGGATACAATACCTCTCCTTCGAGTTTCACATTTTTTTGTGTTTGGTAACCCGGAGCAGGACGAATGCTCACTTCATCAAAGGGCTCTAACACAAAGGATGCCGCAGCTCCATCATCTTTTAAATCTTTGTCCAGAGCAAACTGGAAAATTTGTGCAGTTTGAGCTGTTTTCGACAATGAATCAGCCGATTTTAATCTACGAGCAACTTCAATTCTACTCAACGAAGCCCTATCTCTCAATCCACCTGCCAGAATAATCAGATCAGCAATTTTTGCATTTTCAGAGTATGGATAAATACCAGGATTTTGAACTTCCCCTTGAATCGAATATGTATAATTTTCTTTTAAATCAAATTTTGATGAGATAGTCACCACATCTTCACGTTTTAAGGCGATGTCGCTAGTCTTTCCGTTAATAATATCACCTACATTAAAGGATAAAACCTCAGGAGTATTATCTGACTTAAGGCGGTTAATCACACCACGACTCATAAAGGCATCTTCACGAACACCTTCTGCCTTAATTAACAACTGGCTCAGGGTAATACCTTCTTCCAAGGCATAAACGCCTGGTCGGAATACGGCACCATTAACTTGCACACGGTTTGCAAACCGATTAAGTACTTTTTCTACAGTATATACATCACCAGTTTGCGGTGTAAATAAGGAATACAATTCTGAAGATACATCGGCAACACTCCTTTCTTTGGCTGTGTTGCGTACCACTTTTACCATTTGACGGTAGGCATCATTCGTGAAACCACCTGTAAACTTCAACACATCCGCAAATGATTCATCCTTAGTCACCTCATAAATTCCAGGACGTTTTACCTCTCCTTCAAACTCAACTCGGGTTTCATAAGCTCCAACCTTAATTACATCCTGGTCTTGTAAACGAATGTTTTTGCTCTGATCACCTTTAACAAGAAAATCATAAACATCAATTACGGAAATAACTCGATTGTTTCTTATAATTTTGATATTACGGAAAGAACCATTCTCATTAGGACCTCCAGAAGCATATAATGCATTAAAGGCTGTTGCCAACGATGGTAGAGTAAATGTTCCAGGTAATTTAACTTCACCCAAAATCACCACTTTAATGGTGCGAATATTTCCCAATGTAATATTAACAGCAGTTTGTCCTGATTTAATACCCTGATAAACGGTTGCCAGTTGGCTTGTAATCCTTTTCTTGGCTTGTTCAATAGTTAAGCCGCTCACTGAAACCGGACCAACGTAAGGAATTCTAATGGATCCTTCAGGGCTAACCGTTAATTGGTAATTAGCTTCAGAATAACCATAAATATCCAGCAACAATTCATCACCAGGGCCTAATTGATATCCCTGAGGGGTTGCCATTTTCAGATTTGGCTCAAAACTCAATTTTTTATTATTGAAAAGCTCTGCTCCAAAAATTTTACTCTTTTTTAAAGTTGAGTCCTGCGATGGATTCTCATCTAACTCCTTTTCATCAAAACCCCTTAATTTATCTTTGTCGTTACCTTTAGTTTTAGCGTCAGACGTTTTTTGCAATCCTGTATAGCCTCCTAAACGAGTAATACGCTCCCGCAATTTGGCAAGTTCTGTTGCTGGCATACCTTTTTGCATGGCAAGTTGCTCTAACTGGGTTTCTGTAAACCCACTTTTTTGAGCCTGAGCCATAAACTGACGAATTTGGTCGTCCGTAAGATTATCAACTTTTACCGTTGACAAATTTTGCATTGTTAGCCCGGCATCTTGGGCTAAAACATTTGAAGAAAAAAACAGGGTTAAGACTAAAAGAAAGGAAACTACTTTTAAGAATCTAAAAAAGGTCATACAGGTTCGGTAAAATTGTCTATTCAAAATAATTCAGGGTTTTAAATCCTCCATCAGCCAGATACTTATCTTTCTTCATTAAATGAAGATCAGACAGTACCATATCAGTTACTAATCCCTGAAGATCGTATTTAGGCTTCCATCCTAATTTTTCGTTGGCTTTAGTTGGATCGCCTAATAACAAATCAACCTCCGTTGGGCGGTAATATTTAGGATCAACTTTTACTACAGTAGTACCTAAGTGCAAGTTTGAATTATCAATCCCAAGCTCTTTCAAGCGATCTTGATTTACATCGATAATTACTCCCTTCTCATTTTCATTTTTACCGCTGAATTCCAACTCAATTCCCAGCTCTGCAAATGCCAGTTTAACAAAGTCACGAACGCGAGTGGTTACACCGGTTGCAATTACATAATCTTCCGGTTGTTCTTGTTGTAAAATCAACCACATTGCCTCAACATAATCTTTAGCATGTCCCCAATCACGTTGTGCATCTAAGTTCCCTAAGTATAGCTTATCCTGCAATCCCAAGGCAATCTTGGCAGCTGCCCGGGTAATTTTACGAGTAACAAAAGTTTCCCCTCTAATCGGGCTTTCGTGATTAAACAAAATGCCATTACATGCGAACATCTTATAGGCTTCACGATAATTCACCGTAATCCAATAGCCATAAAGTTTGGCTACGGCATATGGTGAACGTGGATAAAACGGGGTAGTTTCACTTTGTGGAACAGCCTGTACCAAGCCATACAGTTCTGAAGTTGAAGCCTGGTAAACTCTTGTTTTTTCAGTTAATCCAAGCAAGCGAACAGCTTCCAAAATCCTTAATGTACCCAATCCATCCGCATTAGCAGTATACTCAGGGGTATCAAAACTTACCTTTACGTGGCTCATTGCTGCCAGATTGTAAATTTCGTCAGGTTGAGTTTCCTGAATTATACGAATAAGGTTGGTGGAGTCAGTCAGGTCGCTATAATGCAGTTTGAAATGCAAGTTCTCTTCATGCGGATCTTGGTACAAGTGATCAATACGATCTGTATTGAATAGCGAGCTTCGCCTCTTAAGACCATGAACGAAGTAGCCCTTTTTTAGCAAAAATTCCGCTAAGTAAGCTCCATCCTGTCCGGTTACCCCGGTAATTAAGGCTGTTTTCAATATGAAAAAAATTATAAATGAAATACGAGGCGTAAATTTTTACTCTTTACTCCTCGCAATAGATTATTGTTTACTTAAAAAATCTTTAAGCGCGTTGATGTTTGCTATTTGGTTAGAAACTGCAGCAGTTTTATCTGCAACTTGCAGTGATAACCAATCCAATTGATAAATAATGTGGAATAAGGTGTTTAGTGAATTATCTTTTACTAATAATTCCATCATTGAAGCATCAAACTTATTCAACAATTCTTTAACGAAAGCAAAACGCAAGTTAGTACGGTGATTATTGCGGCTGTTTAAGAAAATAAAGTTGGTTTCCGGCTTGTTGTAATAACTTTCAATCACATTATGATTAGCCTCCGGTAAAACATGAACAAAGGCTTCCAACTTAGCATTTTCTTGAATTTGCTGAGCAAAACGTGTTGCAACCCCTTCAAAGAATGTATCGGTAATGATTACAAACTTGCTTCTGATTGAAGGCTCAAAACGAGCTACAATTTCTGAAGTTTGCACAATGTAATCATCGCTATTTACTACAAACTCAGCAATTTTTTGAATATCGGCATTCTTATATTGACCTAATAAATCAAAAAACACTAAGAACAAATAAGTCAAAGGGCTACCCAAAGCCATACGAGGCTGAAGTCCTCCTTCTACATTATACACTAAATGACCATAATGTTCAGCCATTTTTTGCAATTCACCCCCACAGGTAATGACAATTATCTGACAACCTTTTTCTTGTGCAACTTTATATGCAGCAATAGTTTCTTCGGTATTACCAGAATATGAACAGAAAATTGCCAGTGTTTTCGAACCTACATAACGAGGTAAGTTATAATCATTAACCACTTCAACAGGCAGGTCAATTTTATCATTGAAATACCCTTTAACGATACGACCTGCAATTCCAGAACCACCCATACCGCAGATTATTATGTTAGATAATTTGCTTTTATCGATACCATGTGGTTTGTAATTATCAAGTGCGAATTTAATTTGCTTCGAAAACTGCTTTAATTCCTGGCTAATATGTTTCATGTGTATAATTGACTTTTAAAGGTTCTTATGCGGATACAATCGTTTTGTTCCCCTTCCTGTATCTATTACTTGACTATAAGTAAACTTCTTGTTGATTTAACAAATTATGCAAATAAGTACCATAACCACTTTTCTTTAATGGTTCAGCAATTTTATTTAGCTGCTCAGCATTGATAAAGCCCATTCGGTATGCCACCTCTTCAATGCAACCGATTTTTAAGCCCTGACGCTCTTCAATAACCTGTACAAATTGACCTGCTTGCATCAATGAGGCAAAAGTACCTGTATCAAGCCAAGCTGTTCCTCTATGGAGGGTTCTTACCTTAAGCTTACCCTTTTGCAGATATACATTATTTACATCTGTAATTTCGTACTCTCCACGCGCCGACGGTTTAATTTCATTTGCAATCTTTACAACTTCGTTATTGTAGAAATACAATCCAGGCACTGCAAAATTCGATTTAGGGTGTTTAGGCTTTTCCTCGATCGATATAACGTTATGATCAGCATCAAATTCAACCACTCCGTAACGCTCAGGATCAGAAACATGATAGGCAAATACAATTCCGCCATCCGGTTTATTACAAGTCTGGAGCAGCTCCGCTAATCCATCTGCAAAAAAGATATTATCTCCTAGGATTAGAGCCACGTCATCATCTCCAATAAACTCTTCCCCAATAACAAAAGCTTGTGCCAGGCCATTTGGCTGCTCCTGTACCTTATATGTGAACTTACAGCCTAATGATTCTCCGTTTCCAAGTAATCTTTCAAAATGAGGTAAATCATGTGGAGTAGAGATAATTAAGATTTCCTTTATACCTGCCAACATTAAAGTTGAAAGCGGATAATAAATCATAGGTTTGTCATAAACAGGCATTAACTGCTTGCTCATAGCCAAAGTAAGCGGGTGCAATCGAGTTCCTGAACCGCCTGCGAGAATAATTCCTTTCACGTACTGTAAGTTTACTTGATGTTAAATAATTACTTGTTCTATTTCAGTTAAGGACAGGCAATTTTCGCGGCGAATTTATGAAAATTTATTAAGAATGTGCTACATAGCAGCAACCTGCTCTTCCAATTCTTTAAACCACTGCTGGCCATACTTGCGAATCAGGGGATCTTTTAGAAATTGATAAACAGGGACCTTGAGAGCCTTGCCGTGTTCGCATGCTGCAGCACAAATATGCCACCGGTCGTAATTCAAAACCTCAAACTCTGGATACTTAGTAATCCTAATAGGGTATAAATGGCAAGAAATAGGCTTTTTAAATTCGATTATACCTTCACGATGAGCCTTCTCAATTCCGCAAAAGGCTATGCCATTTTCAAAAATGGTATAAGCACATTCTTTGTCTCCATCAACACAGGTTGTTGTATAATCATCCTCAAAGTCTTTTACATAAACACCATCCTTTTCAATGGCGGCAATTCCCTTTTCCGTCAGATAAGGCTTTACCTTTGGGTAGATTTCTTCCAAAATCTTCAACTCCTCCTCTTCTAAAGGGGCACCCGAATTCCCCATCACACAACATGCTCCTTTACAGCGGTTAAGATTACAAACAAATTCTTCCTTTATTAAATCTTCATGCACCAGGGAGTTCTCTACCAAAATCATCGTCTGAATATCTAATTATAATAAAACCCTTTAATCAACCTGTAAAAGTCAATTAAAGGGCAAAGTTACTTAAATATTTTATTGATGCCTGAAAATTACCGATATATAGAATGATAATGAATAATTTAGCGGCCTGCTCTATCTGTATCTGCAGTACCGGTGTAGCCTACAGGATATTTAAGATTTTTAAATCCAATTAGATCCAGACGAAGGGATCCGATTAAAATTTCAACCTCTGCACGAACAGGAACACGATTGGCATCATTAGTTACCCACAAATATATTTTACTATTCTTCCGAAATACGCGCCCCTCCGCTACGTCTGGAGAGAATTTCATGCATTCCACCTTTCCGAACGGTGTTTTTATATATTCATTTCCCAAATAAGTAATGGCAATTGGATAAGTTTGATCGTCAAGAAAAAAATCAATAGTAATCTTAGAGCCTTTTGAAAATTGATTCAAATCTAATGCACGCGCATAATAAAGTATGGAAAGTACATCAAGGGTATTATCACTAATAGGGAAAGAGCCTTTATTAGAATTGACTACTTTGTTTTTCCGGTCAAAACTTGCGTAGCTGTCTCTTTTGTAAGTACCTTCACGAACACTCTCAGTAAATAAAAAAGGCTTTAACGTTGCTGGATTTATATAAGAATCGTAACGATTACGCACCTTGGTTATTAATGCAACCGCACTTTTAGTTTCACCTTTAGCTATTAAACGAAAAGGCTTCACACTATTAAATTCTTTTGAGGATTCTTCTACCCTCATTACCCCTTCGGCACAATTCAAAAAACCATACTTAAACCTGTAATTAAGTTCTTCGCCTACCTGAAAAGGAGGAGGGATAAGGTCATACTTCCCCTGTGCCAGCAAAACATCTAAGGGTAATACAACAAGAGTTAAAATAAAAAGGATAAAATGCTTAGTTTTCATATTCCTGTTTTAAAGGCAGCATGCGGCAAGTTAAACGATTGTAAAGATTCTCGCAATGCTGCTATAAAATAAATTTACTCACCAAACGTACTAACCAAATTTAGTCTTTCCTTTTGTACAAGGGAACTGTCGAACAAGGTTCTCCGTACATAATGCTTTTAACTATCGGACGAAGTAATGCCGAAATTTCAACATAGGCCGAAACAGGAACCGGAATATCACCACAACCTTTCACTACAACACGTTGATCACGGTACTGTTCTAGATCAATTTTTGTTAATGCGTCTCTAAACAAGACGGTTTCTAACACCTCAAGGTTGCCAAACACTAAACGATTTACAAACGGCTCCAATTTTGTTGCCAACAACATATAGGCCCACGTAGGCACAATAGCATCAGCGGAACAGATGATTGCTACGTTCTTGCCTTCATATTGTGCCCAGTCATGATCTTTTACAAACTCTCTAAAATCCTTTTCCCTTAGTATTAACCCATGAAACAAGTTTTCTTTTATATCATATTCAATGCGTTCTCCATTATGATAATACGCCGAAAGATCAAAACTGATCAAACCACTGCTTGCAACTTTATTAACGATGTGTTCCTGTATTTCCATATGCTGAACTAAAGGTATATCTGATTTAAATTAAACTAATTACAAAAATAACTAAATCTGATCGATCTTGTTTTACTTCAATTCTAAAAAGCTAAAAAACAAAAAAAGCGTTCCGAATTGGAACGCTTTTTTATGTTGATGATTATTTATCCTAATAGAATTTTCCGCGGTTATCAACAATTTTAGCTTTGTCTTGTAAAGCCTCAAAAGTTCCGGCAGCAGAAGCTTGTTTTTGCATCATTTCTACCGAACGACGGAATGTTTTAATGTCAGCAATTGGAGTTGGATTGGTAAAGCTATCAACAACAAACGCATAAACTGATTTCTCGCCAACAACAGGTTTACCAATTTTACCGGCTTGAGAACCGAAAATCGATCCGTATAATTTCGGCTCCATTCCTGCTCCTTCAAGAACTGGATTTCCAAAGCTAACACCTTGTAATGGCTGAACAGGAGCTCCTAGCTTTTGAGCCACAGCATCAATTGAAGCTGCTCCCGCAATTGCACCTTTAACTTTTTCTGTTAATTTCTCAGCTTTTTTCTGTTGACGAACAGCAATCTCAATCTCTGATTTTACGTACTCTAAAGGCACATATCCTTTATTTCTGATTTGAATTAAGTGAGCAACAACATACTTATCGCCGGTTTCAAAAACATTCGAAACATCGTTTTGCTCAGCATTAAATGCCCAACGAGTAATCTCTCTTGATGACTCTAAACCTGGAATTTCTGAACCTGTTGCATTTAAGTTATCTGAAATGCGTTTAGCAAGTTTCGCTTTTTCGGCAGCCTCAGTAAAGCTCTTAGCCTCTTTAATTCCTGCAACAAAGCTATTTGCTTTAGCAAAAGCAGTTTGACGTGAGCTTTGACTCGGAGTGAAAACACGATCAACTACGGCAACTTGAACTGCTTTTGAAACGTTTTTCTGATCCTGAACTTCAATTAAGTGTGTTCCGAATTGAGTTTGAACAACCACTAAGTCACCTGGCTTTCCATTAAATGCAGCCTGTTCAAACTGAGGAACCATCATGTTACGACCAAAATAACCTAAATCGCCACCCTTAGCACCCGATCCTGGGTCATCAGAGTTGGCTTTAGCTAAATCAGCAAATGAAGCTTTACCACTTTGAACTAATTTTTTCAAGCTATCAGCTTTAGCTGCACCAGCTGGCGTTAAACCGCCTTTTTGTGCACCAATTAGAATATGACGAGCTTTTACCGAATCAGGCACATTTTTAACACCTAATAATTTGGCCACTTTATATGCACCGTTTTCAAAATAAGGTCCATATACAGTTCCTACTGCAGCATTAAATAACGCTGTATCTAATTTAGCGTCCAATTGTGCCTTTTTCATGAAAGTTAAAGGCATTTTGGTATCAGCGTTAGCCATATAAAACAATGAGTCCTGAGTAGAAGTTCTGAAGTCAGCAGCAACCTTGTCAATGTCTTTTTGAGCTGCCAATGAATCTTCTTTTGAAGGCACAACATCCATTACAACGTACTCAATTGTACGCTGATCTTGCTTTTGTTTGTATTTGTATTTGTTATCGTTGTAGTATTTCTCGATCTCGCTGTCTTCAACTTTAATTTCTGCATCAGGAACAGTTGAATAAGGCACTGCAACTAAACGAGCATTAGCCAATTTTGTATTAGCAGCATTAAGTTGAGTCAATTCTAATGAAGTAGCGTACATCGCACCACTCACCATGTTGATGTATTTCTGGATAGCACGGTTGCTTTGCAGGTTTTTCTCAAAATCTAACCATTGCTTCTTGGTAGCGCCGGTAGGATCGTTAGTTTCCATATTTTTAAGGAAAGTAACAACAGATTTTGGGTCAAACTCACCAGTCTGCGGGTTGGCAAAGATTCTGCGAATTTGAGGATCAGGATTTTTACCTTGGATTAGATCGAACAATTCTTCACCACCAACAGTAATTCCTGTTTTTTCAGTTTGCTTTTTGAAAACAATTTCCTGAACCATTTGATTCCAGGCTTGTTCTTGCGCATAGCCAGCCATTTGAGGAGGAACATTACCGCCCATTTGCTGCTTCATGGCTTCCATGTTTTGTTCAACCTTACCATTAAAATCTTGGTAAGAAACATCTTCACCAGCAATAACACCTACTTTATTGCGTCCATCTTGTAAAAAAGGACTTGAGGCTTTAAACATATCACTCACAATGAAGGCCACAATCGCGAGTCCGATAAACCCGATAATAATAAATCCTGCACGCTCGCGTAAGAAATTCATCAACATAATTCTTCTACTTTTATAGTTACGCTTTTAGTTTTTAGGTGCGCAAGATACAAATTTTTTTAATCTAGGAATTTTTTTTTGAAAGTAGTTACACGAATAGAAGAGTATTAGAATCAATGCTTTATTCAGCTATAAAAGCAACTAGGGGTAAAAATAGGATAGCAAATTAAGGCTGTTGCGGCACTGTTGGCTGCTTTAAATCAACCTCGCCGCTTAATTTTTTAAACTTGTATACACTTAGATCTTCAGGGGCTTCAAACCCGTATCCCTGAACAATCTTATCAGGAGATATAATTTTTACAAATTTATCAGAATAGATGATATGTTTATCCTCATCCCAAACCAACCTTTCGGAGGTAAGTTTATCTCCTTTACTATTGACCACCACAACACTATCACGCACTTCAATTTTACGCTCATTGGGCTGCCTTATTCCGTAACGGGCCGTTATAGTGCTTTCTACACGAGAGGTATTGGGAGCAAAGAATTCTACTTTCAACCCTTTGGGCATTTCGTCGTATGGTTTTTCTGTTTTGTATTGTAAAAGCAAAGGAGTAGTAAGTCGTGCCTTCACCTTGGCCGAGTCTGAGTAAATCATCTCCACACCCTTGCTGGTCTCGACTGATTTTTCCGTAATCTTTGCAGAAATAGCATTTACTTTGGCAAGATCATTCTCGCAAGCAGTAAATGCCATTCCGGCACCAATCATTACTATCAGCCTCGCTCTTTTCAATGAAGTATCCAGTTAAATTAGTCGAATTTACGCTTTATAAACCATCTGTCATTCAGCGTAAAGCCTAAATACAAATTAGCGTATTTTTCTTTAACCAATCCATTGGTAGTGGTACCACGAGTTCCTAACTGAATGCCCATATTCAGTTTTGAAGCCGTGTACAACAAACCTCCAAAATGTTGTTGAGATAATGGGAAACCCATACCTAAAGTAAGGTTCATCTCATTAATATCTTGTCCTCTTAAGTTAAGATAAGATTTATAGTAATTAAACCCGAAACGATAATCAACTCGTTTCATATAACTAGAAACCGAATAAACATCAGGTGTGTACTGAGCACCTAAACGCACCCCGTACATATTCTTAAAATTACGATTTTGACCATTCACAGCATATTGAGTCCACTGTTGGTAATCAAAATCAGCCCCAGCAAGCAGTTTATACCCTTTATTGAAAGTAAATCCAAGGCTATGTGTTGTCGGTAAAATGAAATCGCCTTTTATACCTTGAGAAGATGCAATCGTGTCAACAGAACTCGCATTTCCGTCTGATGAAGTTAAATAGCGATCAAAAACATAATCTTGTTTGGTATTCACCTTGGTTTTAAAAGATCCAGAGTAACCAATAGTCCAACGCTTTTCAGCACTCTGCACTAGCGTGTATTGTAAGCCATATTTCACTAAAAATCCACTTGCACTCGTACTTAATATAGTTCTGCTATTGTAGCTATATGCGTCATTAAGTTCGGTAGAAACGCTACGTTTAATAGTTCCGAACATATAACCCACGTTAATGCCTAAGGAAAGGTTTTTTACAATCTGTAAAGCTCCGCCCATATATACTTGTGAGTATCCGCCGTCACCACTTAATGCATTTTTACCGATTACGGTATCAACATTCTTAAAAGTAGTGTCACTACCCACTTTATACCCAGAGGTAGAAAAAGGAATTATCCCAATAGAACCTCCCATTTTGCGAGAAATCGGAAAGCCTATCGCAAAATGATCTAATGTATAGTCGTAATTATTTTGTTTAAGAGACGATGTGCTTAGCTGATTAATTCCACCATGCATACCTAAATCGATATTTGTCATTACCAATGCCGAATAAGAAGCAGGATTGGAGAGATTAATATTATCAGGAGTACGTAAACCTGCAGCTATGTTTCCCATTCCTTTTGACAAAGCAAATGTTTGTGGAACCAACGATCCAACTCCATAAGCCGAATAAGGAGAACTTGTTGTTGCCTGTGCAAAAACATTTGCACTGATAAATGTGAGTGAAATTAAGGTAAGTAACTTTGTAAATTTACGCATACTGATATTTTAATATGGCATTTAACCCGTACAACACCAAGTTAGGCTGCCAATTTACCTTGGGCGCAAAGATGCTATTTTTCAAACGACTGTCAAAAAATTTTGAATCGCCGCCACAAAGCACCACCGCAAGGTCCTCAAATTGCTTTTCGTATCTTGAAATAATGCCCTCCAGTTCGGCAATCAATCCATTTTGAACACCTGTAAGTATAGAGCTTTGGGTTGATGTACCGATCAAATTGTCGAACTCATTATCGAAACTAATTAACGGAAGTTTATCGGTAAAAGTATTCAATGCTGAAAAACGCATATTAAGCCCCGGAGAGATTCCTCCTCCCAGGTACTCATTCTTAGCAGTCAGCAATTCATAAGTAACGCAAGTCCCCCCATTGATTACCAGCACATTACTATTTTCATATAAACATTTTGCTCCACAAACAGCCGATAGTCTGTCAGTACCTAAAGTTGTAGGAGTATCATATTTATTTTTTATAGGAACAGGGGTTTGAGCACTTAATTGAGTAAAACTGGTGCTTTGGTTTAATAAACGAACAATTCCTTCATCATTAATAACTACCGATGAAAGAATTGAGTATTCCGGTTTATATTTTTCAATGAACTGCTGAATACTGTCAATTGGAGCATCTTCTATCGCCAGAAGCTCAATCAGCTTATCGTCTTCAAATGCAGCAATCTTAGTCCTAAAATTTCCGATATCAATTATCAGATTCATGAATAGTGCAAAAAGAAATAAAAAAGCAGAAAGTAAAACAACCGAAGTTAATTCACTTTCTGCTTTTATCGAAGATATTTTTTCGGATTATACTGTCTGTAAAATTGATTCGAACAATGACAAGCCATCTTGGTTTGACAAGATTGGGTCAGCAGCACGCTCAGGGTGCGGCATCATTCCAAATACATTACGATTTTTATTACAAACCCCCGCAATATTTTCCATTGCTCCATTAGGATTTGCCTCTGGAGTGATCAAGCCATTTTCATCACAATAACGGAACAATACTTGATCATTATCATTTATCATCTTCAAGGTCTCTGAATCAGCATAGTACTTTCCTTCACCATGGGCAATAGGAATTTTCAATGCTTTATCAAGCTCAACTTGTGAAGTAATTAATGAATTTTGTGTTTGAGCTTTTAAATAAACGTTTCTACCGATGAATTTGCGATTATCGTTATGTAACAAAACTCCAGGAAGTAGGTTGGCCTCAACTAATATTTGAAAACCATTGCAAATACCCATCAAATAGCCGCCTTTATTAGCAAACTCAATGATTTCTTTCATAATTGGCGAAAAGCGGGCAATAGCACCAGAACGTAAATAATCGCCGTATGAAAAACCACCAGGAAGCACTATAAAGTCGCATCCTTGTAAATCATGATCTTTATGCCAGAGGGTAACAACTTCCTGACCTAATACATTACCTAATAGATTAATGGCATCCTGATCACAATTGGAACCCGGGAAAACTACAACTCCAAATTTCATCTTGTATTTATTTTCAAAGCGCAAAGTTAGCAAATCTTATTGTAGTTCACCAGTTCAATTCGTTTTTAATTGTTTTATAAGAGTTTATGCTGAAGTATTATTCATCCTGCACTTAAATCCCTTAAAATAATTGAAAATAGAAAATAGAGATGATTAACAAAGCAAATACCCATTCATAAAACCAACGTACTTTGGCCGAAATAAAATAGAAGGTCATGAAAGTTGCAGCTGGGGCCGCTGCCAACAAAAGGTGGTTGATGCTTCTGTCAGGAATAAGAAAATAGGATGCAACAATAAGCACCATCAAAAAGCTCAGACACTGCAATGATTTACGTACCTGCACCACATTTTTAAAAAACATCACTCTTACCTGATTCAGTGACAACAATAGCACAATTACAATTGGCACTAAAGCAAAATAATCGCTTTTTTCTATTGCAAGCTCTTGAGGTAATACAAATTTAAATGGTAGCCAAAGGTGGTAAAAGTCGTTAAAGTCGTCATTCCAAAAATACCAGGTACCAAGTAATATATATGGAATAATAAGCCCAATTAAACCTGTAAACCATTCGCGCCATGAAAATGCCTTAAATACCAGCAAACTATACCAAACAATAGGAAAAATAAATAAAAAAGGAAAATACAGCAAAGAACCCAAACCTATAATAAATCCCATGTCGAAGACGCTTTGCAAAGTTGACTGGGTTCTATACAAAGAAAAAATCTTATCAAGAATCCAAAGCAAGAAGAAATTACAGAAAACTATGGGAGAAAAGGTCAGAAACTCTGTAAACATACTGCATACCACCACATACATCAATTCAGGCAAAAAGGTGGTTTTATTGAAAAAGTTATGGCGGGTAATAATTCTACCAAAAATAACAGCCTGAATAAAGACAACTACAGAAGTTATTAATATATTATTTACAGGGTTTGACAAAAAGTTAAACTGAAAGAAAACCAACAGTTTAACAAATGGTTGATAAACAATTAGGCCTTTGTATAAACCCGGATTTAGCAGTACTGCCAATCGCAACAATAAAATAACGGCTGCCAGTAAAAAAAAATTAAAAGTTTGGGCTCGGCGAAAAACGTTAATAACCATCTGAGGAAATAGAAATCTAATTGGCGCAATAATCCGTATTTTGGTTTAAAAAATGAAACCTTACTATCGTTTATTTATACAACCATATGGAAATCGATTTTTTTTGTCGCTTATACGACAACCCTTTGAGCGTACGTGGCCATTAAATGCTCTATAATTTGTGCTGTTTCATCAGGATAATTTACCGGAATATTTTTACCGTGATATACCCATTCCGTAACATTTTTAACAAACTCTTTATCAATTTTAGTCAATACCGGCACCCCAATCAACCGCAAGGCCTCTGCATTGCATTGCTGCTCCCACTGATTAGCCATAGGGACTGAAAGCACTTTTTTCCCTAAAAACAATGCCTCTGCCGGACCTTCAAATCCACCACCAGTAAGCAAACCTTCACAACCTGCCAAACTTTGATTGAAGTCTTCGTTATTAACCGGTTTAATTGAAACATTCTCTACCGAATAGCTTTTTGTAGTGTGCTTAGAGAAAATTTCCCATTTGATATCTTTTATTTGTTTCAAATGCTCAATAAGGGTACTATCAGCATAGGCTGGCAGGTATACTGTATAATGACCCAAGTTTCGGGGCTCAAGTGCCCTGATCTCTCCCCGTATTACCGGAGTATTTATAAAGCTATCGTATCGTTCAAAGTGAAATGCTACAGATTCTTGTACTGGAGCGTAATATTTGAGAACCAGCTCTTCCCAATGCGGAAAAACATGTTTAGGACGGGGAGTTTTTTCTGACAAAAATGCTGATTGATGACTCAACCCCACCATTGGCAATTTACGCAGTTTACATGCCCAGGCAGTAACCGGTTCAAAATCATTAATGATTAAATCATATTGCTCAAGAGGCATAGTCCTGATATCCTTTTGCAACTGATTTAGATTCATTATTTTATATGTCTTCCAATGATCAACACCTCCTTTTTTCCCAAACACAAAACTGAATCCGTGAAGTTTATATTGAACAGGTTGACTTAAGTTAATATCGGCTTGAGTACCGCTTATTAACAAATCGAGCGAACCAAAATTTTGCAAATGAGGTATAATCTCTTTGGCCCGGCTAACGTGCCCATTTCCGGTTCCTTGTATAGCGTAAAGTATCTTCAATGTTTGCTAGTTGGTAAATGAATTATAAAAAACAGAAATTTTTTAACTCAGTCTTTAACCATAAAGGATTGATACAACAAATTTATATCAATTTTAGCATTCAAATCTTCATTTTCTTCACTTGCAATTTCATTCTCCATATATTCAAACTCTTCCGCCGAATATTGAAACAACTCCCACTGCCCGTTTTTATATTCCAGTGCGGTTAAGCTCTCAACCCAGTCACCAGAGTTAAGATATTCCACCTTACCTTGTCCTGTTGTTATTGTTTTAATTTCAGGTTGATGAATATGTCCACAAATAACGTAATCATACCCTTTATCAATAGCTATTTCGGCGGCCGACATTTCAAAATCATTCATAAACTTAACCGCATTTTTTACGCTGCTTTTTATCTTCTTGGAAAAGCTCATCTTTTCCTTCCCTACAGCTTGCAACAGGTAATTAACAAACGTATTAAGTAAAATCAATGAATCGTAACCGATGGCACCCAATTTTGCCAGCCATTTGGAATGCTGCATGGTAATATCAAAAATATCGCCATGAAAAATCCAGGCACGCTTACCGTCAACAGGTAAAACTACTTTATTGGCAAGCCTGAAGGTTCCCATTTCAAAATCGGCAAATTTGCGCAGCATTTCGTCATGATTACCCGTAAGATAATAAACATCAACTCCCTGACTTACAAATTTCATAATCTTACGCATTACTTTCATGTGCGACTCGGGCCAATACGATTTGCTGAATTGCCAGATATCGATGATATCCCCATTTAAAACTAAAGTTTTGGGCTTTATACTTTTGAGGTACTTTAAAAGTTCTTTTGCATGACAGCCAAAAGTTCCGAGGTGCACATCGGAAATAACAACAATCTCAACTTCGCGCTTAGGCATCTTAGTTTTTACAAATTGGATAATAAACGCCGGAATTTGAGAAAGCAGGAAACATTTCTCAGCGGACAGACCTCAATCTTCTTCATCTTCAACATTGAAATCAAAAGGACTGAAATAGTATGCGCCTACAATGAAAAGACCAAAACCGACAATGAGTAAATAATTGAGCTCCATTTAATAATACTTATGGTTCAATTTGTTACGCAAATATCGTTCCGTCAAGTTACCGGCACATTTACTTCATGTTAATTTATTATAAACTAACACATTGATAATTTCCGTTCGATGCGTTCCAATTGTTCTAAGTGATGATTGGAGTGAATGAGCATAAATTGTATCCACTGATTGGCATTAAGATAACCTAATCGAGGATGCTCGATTCGTTGATTTTCTTCAGACTGCAAAATGTCCGAAATATTCAGGGCACTTACCCTTGAGTTCACTTTGGAAATTAGCTCTTTTGCCTCTGATTTATGAATATTTTGCACGCGTGACTTTACTGATTCAGGAGACTCATACTTGCCTGGCGGAAAATGCCCCAAGGCAAATAACTTTTCACCAAACTCATTCAAACCATCAGTATCGGTGGCACCATGCCCTTCAACGCAAAGCTCAAGAGCCTTTAAGTTCATTAAACCTGTAACAAAAATATGGCTGTACACTTCCCCTAACGACCATGCATTTGGCTCAGGGTGAAGTAGAAAGACCTCATCGGAATAATGATCAAGCCTGCTTTCGTATTCTTGTAAAGCTTGTTTCAACTGAGTTATAATTTCAAGCACATTCATACTCCTAGTTACAAAATTTGCAGCAGTTCGTCAAGAGATTTTATCTCATGATTTATTTTTACATTATGTTTTTCTTCCCTGGGATTAAAGAAAACACAATCCATACCTACATTAATTGCGCCCATGATATCCGCCTCAATGCTGTCTCCTATCATCATGCTTTCTGCAGCATTGGTTCCGGCCAATTGCATAGCATAATGAAATATAGCCGGATCGGGTTTATTAACTCCAATTTTTTCAGAAATATTGATATTATCGAAATACTTACCAATTCCTGTTGTCTCCACCTTAATCAACGTACTTTCATAAAATCCGTTGGAAATTAGGTGTAATTTGTATTTCGATTGTAGATAACTTAATGTGTCATGTGCCTTTGGAAAAAGATTAGTTTTAGTAGGACAAATGCGAACATAATCTGTTTCAAAACTCGTCGGAATCAATTCTTTATCTATACCAAACTCACGAAAAGTTTTGTTAAAACGCTCATGCCGCAAATGTTCTTTACTGATTAAGCCTTTATGATATTGGGCCCAAAGCTGATGATTATTTTCGGTGTAAGTTTCAATAAATAGATCAACAGAATTAATTCCAAGAGAAACCAGATTGTAGCTTACGAATAAATCTCGAAGTGTCTCCTCGGCATTTTTGTCAAAATCCCAAATGGTATGATCAAGGTCAAAAAAAAGATGGCGATAAGTTTTCATTGTAAACACAAAGGTAATAAGTTTGACACGTTGCCAATTGATGCTATAGATCTTATCTAACCGTGAAAACCCTGGTTCTTTTTAATAGATAATATGATAAAGTTTAGTTTATGATTTCATCTAAATCCATTCAGAAAAACACCATTAATCACTTAATTAAAAGACATTTATCCATGATCAATATTTTAAAATGACTGAGAAAAATGTATATTGTAAGACAGGATGACTTATACAGCTGTTTTGAACAAAGCTTGTTTCACTTTAAAAAGTTTTCATCATGTCAGCACCCGAAACTCTACCTAAACCCACTTCTTGGACGGCTAATGTCCCCCTGATAAAACCTGGCCGTTACTCTGACGGCTTGCCATTTAACGAGCCTAACTATCTTTCATTTAAATTAATACTAAAGCCTAATCATTTTGTATCTCGGAGCAGCTTTTTTGATTTTGCCAAAATAATAAAACGCCCGACTGTTAATGGAGGCATCACCTTTACTACCAATGGCTTTATTAATGAGCCTGTACAAATACGGGAGGTGCTCTTTGTGGATACACGTGATTTTAGACTTTACAACAATGGCTTTATACTACGCAGGCGAATCCGCTATCAGGATGGATTCCCGGTAGGAGATCCTGAAGTAGTCTTTAAATTCAGGCATCCGGATATTCAAAAAGTAGCAGAAACTGATGTCAGGCCACACATTTATGGCGATTATAAAATAAAATTCAAATGCCAGGCATTGCCGCTTAAAGATCAGCTTGGAGGCATCAGGCTGCTATACTCACACAATGTTCAGTTTCCGCGCTCTCATATTCGTGAAAACGATATACTTTCATTTGATGTCATCTCACAAATTTTCCCTGCCCTGGCTAATCTTAGAAAAAGTGCTGGAGAGAGGATTGAATTGGTTAATGAAACCATTATTGAAGAAGTCCTGCAGGATATTGGAACTTTTGATTTTGGCTCAGGTTTATTAGCTAAAGCAAACGTGGCTATTTGGCGTACACGCGGCGATCACCGACCACTTATTGGGGAGTTTGCTTACCAATTAAAATTCAATGATCGGAAGGAGTTGAAACTTGATGCTATGAGGCGAGCAGAAGCCCATTTTTTATCGCTTCAATATACCGTTAAAAATTGGCTGGCATTAAATGCTACCAAAACCGGTATTGTATATCGTCTGCTGGGCAATGCTCCTCAAACCTATGAATAAGTATGCCTAAACATCGAGAACAAAAAGCCCATCAAGTTCTAGATCAGCTTGCGCTAACATTTGATCAATTGCTGGCCATACGTTTTGCAGTGAATGTAGTTATTGCCACTTGGATTGTTTGGAATTCCTTACAGCTTTTAAACGACACCAACCCCATTTGGGCCATAGCATCAATGGTTGCCGCATCAGACCCACAACCTGAAGAAGCACGCAGGATGTTTAAAGCCCGGCTTACCAATGTTTTTGTAGGCTGCATAGTTGGGCTATTGTTTCTAATTTTAGGAGGTGCAAAAGAATGGATGCTGCCCGTTGCATTAGGCATAACTGTACTTATTTCCTCCTTTATCATTCGTATTAAAACCATGTGGCGCCAAGCTCCCATTACTGCCGCAGTGGTTATTGCCTCTGGGATAATGCATGGGTCATCACAAATTGGCATTGTTTACGGACTTCACAAAGTTGCAGAGGTCAT
Organism: Solitalea lacus; assembly: GCF_022014595.1. Classification (NCBI taxonomy): domain Bacteria; kingdom Pseudomonadati; phylum Bacteroidota; class Sphingobacteriia; order Sphingobacteriales; family Sphingobacteriaceae; genus Solitalea; species Solitalea lacus. The sequence continues at coordinate 779,736 of NZ_CP091740.1, read as the reverse complement.
TTTTGGATGTTTCGTTGGTTTGTTAGTCAGCTGGCTGATGTCGAAATTTTGGATTATACAACCGCCTGACAAAACTCCCAACGAAAAATCAAAAAACTAAGATTCTCATCATTCATTGATGAAAAAATATTTTCTAGACTCTTAATGAGCATCGAAACCCTCTTGCGGCATAATAGGATTCCGCACCATTGTGATACACAAAGACAGTGTTATAACGACGATCACAAAAGATGGCGCCGCCGAGCTTTCTAATATCAGAAGGTGTTACTATCCAACTGGACGTTTTCAAATCGAAATTTCCAAGTTTCTGTAAGGCTTGATATTGCTCTTCGGTTAAAAGCTCAATTCCCATGGCTGCAGCCATGTTAACCGCACTATCTGCAGGTTTATATTCTTTCCTTGACTCCAATGCGGCTTGATCATAACAAACACTTCTGCGGCCTTTCGGACTTTCCGCTGAACAATCATAAAAAATATATTCGCCCGTATTTTTATCCTGACCCACAACATCAGGCTCCCCTCCGGTACTTTCCATTTCATTAAGCGACCACAATTTTTCAGCATTAGCATCCAGCTTTGCTTGCACACTATCCCATTCAAGCCCCTCATGTCGGCCCCTGTTTTTCTCAAAACGGACTTTTAATATTTTGAGCAGCTCTTCACGTTGCTCAGGTAACAATTCCTTTTTATTAGGCATAATCTAATTAATGTTTTTTGCTTAGGTATTTTTCAAGCTTCTCCACATTTGATCCAGTCCCTTTGTCAGTTTTAAAAACTTCAACTCCTGCTTCAACCAATTCAATTGTTTCAAACTAATTCATTTATTTCTCATCGCGGACTAATCATTTAATCCTTTTCCACTGAGGATTTGCGGCATATACTTTTCAATCCTTGACTCTCGGGTTTTTGATTGTTTAGGTTGAGAAAAATGTAGCAGGTATGCTCGCTGCCGCCCCGGCGACAAGGCTTCAAAGGCCACTTTTAAGTCGGGAATTTCAGCTAATTTATGCTGAAATTCCTCAGGAATTGTAAACTCATCGGTCTTTTTAAATTCCACTTTCAAACCGGCTTTTTCAACTTCTAAAGCCTCATAAATATAAGCCTTAATGAGGGCTTCCATCTCAACAATTTCCCTAAGATTGCTGAACCGAATCTGACGGGCCGCCTGTACGTTTTTTGATTGTTGAATTAAAACATCTCTGGCATCCTTCAACAGGGCTCCTTTAAAAAACAAAAGCGCACAGTAGTCTTTAAACGTATGTATTAAAACAATGTTATTTTTCTGAAATGTATAACAAGGACAACCCCACTTCAATTCTTCTGTTAGATTGCAGTCAAGAACGATAAGTCTCAGTTTCTCTATTTCTTCTTGCCATTTTTCGGCGTTATTGAAGAACCAATCAACTTTTGGATTCATGCTATTCATACGGTATGATTGTTTTATTTAAAGGATAGATGGAATATTGTTTCTTTTATTGACTAACCGCTGTAATTCTTCTATCTGCAGGTCTAAAATTCCAAGATATTACAATCAGAGCTAACAATAACAACGAAGGAAACACTTCATTCATTGCACTGCCTGAGGCAATATGTGAAATTACCGCTCCCGACATTGCAAAGAAAAAGCCTGCATATGCCCATTCCTTTAGTAACGGAAATTTAGGAATAAGCACTATTATTACTCCCAAAAATTTCCAAATGGCTAATATTGTCAGAAAATAAATCGGATAACCTAAGTGTGTTATACTTTCTACACCTCCAGCACCCTCTTTCCCTTTAAATAACTGTACTGCTCCTGTTGATACCATTCCGAGTGATAGCCAGATAGTAGCAATCCAATAGATAATTTTATTTCGCTTTGTCATAGTTAGTTAGTTTAATTTATTAACGATGTCTTGTAATCTGTTATGGGCCATATTTATACCTTGAGCAAAAGGTAGCTGCAGTATTTGATTTCTGTGTGCAACCGATTTATACACAACATGCATAGTGAGCTTGCTGGTTTCATCAGTAAGTTGTTCAAATTCTAAAAACTCTAGCTGGGCTGGAAAAGGCATATTCTCCATTTCAAATGTTCGTGTGATTTTGCGGTTCTCTTCAAACTCATGAATTACTCCATTGAACCCGTGTTTATTCCCTTTAGCATCGGTCGTTTCAAATTGCCAGCTTCCATGCTTTTTATTTTCCAATTTCAGCACCTTAGTCCCCATCCATTGCTCAACAATCTCTGGCTCTACATATGCTTTAAAAAGCAATTCCAATGGCAAATCAAACTCCCTTGTTATTACTAGTTCCTGTTTACCGTCTTCGGCATGAATTTTTGTTTTTTGTTCCATATTAGGCTTTTTTTGATGTATAGTTTTTCATGATAGCTTCCAATTTATTAAACCTGTCATCCCACATTTGACGGAATGGTTCAATGAAATCAGCTACTTCTTTCATTTTTTTGGCATTGATGTGATAGTAAACTTCTCTACCGTTTTGTTCTTGTTCAAGCAATTGGCACTCGGTAAGTATTTGCAAGTGCTTTGAAACTGTTGGCCTTGCAGTGTCAAAGTTTGCAGCAATAGCACCGGCTGTCATAGATTGCGAAGCAACCAGTAGCAATATAGCCCTTCTCGTCGGGTCTGCTATAGCCTGAAAAACATCTCTCCTCAGATTCATCATGTAGTTATTTGACTACAAATATAAATGTAGCTATTTAACTACGCAAATTTTTTTGATTATTTAATGCAATAAAAAAGGGCATCAACTTTCGTCAATACCCTATAACAAAAATTCTTATTCAGTCTATACAGTAGCGCTCTCAGTGGCTACTTCTTTGCTTACTTTTTTCACTAAACCTTGCAATACATTACCAGGACCAACTTCGGTAAATGAACTTGCCCCATCAGACAACATAGCTTGTACGGTTTGGGTCCATCTCACAGCACCAGTTAATTGAGCAATCAAGTTTTTCTTAATCACTTCCGGGTCACTTGTTGGCTGAGCATTTACGTTTTGATAAACAGGACAAACAGGCGTATTAAATGCCGTAGCATTAATTGCATCCTCCAACTCAACTCGTGCTGGTTCCATTAACGGCGAGTGGAATGCTCCACCTACATTCAACACCAAAGCACGTTTTGCTCCGGCTTCCTTTAACTTTTCACAAGCAATATTCACCCCTTCAATACTACCCGAAATTACTAGCTGCCCCGGGCAGTTGTAATTAGCCGGAACCACCACTTCATCAATTGCAACGCAAATATCTTCTACTACATTATCTTCCAAACCTAAAATTGCCGCCATGGTTGATGGCTGCAACTCGCATGCTTTTTGCATTGCATTGGCACGTGCAATTACCAGTTTCAAACCGTCCTCAAAGCCTAATGTACCGTTGGCTACTAATGCTGAAAACTCACCCAATGAGTGTCCGGCTACCATTTCAGGCTTAAAGCTCTCGCCTAAAGTTTTAGCCAAAATAACCGAGTGCAGGAAAATTGCTGGTTGAGTAACCTTAGTTTGTTTTAAATCTTCGTCAGTTCCGTTAAACATCACATCCGTAATACGGAAACCGATAATTTCATTGGCTTTTTCAAACAACTCTTTGGCTTGGGCCGAAGTTTCGTATAACTCTTTACCCATACCTACAAATTGTGCTCCCTGACCAGGGAAAACATATGCTTTCATCTATAATTTGGTTTTAAATTGATTCAATAAATAAGTTTAAAAGAATAGCTAACTTAAATGAGCTGCTATTAACTGCATAAACTCATAACGGGTTTTTTCATTATTAATAAACTCTCCGGTAAAGGCTGAGGTGGTTGTTACCGAGTTTTGTTTTTGAATACCACGCATGCTCATGCACATGTGTTTACATTCAATAACAACAGCAACACCCAGCGGGTTCAGCGTTTCTTGAATACAATCACGTATTTCATTGGTTAAACGCTCTTGCACCTGTAAGCGACGTGAAAAGGCGTCGACCACACGTGGAAGTTTACTCAACCCAACAACCTTTCCGTTAGGAATATATGCAACATGTGCTTTACCAAAAAAAGGCAGCATATGGTGCTCGCACATTGAATATACTTCAATATCCTTTACTATCACCATTTGGCTGTATTCCTCGGTAAACATTGCTGATTTCAAGATTTCCTGTGGATCCAGATCATAACCGTGAGTTAAAAACTGAAGTGCCTTTGCCACACGCTCAGGAGTCTTAATTAAGCCCTCCCGATCAGGATTTTCACCAATATCTTTTAAAATATCATAATACTTTTCAGCAATATCTTTGATCTTGTCTTCGTTGTAACGGTCAATCTTTGCATAACCGTCCATCTCGTTTTCTTCCATCATTCCGGAAGCAATTTTTTTAAATTCGTCCATAAGCGTTTTGAGCGTTTAATCACCGAAATATTCAACAAAGTTATTTTCGGTTTCGTATAGTTTAACAGCATGCAACATTGCGCCTTGCTCTTTAATTGGTCCGTTCAGCTGATTGAAAATTTCCATGGCCAACACTTCTGTTGATGCCATTTTACCTTTCATAAAATCAACATCCAAATTCACGTTTTTGTGATCAATCTTATCAATAACTCGTGTATTAATGATGTCACGCAGATCTTTTAAATCAATAACAAATCCTGTTTCTGGATTCACATGCCCCTTGACTGTCACATAAAGTTCATAATTATGCCCATGCCAGTTAGGATTAGAGCATTTGCCAAATACTTCAGCATTTTTCTCTTGGCTCCATTCTTCACGAAATAATTTGTGAGCAGCATTAAACCGCTCCCTACGTGTAATATAAATCATGGGGCAAATATCGAAATTTTTTACTTGGGATGAGCGTCAAACAATTGTGCTAAATTCTTAACTCCTAAACTGGAAAATTGTTTAGTATAATTTCCTTCTATGTATATAGCCCAGGATGTTTATCCAAAGCATTCATTGAATTCTAATTCCATCCGTAATTCTAACATTTTCAAAATATATATTTCCTTACTTTTGCTTCCCATGAAACTTTTAGTTGTTGCAGCTACGCAAGCCGAAATTCAACCTTTTTTAGACACAAAGGCTGATTGCGATGTTTTGATAACAGGTATTGGCATGGTGGCTACAGCTTATCAGCTTACAAAAAAATTACTTTCCAATCGTTATGAACTGGTTATCAATGCCGGCATTGCAGGCAGTTTTGATCGGTCATTAGCACTTGGCTCGGTGGTACAGGTTGCATCCGACTGCTTCCCAGAATTAGGAGCCGAAGACGGAGATCAGTTTATCGACCTTTTTTCATTGGGTTTTGTTGATGAAAATGAAACTCCATTTTCAAACAAAAAGCTTATAAATCCATTTCAAATAGAGGGACTGCAAGTAGTTTCGGGTATTACTGTAAATAAAGTGCATGGCAACGAGGCCAGCATCACGGCCATTCAGCAACGTTTTGCTACCCAATCGGAAAGCATGGAAGGGGCTGCTGTATTATATGTTTGCCTGACTGAACAGGTTAAATGCCTGCAACTAAGAAGCATTTCCAATTACGTTGAAAGGCGTAATCGCAATGCCTGGAATATTCCGCTTGCAATTAGCAACCTTAACCAGGCTTTAATTACTATAGTCAATTCATTTAGTTAAGAACATCGATTAATGGCCCATAGTCTATTAATGATGTTAATTTAAAAACCATGGTTATAGAACCATTTACTATGAATTTAGAGTTATGAAACTAACATTAGGTTTTTCACCCTGCCCTAACGATACTTTTATTTTTGATGCATTGGTCAACAAAAAGATCGACACGGAAGGCTTGGAGTTCGAAATATTTTTTGACGATGTGGAAACACTGAACCAAAAGGCATTTAAAGGCGAACTGGATATTACCAAATTAAGTTACCATGCTTTTGCTTATGCGGCAGATCAGTATGCATTGCTTGACGCAGGTAGCGCCTTAGGTTTTGGCGTAGGTCCCTTGTTAATTTCTAAAACTGATATTTCTGAAGAAACCATGACGGATAAAGATCGGATTGCTGCCTGTTCAGGTCGCGAACCTGTTACCAAATTGGCTTTACGAGTGGCTCAAAAAGTAAACGAACTCAAAATTGGCATTCCTGGTAAGTATACTACTGCCAACTTTTTGTTAAGCCTGGCTTTTCCTATGGCTTTACAAAAACAAGAGTTGGTATTTTCCGAAATTGAGCCTAAACTTTTAAATGACGAAATTGATTTAGGTTTGATCATCCATGAAAATCGTTTCACCTATCAGCAAAAAGGGCTAAAAAAAGTGATTGATCTTGGTGAATATTGGGAACAGCTTACTGGTGCACCGATTCCATTAGGAGGTATTTGTGTTAAACGTGAGCTTCCAGTGGAAATTCAACAGAAAGTCAATCGAATTATTCGCAAAAGTGTGGAGTTTGCCTGCAAAAACCCGAAAGAACCATTGGCTTTTGTTAAGGCGCATGCACAGGAAATGGATGAGGAGGTAATGTATAAACATATTACCACTTATGTAAATAAGTTTTCGATCGACTTAGGTCACGATGGAAAAAAAGCGGTACAAACAATGTTTAACATCGCTGCCGAAAAAGGAATTATCCAATCATCAACCCAAAACCTTTTTGTATCATGATCATTTTAATTGGCGGAGCAGAACAGACGGGAGCTGAAATTGTATCATTTTTGAACACGGCAAACTTTAATGACCTTGTGATAGTGCATGACCATAAAAGTGAGTTGGAAAACGAACAACTTGTGGGAAAACGATACACCAAAAAAATACGTTATAAAGAAACAAGTCGTTTTTTAGCTGCAAATCAATTGCATGTACAATTTGTAATTGTTACATCTGAAAAAGGAATTGATTATGCTGAAGATATTTGGAATGCTTGCATTAAATGGGGTATTCCTTTGATTTTTGCATCAAAAACAGAAAGCAAGTTTGATGAGTTAATTTCTATAAATAGCAAGCAACCATTTTACTGGGCCTCTGTCCGCTACAGTGAAAAAAATAGTGCGCTTTTGCCGAAATTGGTTCTGCATTTGATGGAGAATCGTAAGCAGCCAATACAAATTGACTTAAACAATGAAGCGATCCGGCTTCAGTTTGAACATGTTTAGCCCTAAACAGATATGACTTTACTAGAGAACTTAGCTAAAATTGACAAAGCCCCGTTAGTTGACTTTAATCCGGCTACCGATCGGATGATGGAGGTGAATTTTGATGAAATTGGTGCCGAGTTGAGTGAAGATGTAATTGCTGAAACAAAAAGCTTTACAGAATGGGTTGAGAAAAAACGGATAAGCGCAGGTGCCAAATTTGGTATCGGCGGCTATGATGAATATCGCGAAATTTATAGTCGAAGTGAGCATTTTAATGGTACCGAACCACGTCGTTTGCACTTAGGAGTTGATATATGGGGCCCAGCCGGGACAGCTGTTTACGCTCCTTTAGCTGGCACTGTTCATAGTTTTAAAAACAATAACAATTTTGGTGATTACGGCCCAGCCATTGTGTTAAAGCATAAAATTGGGAATGCTGTAATTCATACCCTGTACGGGCATTTATCTTTAAGCAGCCTGGAAAATCTTGAAGAAGGACAAAAGATTGAGAAAGGTCAAAAAATAGCTGAATTTGGGTTGGATCGTGAGAATGGAGGATGGCCTCCTCACTTGCATTTTCAACTGATTCGAGACATGGGGAGCTTTAAAGGTGATTACCCTGGTGTTTGTAAACTATCAGAAAGGGGAATTTACTTGGCCAATTGCCCTGACCCGGCCCTGCTAATTCAATTCCAATAGCATCTTAAAGAATATAAACATAAAGGCAACCATGGGGTTGCCTTTATGTTTTCAAAGACCCTGAGACCATTTACTATACTTCAAAGCGTTCCTTCATAAATGTTTCCAATGCAAACATCTCATCTCTTAGCTTGGCAGCAAGCAAGAAATCCATTTCTTTAGAAGCCTTCATCATTTCTTTACGAGTGTTTTCTATAGCTTTTTGAAGCTCATTCTTACTCATATATTCCACAATTGGGTCGGATATCAGTGTAGGAATTTCACTTTCTACATAGGCTTGCTGAACACCTCCTCTAAAGTCTATCACCGATGTTTGCTCAATAATGGCCGCTTTTTCTTTTTTCACTGTGCGCGGCACTATACCATGGGCTTCATTATATTTTATCTGTTTCTCACGCCTGCGCATGGTTTCATTGATAGTCCGATCCATAGAATCGGTAATCTTATCAGCATACATAATTACTCGACCATCCTCGTTACGAGCAGCTCGACCAATAGTTTGTATCAGGGCGCGATCAGAACGTAAAAACCCTTCCTTATCTGCATCCAATATGGCTACTAATGACACCTCCGGCAAATCCAGCCCTTCACGCAACAAGTTGATACCTATCAGAACATCAAACTCTCCTAAACGCAACCCGCGTAAGATCTCTACACGTTCCAATGTTTTTATCTCTGAGTGAATGTACCTACATTTAATATTCAGCTTTGCCATGTACTTAGCCAATTCCTCGGCCATTCTTTTTGTAAGCGTGGTAACCAGCACTCGATCACCTTTCTTCACCGTTTTGTCAATCTCATCAAGCAGGTCATCAACCTGGTTTTGCACCGGTCGAACCTCTATAACAGGATCGAGCAAGCCGGTAGGCCTGATTACCTGCTCTATATAAACACCCTCGGTCCTCTCCAATTCATAATCTCCTGGGGTAGCACTCACATAAATGGTCTGATGGGTTAGACTTTCAAACTCATTAAAATTCAATGGCCTGTTATCCAATGCGGCAGGTAAACGAAAGCCATACTCCACCAAAGAAAGCTTGCGTGAACGGTCGCCACCATACATCGCCCTGATTTGGGGAATTGTAACATGGCTTTCATCAATAACTAATAAAAAGTCATCAGGAAAATAATCAAGCAAGCAGAATGGGCGCATTCCAGGCTTACGGCCATCAAAAAAGCGGGAATAATTCTCAATACCGGAACAATAACCCAATTCACGCATCATTTCAAGATCATAATTCACCCGTTCATCCAGGCGCTTAGCTTCCAGCATGCGTTTATCATCAAATAGCTGTTGTTTTCGAACCTCCAATTCCTCACCAATAGCCCAAATAGCTTTGGTCATTTTATCTTTGGGAGTAACAAATAAATTGGCGGGGAAAATAGCCAACTGCTCCATTCTTTCAAGTGTTTTCGCTGAAATCGGATCAATTACACTCAGCTCTTCAATATCATCACCAAAAAATGAAATCCGATAGGCAAAATCAGCATAAGCCGGATACACATCCACAGTATCACCTTTGACCCTAAATGTACCTCTACGAAAATCAGCGGTGGTTCTTGAATACAGAATTTCTACCAACCGATGCAGAAATGCATTTCTGCTAATACGCGTACCAACTCCAATGCGAAATACTGAATTGGCAAAATCCTCTGGATTACCCATACCGTAAATGCACGAAACGGAAGAAACTACAATTACATCTCTCCTTCCCGACATCAGCGCAGAAGTAGTCCGTAACCGCAGCTTTTCAATCTCCTCATTTATTTGCAAATCCTTTTCGATATAGGTATTAGTTGTAGGCATATAAGCTTCCGGCTGGTAATAATCGTAATAGGAAACGAAATAATTAACTGCATTCTCCGGAAAAAACTGCTTAAACTCTCCATAAAGCTGAGCCGCCAAGGTTTTGTTGTGACTTAATATGAGTGTTGGCCGCTGTGTTTGAGCAATTACATTTGCTACTGTAAATGTCTTTCCTGAGCCGGTAACTCCCAATAAAGTTTGGAACTGTTCATTTGCATTAACGCCTTCAACCAATTGGCGTATTGCTTCTGGTTGATCTCCGGTAGGATAATATGCTGAGGTGAGTTGAAATTTCATGTAATTCAAATATAACCAGAAGAAGCTTATCACTTCACAAAGGTTTATAACGATTTTGTTCTTTTATTGTTTAGGTTCCATATAACCGAATTAAGCATTATATTTTCGACCCATTTTCGTTATCTTAGATAAAACATCACTCATTATGATTACTGTTTTTAGCAAAAACAACTCTATAGCCAATCAGTTTCTGGCTGAATTGCGCCATATTGATATTCAAAATGACCGGATGCGTTTCAGACGAAATCTTGAACGCTTAGGAGAGGTTTTCGCCTATGAAATCAGCAAAAAATTGTCCTATGAGGAGCAAGAAGTTATCACCCCGCTTGGTGTTGCATCAGTCCCATTGCTTACTGAATTCCCCGTACTGGTAACCATACTTCGGGCTGGCCTTCCATTGCACCAGGGCCTGATGAACTTTTTCGATAAATCCGATTCAGGTTACATCTCAGCTTATCGAAAAGCAAAAAAAAACAATGACTTTGAGATAAAAATGGAGTACTTTTCAACTACTGACCTCAGCGATAAAACAGTAATCGTTTCTGATCCGATGATTGCAACCGGTCAGTCTATGGTGATTGTTTGCAAAGAGTTACTTGCCCGTTTTGACATTAAGGAGCTGCATTTGGTAAGCGTTATTGCAAGCACTGAAGGCATCTCTCATGTGAGATCTAACCTGCCTAAAGCATTCCTATGGCTTGGCGCCGTTGATGAGGAACTTACCTCTAAGGCTTACATTGTTCCGGGGCTGGGAGATGCCGGAGACCTTTGCTTTGGAGAAAAACTCTAGTAATGAGTTTAAAATTACTTTAAAATTACCGCCCCTAATTCTTGAGAAATATCCTTTTTAACCTGCGTTAGTTGCATGTGCAATGTTTGCAGAGCAATGATCTCATCATCAGTTGTTGCAGTTTTCATCTTCTCTTGATTTTCTTTGATCAACCGCATTACCTTACGCATTTTTATATGAAACACAGCGCTTAACACCGCCTGCTTTAATTTCGACTTTTCATCGGGGACAGGAATCTCATGCATTTTCTCCCAGTTTTCACTCAATGAATGAGGCGATGTTAATAGAGTTGCCGTTAGATTTCTGATTTCATTATTAGGATGATGTATGAAGAAACGCTCATCAATAACTTCTCCTTCATTTACTTTAAAACGGGTTTCTTCAAAAAAAGTACCATATAAAGCATTACCAAACTCAATGTCATCCAAAGCGTGTATCAGAAACTGCGCGATTGTCAAATCCTCTTCCCAAACTTCTCCACAATAATTAACCAGCAATCGTACAATTTCTTCTTCCTGAGGGTCCTCATTATTCACTGAGATTTCCTCTTTTACCTGCGCCTGTATTTCAAGTCCATACAATTCTTCTGGCGAAGGTTCATCTGGTGGAAAATTATCTGAGCGGGGAGGCTTTTCTTTAGCCTGAGCATTTTTAAGCTTAAGCTTATTCAGCTCAGAAAGCAAAATGCGCTCTTCCACCTGCAATAAACGACTGGTTTCTGAAATGAAAACAGATGCCTTAATGCTATCCGGAATTTTAGCAATACTTTCAACAATATCACGAATAACTTCAGCACGTTTTAGCGGATCATTATTAGCGTCTTGTAATAGTATTGATGTTTTAAAAAGAATGAAGTCTTTTTGATTTTCCTTAACGTACTCTCTGAAGGCTGTTCCTCCGACACTTTTCACATAAGAATCCGGATCATGTCCATCTGGAAATAACACCACCTTTACATTAAGCCCTTCCTCAAGAATCATATCAATTCCGCGCAGAGAAGCTTTAATACCGGCAGCGTCACCATCATATAAAATGGTTACATTTTTGGTAAATCGATTTATTAACCTGATTTGCTCAACAGTGAGAGAGGTTCCCGAGGAAGCAACCGCATTTTCTATACCCGATTGATGAAGTGAAATAACGTCGGTATAACCTTCGGCCAGGAAACAATTATCCTCATCACGTATTTTATTCTTGGCAAAATAAATACCGTATAGCGTCTGGCTTTTGTGATAAATTAACGACTCAGGTGAGTTTACGTATTTGGCAGTTTTATCACCGGTTTTTAAAACACGTCCACCAAAACCAATAACGCGCCCTGTAAGGCTGTGGATTGGGAAAATCACCCGACCTTTATAGCGATCAAAAGCTTTCCCATCATCTTTTTTAATGGTTAGCCCCGTTTTAACAAGGTATTCTTCATTATACCCGGCTTTTAAAGCACCTTGTGTAAAATCATCCCACCGATCAATACAATAGCCGAGTTGAAACTTTTTCATCGTTTCTTCCCGAAAACCACGCTCTTTAAAATAGCTTTGACCTATATTGATTCCTTCTTCACGATCAAAAAGAGTTTCAGAAAAATAGTTACGCGCAAATTCATTCACAATGAACAAACTTTCACGTTCATCATTAATAGGAGATTCCTCCCATTTGCGATCTTCTTCTATTTCAATCTGATATTTGTTGGCCAACCACTTAAGCGCTTCCGGATAGCTAAACTTTTCCAGTTCCATTAAAAAGGTGACAACACTGCCGCCTTTTCCAGTACTAAAATCTTTGAAAATTTGTTTAGCCGGAGAAACCGTAAATGAAGGAGTTTTCTCGTTGGCAAAAGGACTCAGTCCAACGTAGTTAGCTCCCCTTTTTTTAAGATTCACAAACTCGCCGATCACTTCCACAATGTCGGCAGCATCCATAATTCTATCTACGGTATCTTTTGTAATCAATGCTTTTGATGGTTTGCTGCAAAGTTGCTAAGTTTTATCAGATTTTTAAGTGTTTGGCTTTTAAAATATTCAGCCTGTGGCTTTCATTGTTTGGCGTCAAACAAACAATACTTACTGAAGCTACTTTTTATTGTACCCGTAATGCTTTACGTTAAAAGCTGCTATTTCCTTTTTCTTAAAAGGCACATCCCAGTTTCCGTTGTAGCTGATGCGAACCGGCAATAAGTCATCATTAACGTAATTCATTTCAATATTCATCTTAACATCAAAACTAAAAGCCATGTTATCGTAGCTCATATCAATGTAACGGCCTACAATTTGAAAAGTTCGCTTGTCAAAAATGGTGGTTAATTCTTTTATCATAACCTTATCTGAATTGACATACTCAGGTTTGGCAGTACACTTAAACCTGTAAACAGGAAGGTTACCCATGTAAGTTCCGCTAAAGAATTTATAGTCGTAATACTTACGCATTTCAGGCTCAAAGATGGCCGTCTTTTCACTTACAAACGGAACCCCCTTAACTGGCTTCCCAGGACTGAAAATCAATACTTTCAGTTTATCTTTATATCCTTCTTCACTTTTTTCACTTCTACCAGGAGTAGTACTTGTAAATTCTGTACTGTTCATGTTCTCAAAAATATAGCTGAACATTTGAACCGTAAACAATTCGTATTTGCCATTTCGCTTATAAATCTCCCCACTGTCAAGCTTATTTATCACTTTCTGAGCATAATTAGCTCCAGTATTATCATGGTAGATTTTTTTATAGATATGTGCTGACCTGTTATATTTTTTATCGAACGTTACAATGTCATTTTCGGCAAAAAAGTTGTATTGCTTCATCTTTTTGAAACCCATATAAAATACCGTATCGTTTAAGATTTCGTCTATAAAATCCTGAACGAACAAGCCTTTCTTGCCTGTAACAACAATAGCTGAGTCGAGCTGAAAATTTAGAATAGTATCTGGATTCAACTCTTTTATCGACTTAGGTTGTTTTTTAATTTGAGCAAATAGTGGATTGATAAAAGAAAATAACGCGACAATTACAAAAAGCCTCTTCATGAAATACCGTAAATGTTTATTAAGAAACGCTGCGAAGTTAAGCTTATTTTTATCAAGGTAGATTATGTCAGCGTTAGGTTACAAACCGAAGTTCGGTAAATCAACTATTATTGCTTTTGAAACAAGTGTGAATTAAACCAGATTTACAATTATTGGCCCCCAGATAGCCAGTAAAACATTACCAATTGCGTATGTTACCGTAAAACCTAGCACCGGAGTTGTACTTTCGGCTTCTTCAGATATAGCAGATAATGCAGCAGCCACGGTTTGGCTTCCACATAGCCCCCCAAAAAGAATGATTGGATTTAGCTTTAGAAACTTGTGCCCTACGATCAATCCCACTACTTGAGGTACCAAAGCCACTAAAACACCCAATACAATTAGAATAGCACCCGAATTTTGTAAGGCTACAATTGCGTCTCTACCCGCCGACAATCCAACAACCGCTGCAAAAGCACTTAGACCAAATTCCTGCAGCACCCACTGTGCGGCCCCTGGTAAGCTTCCAAATACAGGATATTTAGAACGAAGCCAGCCAAAAAATAAGCCAGAAACCAGCACGCCCCCTCCAACACCCAAGGTAATTGGAACTCCTCCAATGTTAACAGATAACAGTCCTAATAAAATCCCCGCAACAATTCCTGCTGTCAGCATCACCAAATCGCTTTTATCACTTGATTTCTCTACATAACCTACTTTATTTGCAATCCGGTCCACTTGGATTTCATCGCCCATCAATTGCATCACATCCCCTCTACGCAAAACTGTATTTCTAAATAATGGAATATCATTCTCCTGCCTTTTTATACTGATAAGAAAAACACCCCGCAAGTCATGAGTATCTGCCTGATCCACTATTTCTTTAAGGCTTTTATTATGATATTGAGAATTTGTTAACACTACTTTTATCAATTTACCATTGAACTGAAGTGCTCTGGGATCATTAACCTCGGGTCCCAAAATCTGCTCGGCTTTCATTATGGTATTGTAATTACCCATCATTGCCACAACATCTCCCTTCTTGACCGGAGTAGCAAGTTCTGTTTCAATAATTTGATCCTCTCTAACAACTCTAAACACTGCAGTTCGGTCGCCAATCAACTGCTCAATGTCTCCAGCGGTTTTAACACTATCCGGAATAAACACTAACTTATAAGCTCTAGCAATTACGGGCGAGTAAGGGTTTATTGAGCCAGACATTCCTTTTCCATACCCTCCAGCCAGTGACTGCTCCAGATCTTTAGCAGCCTGCTTTAAATTTACTTTTAAAAACTTTGGCGCTATATTCCTTAGAAATATAATGACCGTAATGGTTCCTAGCACATAGGTTATAGCAAATGCAACAGCCATACTGGAACTTAAACTGCGGGTTTCCTCCGCACTCAGATTTAATCGGCTTATTGCATCCGATGCAGTACCCATTGTTGCCGACTCTGTTAATGCTCCGGCTGCCAAGCCAGCAGCCAATCCCTTATTCAGATGAAGCAAGTGTCCAAGCGCTACTACTAAAATCAAACCCGTAACGCATACAACCACTGCCAAAATCATCAGCTTCACTGTTCCTCTATTTAAGCTTCCGAAAAACTCAGGCCCGCTTTTAAATCCAATTGAATAAACAAAAAGCGCAAAGCAAGCAGTTTTAAAAACAGGAGAAAGCGTAACGCCCAGTTGGCCGATAATCAAGGCTATTATTAAGGTGCTTGCTACACTTCCAAGACTAAAACTTCCAATTTTTATTCTTCCAATAGCATGTCCAAGTGCCAAAGAGAAAAACACTGCAAATTCAGGCGCATGATGAATTATGTATTTCAGAAGTTCCATAATGGTCGTAATTTCAAAAGGAAAGGTCGTAGATGAGGTGAAAAGACTGATACGAGGGTTATACTTTTAGACCAATATTAATTTAAGGGAAAAAAATGACATAAAGAATTTCTGCTATATGACTTTAAATAATTGGCACCGAAAATTGCCGAAATTAGTTATTTTGTAAAGTCGTTTCGTAAAAGACTTAGACATGTATTTATATCGATTGAACTTAACATGTATTCTTACAAATCATTTATACTGATAACAATTATTGCATTCGCTTTTAACTTCACTGCTTGTCATAAGACTTCAAACTCCCAATCAGCCCAGTTGCTAAAAAGCAGCAGGATAGAGGGGATGGCGGCTTGTACATCTAATGGTTTGTTCCCGTCTGATAGTGTTTTGTATATGCAAGGAGGAGGAAAAGAGTTCTACGAATCTATAATTAATGCCCAAAAGCCTATAGGCAAAGTACCGGAAGGGATGGTATACATTCCTGGTGGGGAATTTAGCATGGGAGGAGTAAACCCTGTGGGTATGGGTGACGGAGGGAATCAGCCGATGAATGATGCCCGCCCAATTCACCGTGTGTATGTTTCGGGCTTTTTTATGGATGCCACAGAAGTTACCAATGCTCAATTTGAGGCATTTGTTAAAGCCACCGGATACGTTACTATAGCTGAAAAAAAGCCAACAAAAGAAGAGTTTCCTAATGCCCCTGAAGAAAACTTATTTACAGGCTCTGTAGTCTTTACTCCTCCTAATGAAGATATTCCTTTAAATGATTATCTTCAATGGTGGCAATATGTCAAGGGGGCTGATTGGCGACATCCTCTGGGCCCAAACAGTACAATTAAAGGCAAAGAATACTATCCGGTTGTACACATTTCATGGGAGGATGCTCAAGCTTATGCCCAATGGGCCGGAAAACGACTTCCAACGGAAGCGGAATGGGAATTTGCAGCCAGGGGAGGTGAGTATGGCAAACTGTATCCTTGGGGCAATCAATTTAAACCTGATGGCAAATGGATGGCTAATATTTTCCAGGGTAAATTTCCTAAAAATGATACTGGAGCAGACGGTTTTACAGGCATTGCGCCGGTAAAACAATTTCCATCCAACCCTTACGGCCTGTACGATATAGCGGGTAACGTTTGGGAATGGTGTCAAGATTGGTATCAATCTGACTATTATGAAAAACTTGCCAAGCAGACAATCGCAAAGAATCCTCAAGGACCAGAATCATCATATGACCCTGACGAACCAACTCAAAAGAAGAAGGTTCAACGCGGAGGTTCGTTTCTGTGTACTGACCAATACTGTACCCGCTACATGGTTGGCACACGAGGAAAAGGTGAATACCGTTCTGCATCGAACCATATTGGATTCAGATGTGTTAAAGACACTAAATAATTACGCTATATGATACAAGTTAAGGGTTATGCAGCCGCACAGGCTAAGGCGCCTCTTGCGCCATTTAACTTTGAAAGAAGAGAAACCGGCCCATTTGATGTTCAGATCGAAATTTTATACTGTGGTGTTTGTCATTCCGACATCCATCAGGTACGCGATGAATGGGGCGGGGCTATCTTCCCAATGGTTCCGGGTCATGAGATTGTGGGTAAGGTTACTAAAGTAGGTGAAAAGGTAACGAAGTTCAAAGCCGGAGATCTTGCCGGTGTTGGCTGTCTGGTTGACTCTTGCCGTACCTGCAGCAGTTGTGTTCAAGGCTATGAACAATATTGCGAAGTCCACTGGGTTGGAACCTACAACAGTTTAGAAATGGACATGAAAACTCCTACTTATGGTGGCTATTCAAACATGATTGTTGTTGATGAAAGTTTCGTTCTTAAAATTTCAGAAAAGCTGGATTTAAAACGGGTTGCTCCTTTGTTATGTGCAGGAATCACCACCTACTCTCCTTTAAAAGAATGGAAAGTTGGCAAAGGCGATAAAGTTGGTGTTATGGGCTTGGGAGGTTTAGGTCATATGGCCGTTAAGCTGGCAGCTTCTATGGGTGCAGAAGTTACCGTTTTAAGTACTTCGGCATCCAAAGAAAAAGATGCACTGGCATTGGGAGCTCATAAATTTGTGGTCACTAAAAACCCTGATGCCCTGGCCGAAGTAACCAACTATTTTGACATTATTATTGACACAGTTTCAGCTCAACACGATCTGAATGTATATCTAAATCTGCTAAGATTAAACGGAACTATGGTATTGCTAGGTGTCCCGCCAGAAGCCCCCATAATACAAACCTTTAATCTTATTGCAAAACGCAGAAGGCTTGCTGGTTCTCTTATAGGTGGAATTCAGGAGACACAAGAAATGCTGGATTATTGCGCAGAACATAATATCATGTCAGATGTTGAAGTCATTTCCATGAACCAAATCAATGAAGCATATGAACGAATGATAAAAGGAGATGTGCATTATCGATTTGTGATTGATATGGCTACACTCTAATGTATACCGCTTCTGCCGTTCCTTAAAAAGGCAGAAGCGGATTTCCTTCTCTATCCCTTTGAAATCACTTCCCATACCTCTTCAGTTTAAATTACTTAAATCATCAATGATCAATGGTAATATTGCTTAATTCTTGGTCAATTTGCTGAAATAGATTCTTAACGAAATCCTTTTTATTTGTTGTCCAAAGTTTGTTAAGTAAGGCACTTTGTTTAATTCATTAAACAATTTTGATATGCATGATGAATTTTCGTCTGATATTATGCCAAAATGATAATACACGAGAAGATGAGAGTAGCCTTATTTGTTCCTTGCTATATTGATCAATTCTATCCAAATGTAGGAATTGCCACCTTACAACTATTGGAAAAGCTAGGCGTTGATGTTGATTTCCCTCCACAACAAACCTGTTGCGGTCAGCCCATGGCAAATACAGGATTCGAAAAAGACTCAATTCCTGTTTACCATCATTTTGTAAAAACATTTTCAGGATACGATTATGTTGTAACTCCATCTGGCAGCTGTGCCTATCATGTAAAAAAACATTATAACATTATCGAGCAAACAACTGAAGTTAATGAAGTGCGCAGCAACACCATTGAGCTCGTTTCGTTTATTACTGATGTGTTGAATGTCAAAGAAATTCCCGTTACGTTTCCCTATAAAGTTGGTATGCACTTAAGTTGCCATGGCCAACGTGGACTGATGAATGCAACTGCATCAGAAATTACACCTGAAAAAGATGGAAACGCCTGGAGACTATTAAAAACGATTGAAGGCATTCAACTCACCACCTTAAATAGAAATGATGAATGTTGTGGATTTGGTGGTTCATTTTGTGTAAGTGAAGAAGCTGTTTCGGCCCGAATGGGTCTTGACAGGGTAAACGATCATTTGACAAATGGAACGCAGATTTTAACCGGTGCTGACATGAGCTGTCTTATGCACCTGGAAGGCATTGTCAGAAGAGAGAAACTACCAATGAAAGTGATGCACATTGCTGAAATTTTAAATGGAAATCGACCATGAATCACTCAAAACAGGCAGCTATATTCAATAAAGACATTGACCGTACCTCGTGGCATGATGAAACACTATGGTTTGTAAGGCAAAAAAGAGACAAGTCCGTATACAATATTCCTGATTTTCAGCTACTAAGAGAGCTTGCTTCCCAAATAAAAGAACATACTTTAAGTAAGCTGAATGATTACCTAACAGCGTTTGAGCAGAATGCCAATAGGAATGGCGTAAAGGTACATTGGGCTGCCGATGCAAAAGCGCATAATGACATTGTCTTAGGTATATTGCAACAACACAAAGCTCAAAAAATTGTCAAAAGCAAATCGATGCTTACTGAAGAATGTCATCTTAATCCATTTTTGGAGAAAAATGGCATTGAAGTAGTCGATACAGATTTAGGGGAACGCATCATTCAACTGCGTGGTGAATCACCTAGCCATATTGTTCTACCTGCAATTCACCTAAAAAAAGAGGATGTTGGCAAAACCTTTCATCAGCATTTGCATACACCAAAAGGAGAAAAAGATCCACAACGGCTGACTCAAGCGGCACGCCAGCATTTACGTGAAAAATTCCTGAAAGCGGATGCGGCACTCACTGGAGTTAATTTTGCAATTGCCGAAACCGGAAGTGTGGTTGTGTGTACCAATGAAGGAAATGCCGACTTAGGGGTTAACCTGGCTAAGGTGCATATTGCTTGTATGGGTATTGAAAAAATCATTCCACGCTTTAAAGACCTGTCGGTATTTACTCGTCTATTGGCAAGGAGTGCTACCGGACAACCAGTTACTACATATACATCGCACTTTACCAAACCTCGCTCGGGTGCTGAAATGCATATAATAATTGTTGATAATGGGCGTACTCAGCAATTGGGAAGAAAGGATTTTTATAATTCACTCAAGTGCATTCGTTGTGGTGCTTGTATGAATACGTGTCCAGTCTATCGTCGTAGTGGCGGACATAGTTATGATTTTACAGTTCCTGGGCCAATAGGTTCCATTCTCGCTCCCAACCTTGATTTAAAGAAATACAGTTCATTACCCTTTGCATCAACTTTATGCGGAAGCTGCACAAATGTATGTCCTGTAAAAATTAATATTCATGAGCAGTTATACAAATGGCGACAAGAGATCGGAGAAGCAAACTCTTTACCTGTTATGAAAAAATGGACCATGAAAGGAATGGCAAAGGTGCTTGCTTCAGCCAGGTTATTTTCTTTCATTGGAGCTATGGGACGACAAGTACTTAAATGGACCCCTCATTTTATCACCCATAACAAAATGATCAATCCTTGGGCAAAAGCCAGGGAGTTACCAAAAACACCACAAGAAAGTTTCCGTGAATGGTACAGTAAAAACAGGCAAAAAAATTAAACCATGAGTGCAAGAGATAAGATCAAGAACGCGATTATACAAAACAAGCCTTCAGCAGTTGAACTTCCTAAGATTCCCTTATTTTTAGAGGAAGAACAGAATGCAATAGAAACCTTTAGCAGGATGGTAGAACTGGTTGGAGGTTCAGTAATTGAATTGAGCACCCTGTCAGAAATCAATGAATTTGTACAAAGCCGGTTTTCTGATACTCACAAAATAGCGTCATCAATAGTTTATTCAACTATTGATGTAAACGAAGACTGTCCTCATTACCTTTTGGAGAAAATAGATCTTGCGATTTTGGAAGGAGTAATTGGTGTAGCCGAGAATGGAGCAGTATGGCTACCGGAGAAAAACATGCTTCACAGGGCACTTCCATTTATAACACAACATCTCCTATTGGTACTAAAGAAAGAAAATATCGTTGCTAATATGCACTATGCATATGAAAAAGTGGCAGAGATTAACTATGGTGTTTTCATTTCAGGTCCGTCAAAAACTGCAGACATCGAGCAATCGTTAGTAATTGGAGCTCATGGCGCCAGAAGCTTGACGGTAATACTGACTAATTAAGTCAAACAAGGAAACCAAACGGGAATCATCACACCTAGGAAGCCGGTTCCATAACCTTCCGTAATGCAGCAGGAAGTTGTACCAAGTCAAAATCATTTTCATAGATGAGATATTTATTAAGCCATTGCGACGCATATTTCTCTTTAAATTCTCGCAGACCTTGGTAGTGTTTGAATCTGCTGATTTTTTCATAGGCGTATTTTACCAACCGCTCTGCTGTGCTTTCCGGCTGGTCAATACCCGACATGGGCACCAGGCCAAGGTTCAGGTAATGGGAACCACTTTCTTTCGCGTATTCGGTTAATTTTATGATCAATGCATCCATACATCCTCCGGGCGCATCCGCCGTTTTACGAATTAAATCGTATGTGCATTCATCAGGAGTGTAATCCGGGATGATGGTCAAAAAAGCTACTGTTTTGTTTGCTTCATCGTGAACCGCAATCACCTCCTGTTGGCTAATTAAGGATGGATTGAACATACCTTGGGAAAAAGTAATTTCAATTTTATCATAGGCCTTGAGCCATTCATCAGATACTGCTTTTAATTCATTAATGAATTGCCTCGTATGTGGTGCTTTGTGGACCCGGGTCTGATATCCTTTTTTTTGCAAACTATTCAATGAGTTGCGCAGCGCTTTGTTTTGTTTTCCTTCCAAGCTAAAACTGTTAATATCCATCACCGCCTCCTGTCCAATAAGCAGTTTCTTTTTTTTCAACGTAGAGAAATGGTATAAACTCTCCTCATCAATCCTGTAAAAAGCAGGCTTTAATCCTTCTTTAATACAGAACTGGTCAAACTCAATCAGAAACTTAAGCTTATGTTCTTCTAAACAAACAGGCTCTTCCAATACAATTGCAAAACCGTTGGCAACTCTATAAGCAATAAAGCCTTCATTTTCATTGGAGAAAAACAACAATTTGTCAGCATCAGCTTTAAAATAATCTACAGGAGATGAACCATATTGATTTATCCAAAAAAAGGCTTTTTCATAGTCTTGGGATTTAAAAAATGTCGCAGAAAGATAGGGCCGAAATACAGTATAGAGAAAAAAAGCCCAGGCTCCAATTCCTAAAACTCTGATCGACATTATAAACTCTGTTCCAAAATGAGTGATGGGTTGCAAGTCATTTTGTATCAACAAAAAATTAGTAAATGCATAGCGAATCGATTGCCAAAGGCTGAAATCGAGACCAAAATGTTTTTCATCCAACCAATAAAACCCAATCGAACCAAAAATTAGAACTGTAATTAATGTGGCGATACCAGTTACGGTGCCGATGTTTATAAAGCGAGGATCACTCCTTAAACGATATTGTTTACGGGACGAATACAATACAATGATTACAAATAAGGATAAAGTAGCCTCCTCATAGTCAAGTGCCTTTGTAAGATGCCCTATCAAAGAAAGAGCAGAAACAGCAATTGCCAGCCACCAGGCTCCTTTTAATCCTCTAATAAGAAAGGCTGCCGTAACGATAAGAACTAAGCCCAGTAAGATTACCAGCCAATTTGATGCATGAATAGATTCCAATGGAATGTACTCTTTCAGCAAATGTAACCGGGAGGCAATTGGAGGGGTAAGTACTGAAAATATATTTACCGTTCCCAAGAGGAAGATTAATAAAGGAGGAGCTAGCCTCAAAAAGAGATTCTTCCCTTTCCATGCCCAGGCAATGATACCCGCTACTAAAGGCAGCCAAAACTCAAGTAAACGATAGAGCAAGGCTATTTCGACAGCTTGTAATGTATTATAACCGTATAATTTTAGTATGTAAGAAATGGATAATTCAACAGCACCTAACCCTTTCAATAAAGGGGAAAAAATTAGAAATAGTGTTGAAACAATATAGGCGGTAAATGCGGCTTCCCATGAGGCATCGGTCCCACTTGCCAACATGGCAATATATAAATGAACAATGCCACAAAATTCTACCAAAACTGAAAACAAAGTAGCAACGATTAGCTTAGATGCGGAAAGTTCGATGATTAGAATTTCTTCTAAAAACGTTTCCGCCTTTGGAAAAACTTTCATCAGGAAATTCTGTATTTTCCCTCTTCGCCTAAATGTTAAAAATAGTAGAATTAGCAAAAGGCTTAAGGCAGCCGTTCCAACAAAAATGTTTGTTTCACTTACAACAGCTTGATGGGTTAGTAAGGCATAAAAGATAACCGGAAGACCCACCAAAATAACGGTAAAGATTCCAATAAAGCCTTGCAATCCGCCGGCAAGGTATATTTTATGCCGCTCAATACGCTCTTTCCGGAGCATTGCAGGAAGGTAGGCAAAAGTAGTAACACCTCCTCCGGGAAGAAAAATACTAATGAAATTTTGCTTTAAGAAAAGGAGAATGCTAGCAGGCCATGGCAAATCTGCTTTCACCGCCTTAAAACAGTATAAAAGCAAACCCGATTGAAGAAAGATGTATACCGCGGTAAGGATTACCCCAACAGAGATCCAATATTGATCGGCTTTTTTTATAAACAGGGATAGAGAACGTAGCTCGTGCCGCTCTTGGCGAAAGAAATAAACACCTAATAAAATGAATAAGATAGCAACAAGCTCTTTCCAGTGTATTCTTCTTAAAAAGGCCAAAAATTGGTTGTGAAACTTTTGCAAAGGCATTTGTTCTCAAGCATGTCTTAAACACAAATTAGGTTTAATTGCCCTTTTATACAAAAAGAAAAGGAATAAGAATCAACGCTTATTCCTTTTCCTTCCTTAAATTTTTTTAGGAATACTAACTTTCCAGTTCCTTCAATGCCATATAAGCCATTAACCCCGTACTCGTTTCTAATGCAGTTTCATCAATATCAAAGGTAGGAGTATGCACCGATGAAGTGATTCCTCTTGCTTCGTTTCGGGTTCCTAAACGGTAAAAACATGCATTAGTAACTTGAGAGTAATAGGCAAAGTCCTCTGCTGCCATCCATATATCAAGATCCAGAACATTTTCTTTACCTAAATATTCTTCCGCCGCTGCTCTTGCTCTTTGAGTCAACTTCTCTTCATTTACCAAGAAAGGATAACCATGGGCAATAGTAAACTCACAGCTACCGCCCATACTTTCGGCAATACCTTCAGCCATTTTCTTCATTCGCTTGTGGGCTTCCTTCCGCCAGCTCTCATCAAGTGTACGGAATGTTCCTTCCATATTCACTTCATTAGGAATCACATTGGTCGCGCCATTAGCAATGACCTTACCTATAGACAATACTGAAGGAAGCCGAGGATCGGCAATTCGACTTATTACCTGCTGAAGAGCAACAATAATATGAGCCGAAATCAGCACGGGATCAACATTCATATGCGGTTGCGCTCCGTGCCCGCCTTTGCCTTTTACCGTAATGTATAACTCATCCGTTGAGGCCATGTATTGCCCTGAACGAAAACCTACTTTTCCGGCATCGATCAATGGCATAACATGTTGGCCAATGATGCCTTGAGGTGCCGGGTTTTCAAGCACTCCTTCTTTAATCATAATACTTGCTCCCCCGGGCAGCAACTCTTCTCCCGGTTGAAAAATCAGTTTCACAGTTCCACCAAACTCTGTCTTTAACTGAGAAAGGATTTTGGCAGTACCTAACAAAGAAGCACTGTGTACATCGTGTCCGCAAGCATGCATAACTCCTTCATTCTTCGACTTGTATTCCACCTCATTGGTCTCTACAATGGGTAAAGCATCCATATCAGCACGTAATGCCAATACTTTATCAGAAGGCTTTTCGCCCTTAATTAACCCCACAAGGCCAGTTCCTGCTTTTTTCTCAAATGGGATACCCCATTCAGTCAATTTGGAAGCAATAAATTCACTGGTTTTGAATTCTTTAAATGAAAGCTCAGGGTTCGCATGTATATGACGACGATTGGCAATGGTTTCCTGATGAATATCCTTTGCCAAGGTCTGTATTTTTTCCTTCAACATATTTGGGGAAGAAAGTTGGTTATTATTTATTTATTTCAAAAGTAAAGCCTAAAGGCTATTAAGATCAATGAAGCTTATTGGGGTAATTCAGTCTCGCCCTCCTGATAAACCTTTTGAGGGTTTAGTTTATCAGATACAATAAATGCAACATCAAATTCCTTATCAAGGAGTTTCTTTACCTTTTCAGCATCTGCACGGGTAGCAAAATCCCCTACACGAAGCTTGTAGTTAGGCATTTGATAACTTAAATAGCTTCCTAATTCAGGAAACTTAAGTGCAAACTTAATTTGCAAACTATACGCTTCATTACGGTTAGGACCTGAATAAATTTGTAATCTATAACCGAATGCTGGTGGCTTGCGATTAATTTCAATTCGTTTTGACAACAATTCATTTATACCTGGCTGCGCAACAACATCAACATTCGACATTAGGATAGTATCCCGTGAGTTTGAAGTATTTTCAAATCCTGAGTTATCATCTATCTGAACTTTTTTTGGAGTTTCAACTGGCGACCGCTCCGGTTTGGTCTGGGGTATTAATGTTGATTTGTCTTTTGTTGTTGCAGGCTTACCGGCTGGTGCATTTTGCTTTGCCGGTGTTGAGGTGGCTGGCTTTGTGGTGGCAGGCTTCGTAGTTGACTTAGTTGGTTTTTGCTGAGCATAAACTATTGTACTCATTAACAGAAACATTGCAACAATTGATATTATGTGTTTTCCGCTTAACATTTACTGAAGATAGGATTTAGAATTACAACGTATACTTGATTAAAGCATTATTTTCATGGAAAGATTTCAGTTTAATCAACAAACGCAGTCTGATTTAATTAATTCACATACAATTTAACAAAGTTCAGTCTTAATACCTCAAAAACAAAGTACGATTTTAGCTTTACTGGATAAATCTAAAATCGTACTTCTATCATAATTAAAATCAACTTTTAAGCCAGACCTGCTCCGTGACAGTTTTTATACTTTTTGCCACTTCCGCAAGGACAAGGATCATTACGTCCGATTTTAGGTTCAACACGTACAGGGTGTTGTTTAACTGAAATTTCACCCGCTAAATCTTCTGGCAAATGTCCACCGTTGTCATGGAACTCAGGGTGACTTGCCTGTAAGTTGCTTAAGTCAGTACGTTGAACAGGAGCTGCTTCCTGAACTTCTTCTGGTTCTCCCATCGGAATAGTTCCTTTAAACAAGAAATCAAGCGCCTCTTTGTTAATATTTGAAATACGTTGTTTAAATAAATTGAACGATTCAAATTTATACACTAACAATGGATCTTTTTGTTCATAAACAGCGTTTTGAACAGACTGTTTCAGCTCATCCATTTCACGCAAGTGCTCTCTCCAAGCATCATCAATTGTATAAAGCAATACAGAACGCTCAAACGCTCTAACTACCTCGATACCATTTGTTTCGTAAGCTTTCTTCAAGCTAACCGGAATCTGAACGCCACGAACACCATCAGAGAACGGAACAACAATGTTTTCAATTACATCTCCTCTGGTCTCAAATACATCTTTAATTACCGGATATGCATTTTGAGCAATAAATTCTGATTTACGGCGATAGTGATCAGCAATCTGTTGATAAACTGACAAAACCACATTGTCGGTGTTTTCATCCAAGAATTCTTTATCAGCCATCTCGGTGTGATAAGCGAACACACGAAGCAAATCTAGCTTAAAGCCTTCAAAATTTTTATCCTCGCGATATTGTTGAACAAGTTCTTCAACTGTATCGAAGATCATGTTGTCAATATCAACCTCTAAACGCTCGCCAAATAATGCATTATGGCGTTTGCTATAGATAACGGTACGTTGAGAATTCATCACGTCGTCGTACTCCAACAAACGTTTACGTGTACCGAAATGGTTTTCTTCTACTTTTTTCTGAGCACGCTCAATAGACTTGGTAATCATTGAGTGCTGAATTACTTCACCTTCTTCTAAGCCCATTTTGTCCATCAGTGCTGCAATACGCTCTGATCCGAACAAGCGCATTAACTCATCCTGCAATGAAACGAAGAATTGGGAAGAACCAGGGTCACCTTGACGACCAGAACGACCACGTAACTGACGGTCAACGCGGCGCGACTCATGACGCTCCGTACCGATGATGGCTAAACCTCCGGCTTCTTTAACACCTGGACCTAACTTAATGTCGGTACCACGACCAGCCATGTTGGTAGCAATAGTTACTGTACCTGCCTGTCCTGCCTCAGCCACAATTTCCGCCTCACGTTGGTGTAATTTGGCATTCAGTACGTTGTGCTTGATACCACGTAACTTAAGCATACGGCTTAATAACTCTGAAATCTCAACAGAAGTAGTACCCACAAGCACCGGACGGCCTATTTGAGTTAACTTTACAATTTCATCTACTACAGCGTTATATTTTTCGCGAGCAGTTTTATAAACAAGGTCTTCTTGGTCTTTGCGTTGAATTCCTTTATTGGTAGGAACTTCAACAACATCAAGTTTATAGATTTGCCAGAACTCACCAGCTTCTGTCGTTGCAGTACCGGTCATACCACACAGTTTATGGTACATACGGAAATAATTCTGCAACGTAATGGTAGCAAATGTTTGAGTGGCATCTTCAACCTTAACATTTTCTTTAGCTTCAATAGCTTGGTGCAAACCGTCTGAATAACGACGACCTTCCATAATACGGCCAGTTTGCTCGTCAACTATTTTTACTTTGCCTTCATCAATAATGTATTCTACATCTTTCTCGAACAAAGTATAAGCCTTTAATAATTGGTTGATTGAGTGAATACGCTCCGATTTAATAGAGAAGTCACGCATCAACTCATCTTTTTTGGCTACTTTTTCATCGTCACTTAACGAAGATTTTTCGATTTCAGCAATCTCAGAACCTACATCAGGCATAATAAAGAAATGAGGATCCTCGCCATTGGCGGTAATCATTTCAATACCTTTTTCAGTAAGTTCAATTGAATTATGCTTTTCGTCGATAACGAAATATAGTTCAGCATCAGCTTTAGGCATTTCCTTTTGCTGATCCTGCAAGTAATAGTTTTCTGTTTTTTGTAAAACCTGGCGAATACCTTGCTCACTTAAAAACTTGATCAGGGCTTTATTTTTAGGCAAGCCACGGAAGGCACGTAACAAAGCCAAACCGCCTTGGTCAGCTTTATTTTCAGCCAGCATTTTTTTAGCATCAGTTAAAAAGCCGTTTACCGCGTTTTTTTGAGCATTTACCAAACGCTCAATACGTGGCTTAAGATCATAAAACTCATGCTGATCCCCACGAGGAATAGGACCTGAAATAATCAATGGAGTACGGGCATCGTCTACCAAAACTGAGTCAACCTCATCCACCATTGCAAAGTGAAGTTTGCGTTGAACCAATTCATCAGGATTACGTGCCATGTTATCGCGCAGATAATCAAAGCCGAATTCGTTGTTGGTACCAAAAGTAATATCAGATAAATATGCTTTACGACGTTCCTCTGAGTTAGGCTGATGTTTATCAATACAATCAACCGTTAAACCATGAAACTCATATAAAGGCCCCATCCATTCACTGTCACGACGAGCCAGATAATCGTTTACTGTTACAATATGCACTCCTTGGCCGGCAAGTGCATTTAAATAAGCAGGCAAAGTAGCAACAAGGGTTTTACCTTCACCGGTTGCCATTTCAGAAATTTTACCCTGGTGCAATACAGTACCTCCAAACAACTGAACGTCATAATGTACCATGTTCCATGTAACTTCGTTACCTGCTGCAATCCAAGTATTTTTGTGAATAGCTTTGTCGCCGTTAATAATTACATTGCTTTTACGAGCAGCTAATTCTCTATCAGCCTGAGTAGCCGTTACTTCAACTTCACTATTCTCGGTAAAACGACGCGCAGTTTCTTTAACAACGGCAAATGCTTCTGGCAGAACTTCCATCAACACTATTTCCAATTGCTGATCGCGTTCTTTCTTTAATTTATCAACTCTGTCATAGATGGCAACTTTTTCATTAACACCCAAACTCAAGTCTTCAGCTTCTTTCTGAAGATTGTCGATTTGTGCATCAATTTCACTTAAAAAGTCTGCAATTCTTTTTTTAAACTCAATGGTTTTCGCCCTGAGTTCATCATGACTTAGGCTTGAAAGCTTTGAGTATTCTGCCTTAATCTGCTCAACTATTGGGAGCAAAGCTTTAATATCTCTTTCCGACTTGCTGCCGAATAGTTTCGTTAAAAAACTTAACATTCTTCTTAAAATTTAACTGCGATAAAAAATCAAGTATCGAGCCAATTGAATTTTACCGACAATTTGACACTATACAAAGGGGTAAAGTTAATGTTTTTTACTTATTAGCGTTTATAAGGTTTTAAAGTTTTACACTTTACAAACGACACCAAATTTGTCAGCCGACTTCATTGCGCTGCAGGATATTAATAGTGCGCTGAGTAGATTTAGGAATAGCACCAACCTTAAGATTATGAACTAATTACTAACATGAACCATATGTATTTCGGTTAGAGAAAATTGAAAATGGCTCATCTTAAATTTTGCTTTTATTGAAATGACCGAAAGCGATGGAGGTTCTTAACACTTTAACTAAAGAGGCCAAAGCTCTGACAATCCAGTTATTTTTGCCGGTTATTTAAGTATCAGTCATGACGATATCGCATTTGATGTCATTAGGAATAAATGGCAGGATACAGGCAACTCGGCATATACCTACGACTTTGATGGCCAACAAAAACGAATTGATTATTTTATTTTGTTACCAAGAAACATGTTTGGAATATTGAGACATACAAGGTATAACCCTACCGGTTATCAGATCATTATCCTCTAGAAACCAAAATTGATTTGTTTTAAAGTTGAATGATTAGCACTTGAAGGTTAATTTTGTTCGTTTATAAATATTAAACAAAACTAATGGAAGAACATTTGTTGATTCAAATTAGCACTAAAATAAGAGATTACCGTAAAGAAAGAGGCATGACCTTGCAAGAACTGGCTGATAAAGCCAATGTAAGCAAAGGCCTTATTTCACAGATTGAAAACAATCGAACAATACCTTCATTAATGGTACTGCTTGATATTGTATCAGCCTTAGAAGTTGATTTGAACCAGTTTTTTAAAGGTATTGGGCAAAACAATAATACTTCATTAATTTTAGTTAAACGCAAAAACGAATATGAAGCATTTGAAAAGGAGTTAGCTAAAGGCTTTTTCTATAAACGCATTTTCACCAAGTCTTTAAAGAACACCACTGTTGACATCGTTTTATTAGAATTAAGCAAAGATGCTCAGCGTCAGATGGTTGAAACAGAAGCGTTTGAGTACAAATATATTTTAAAGGGGAAAGTTGAATATGTTTTCCCGGACCAGGTGATTGAACTGAACGAAGGAGATTCAATGCTCTTTAATGGCCGGATCAGCCATAACCCGCGTACTATAAGTGATGAAAGTGCCTTAATGCTAATTGTTTATTTTTTCGAAAACAATTAAAGCATATCAACAAGAATATAAAAATGAGGCTGTCTCCTACATTTGACAAAGCAAACATAGGAGACAGCCTTTTATTACGTATCCAAACTCTGCAACAAATACCTTAGTGTGCTTCAAGCCAGTTTTGACCTATTCCACTTTCAACTAAAATAGGCACCTGCATTTTAATTGCTGATTTCATTAAATCTTCAATTACCGGACGTACTTTTTCAATCTCTGTTTTAGGAACATCAAACACCAACTCGTCATGCACCTGCAGAATCATTCGGGTATCCACTTTCATTGATTTTAGTTCCTTATGAATATTGATCATGGCAACTTTAATCATATCAGCAGCCGAACCTTGAATTGGAGCATTAATAGCATTTCGTTCAGCAAAACCACGGACCATGGCGTTAGCAGAGTTTATATCCCGCAGGTATCGACGTCTTCCTAGAATAGTTTCTACATAGCCGTTTTCACGTGCAAATTGCCCCATATCGCTCATGTACTTTTTAATACCAGGGTATTGATTGAAGTATTGTTCAATGATTTCAGAAGCCTCCTTGCGCGGAATGCCCAAACTTTGTGACAAACCAAAAGCCGATTGTCCGTAGATAATACCAAAGTTAACAGCCTTAGCATTACGACGTTGATCTGAATTAACTTCATCCAGTGTCACGCCATAAACTTTCGCAGCCGTTGCCCGGTGAATATCATAACCTTGAATGAAAGCATCCATCATTCCTTCATCCTTACTGATCTCAGCAATAATACGAAGCTCTATTTGAGAATAATCGGCAGAAAGAAGCACATAATCATCATTTTTGGCAATAAACGCCCTACGAACTTCACGCCCTTTTTCTGTACGAATAGGGATATTCTGCAAATTAGGATTATTGGAACTCAACCTACCTGTGGCAGCAACAGCCTGATTAAATGAAGTATGAACGCGCCCGGTTTTAGGGTTGATCATCAACGGCAATGCATCAACATAGGTTGATTTCAGTTTTTGTAGTTGACGAAAATCCAGGACATCCTGCACCATTTCATGTTTTGAGGCAAGTGCAGTTAACACATCTTCTCCGGTTTGATACTGTCCTGTTTTGGTTTTTTTTGCTTTCGGATCAAGTTGAAGCTTTTCAAACAATACTTCTCCCAACTGTTTAGGCGAAGCAATATTAAATCGCAACCCAGCCTTTTCATAGATTTGTTTTTCGAGGCGAGAGATATCGCTTTCTAATTCTTTGGAGTAGTCTGCCAAGCCTTGCTTATCAAGCCTGATTCCCTCTTTCTCCATATCAGCCAAAACATAGACCAAAGGATTTTCCACCTCAAGTGCCAATTTACCGGCATTAAGCGAAGGCAGTAAAGGCTCAAAAACTTCTTTTAATTGAAAAGTAATATCGGCATCTTCAGCAGCATACTCTCCGGCCTTTTCCACCGAAACATTTCGCATATTATCCTGACCCTTTCCTTTTTTCCCTATCAATTCAGTAATAGAAATAGGAGAATAA
Organism: Solitalea lacus; assembly: GCF_022014595.1. Taxonomy (NCBI): domain Bacteria; kingdom Pseudomonadati; phylum Bacteroidota; class Sphingobacteriia; order Sphingobacteriales; family Sphingobacteriaceae; genus Solitalea; species Solitalea lacus. The sequence continues at coordinate 747,886 of NZ_CP091740.1, read as the reverse complement.
TTAAGGTATGATTCGGACAGAAAATCCATGTTATGTCTGGTATCGGCATCAATTAGATAATGAGCCAGCATGGTATCAAACAAAGGCCCCTGCACTTCAACACCATACCATTTCATAATGAGGATATCGTATTTAATATTCTGACCAATCTTTTCAATTTCAGGATTTTCCAATACCGGCTTGAATTCATTTACAATAACCTGAGCCTCCTGTTGATTTTCAGGAATAGGGACATAGAATCCTTCTCCTTGTTTCCAGGAAAACGAAAGGCCTACTAATTCAGAGTTATTAGCATCTGTTCCTGTTGTTTCAGTATCAAAAGCAAACGTTTTTTGAACTGAAAGACTAGCTAGAAGAACTCGTCTTTTCTCAGGAGTATCTGCAATTTCATATTTATGAGGAGTATTGGCAATAGTTTTGAAACCTGATAAGGCAGATTCCTTTTGCTCAACTTCAACTTCTTGACGCTGAATAGTTACAGGAGCTGCTCCGACAGGATTTCCAAATAAGTCTGTTTGCAAATTTGGATTTTGAAGCGCCTGGCCACCAGCAACAACAAACTGCTCTCCAAATACTCGACGACCTATTGTGCGGAATTCAAGCTCGGCAAACAATGGCTCAAGCAGTTCTTTGCTCGGCTGTTCCACTCTAAGGACTTCCTCATTAAAGTCAATAGGAACATCCAATAAAATAGTTGCCAATTTCTTCGATAATAAACCTTGTTCTTTAAAGTTTTCGACATTTTCTTTCTGCTTGCCTTTCAGCTCATGTGAATTGGCAAAAATATTTTCCATTGATCCATATTTTTGGATCAATTGCTTAGCTGTTTTTTCACCAATACCAGGAATTCCCGGAATATTGTCAACAGCATCACCCCATAACCCTAAAATATCTATTACCTGATCAACACGCTCTACTTCCCATTTAGCTAAAACCTCTTTTACACCCATCACCTCCATATCATTACCCATACGGGCAGGCTTATAAATGAAGATTTTATCAGAGACCAATTGAGCAAAGTCTTTATCAGGAGTCATCATATAGGTAACGAAACCTTCTTTTTCAGCTTTTTTGGCAAGCGTACCAATGATATCATCAGCCTCATAACCATCAAGCGTTAAAACCGGAATATGAAACCCCTCTATTATTCGCTTTACATAAGGCAGGGCTGCCGACAAATCCTCAGGCATTGCCTCTCGGTGTGCTTTATAATGTTCAAAATCAGTATGACGATCGGTAGGAGCCTCGGTATCGAACACCACCGCAATATGTGTGGGTTGTTCCTTCCGAAGTACTTCTAACAATGTATTAGTGAACCCCATCATTGCTGAAGTATTAAGCCCTGAAGAAGTAAAACGCGGATTTTTACTCAAAGCAAAATGGGCGCGATAAATCAACGCCATACCGTCCAGTAGAAATAATTTTTTTGTCAAAATGATATAAGGTTATGAAGAACAAATGTAAAAGATAAAAAGAATTGTCGAGTGCTTTCCTTTGGTCAATTTAAACGTTAAAACATCAATTTACGTTAGCTTAATCTTTGTATACAACAATTCACTAACGTTTAACATTGCCTTGGTTTAGTATTAATAAACATAATTTACAATTGCATCGCTTAAAAATATTACCTAAAAATCATTAACGCAATGCAAAAACTCTACAAAAGCATGGTCAGTATGTCAATAATAACACTATTGACATTATTGATAAACGTTGCGGCATTTGCCCAACAAAAGGTTACCGGAGTGGTAACAGACAAAAAAGATCAACAACCCTTACCGGGTGTAACAGTTACCGTCTTAGGTACTCCCAGTGGTATCAATACCGATATAGATGGAAAATACTCTTTAACTGTTAAGGAAGGTCAAACGTTGCAGTTCAACTTCGTTGGTTATATGAGTAAAACAATAAAAGTTGGCTTAAATACTGTTATTAATGTGCAGTTAGAAGCTGACTCTAAAATACTGGGCGAAGTAGTTGTAACAGCACTTGGCATTAAGAAAGATAAAGCTAAGCTTGGCTATGCGGTACAAGAGGTAAAAGGGGATGAATTGATTAAAGCTCGCGAACCAAACCCTGTAAATGCTCTAGTGGGGAAAGTTTCAGGATTAACAGTTGGAGCTTCTGCCGAGTTATTGGGATCTCCCAGTATCTTATTACGTGGCAAGCAACCTTTATTTGTGGTTGACGGTGTCCCTATCAGCTCTGATACCTGGAACATCAGTTCTGATGACATAGAAACCTACACGGTATTAAAAGGCCCTGCCGCATCTGCTTTATATGGTTCAAACGGACAATTTGGTGCTGTTCAAATCACTACCAAACGCGGCTCAAAAGATACCCGTGGCTTTTCAATAGATTTTAACTCAAGCACCATGGCTCAAAGTGGCTTCAACGCTATTCCTAAAATACAGGATATGTATGGCCCGGGTGACCATGGAAAATACGAGTTTGTTGATGGAAAAGGCGGAGGTAAAAATGACGCAGACTATGATATTTGGGGACCTGCATTAAACGGACAGTTAATTGCGCAATACGATAGTCCTATTAATCCATCAACAGGAAAGCGCACTCCAACTCCATTTATAGCTCGCGGAAAAGATAACCTTACTCGTTTCTTACAAACAGGACTTATTAACAGCAATAACATTGCTGTTGCCACAAGTGGAGAAAAATATGATTTACGTTTCTCATCAACCTATAGCTACCAACGCGGACTTGTGCCTAATACCCAACTAAACGGACTAAACTTTAACGTTTCTGCAGGTTACAATTTTTCACCAAAGTTGCGTTTTGAATCTGCTGTAAACTATAACCGTCAGTTTACACCTAATTATCCTGATGTAAACTACGGGCCAAACAGCTTAATTTACAATATGGTGTTATGGGGTGGTGCCGACTGGAGCGTAGATGACATGAAAAACTACTGGCAAGAAGGCAAAGAAGGCACTCAACAAATATATGCTGAGTACCAACGCTATAACAACCCTTGGTTTGTAGCTAAAGAATGGTTACGCAGCCACCACAAAACCGATATGTATGGTCACATGAGCTTAAATTACAAATTCACAAATTATTTGAACTTAAGTGCCCGTACTCAAATTACTACTTACGACTTACTTCGTACTGAAAAGCTACCTTACTCTGCAACCACTTACGGCCGCGAGCAAGCCAAAGGAGACTACCGCGAAGATATGCGCAACATGTTCGAAAACAATACTGATGTATTGCTAAACTTTGACAAAGAAGTAGTCCCTTCACTGGATGTCAAAGCTTCATTGGGAGCCAACTTACGTACATTTAATTACCATTCAACTTATTCAACTACTGACTATTTGAATATACCGGGATGGTACAATCTTAACAACTCTTTAAACCCTCGTCAAACATTCAACTACGAGGCTCCAATGCAAGTTTTCAGCTCATATGCTTACTTGGATTTGATGTATAAAAACTTCCTGAGCTTATCGCTTACCGGACGTGTTGATAAGTCATCAACCATGCCTACGCAAAACAACACCTTCTTTTATCCTTCTATAGGAACAGGTGTAGTTTTATCGGAACTAATAAAAATGCCAACTGCAATTTCTTATTTAAAACTGAGAGGCTCTTATGCCAAGGTAGGAAACACTGCTGTTGACCAATACATCAGTTCAGCAGCTGTATTATCAGGTTATAATCTAGCATATGGCATGGACTATACCACACCATACAACGGTCCTTCATACAAAAATAATCCGTCGTATTCTGTAAGCCCTATTTACAACAATCAGCCGGGGTCAAGCTATACCAACATTTTAACCAATCCGGACTTACAGCCAGGCTACAGTTCTGCTTATGAAACCGGAGCCGAAATGAAATTCCTTGGTAATCGTTTAGGAGTAGATGCCTCTTATTTCAGCAGCTTGGATGGGCCTAGAATTTTCGAACTCCCATTATCACAGGCTACAGGCTATTCCAGCTTTTTAACCAATGGCATCAAATCTCGCCGTAGTGGCTGGGAGCTAACTTTAACAGGCTCTCCATTCAGAAAAATCAATGGTTTTAAATGGGATGTGATGGTTAACTGGTCAACGTATAAAGAAGTATTGACCGAAATATATCCGGGTATTGAGAATTTACAACAATTCTTAAAAGTTGGTGACCGTCTAGACAAGCTTTACACATCTGCTTTTGCGCGTACGCAAAACGGACAGATTATAAACGATGACAGTGGTCGCCCTATTCAAAATCCGGTTTCTCGCTTTTTAGGTAATATGAACCCAGATTGGACCTGGAGCTTCAACAACAAATTCAGTTACAAACAATTCACTTTCGGATTTCAATTTGATGGCCGTGTAGGAGGTAAAATGGTGGATTATGTTTTACGTCAAACGATGCGCGGTGGACGTCACATTAAAACCGTTCAAGGTGCCTGGGGTGAAGCCAGAGCCAATGACGTTAAAGGCATTAAATCATTTATTGGTGAAGGCGTTGTGGTTTCAAATGGAGCGAAAATCAACTATGATGTTGATGGTAACATTACCAACTACGATCAGTTAACTTTTGCGACAAACACTACCCCAACTTACCTACAGGATTACATTAGCCGTCATTATAGCATTTCAGAAGGAAACCTGATCGACAAGACCTATGCAAAACTTCGCGAAGTAACTATTGGTTTTAATCTTCCAAAAAGCATCTTAAACCGTATGTCAGTTCAGCGAGCCTCTATCTCATTGGTGGGCCGTAACCTGTTGTATTTTGCCAAGGTAAAGGATGTTGACCTTGATCAGTTCCCTGGTATGACTTCACAATCGAGCTTACAAACGCCAACCAGCAAAAGCTACGGCATCAATTTGAACATTACATTCTAACCATTTAATGCAAAGAAGAATTAAAATGAAACTGAATAAAAAACTAATCATACTCCTTGCCGCAGCAGGATTTAGTGTATCTGCTTGCCAGAATTTCGAGGAGCTGGAGAAAAACCCAAATAAAACTACTAAATCTTCCCCGGCCTTGCTTTTAACAAGCATCGAAAATGATTTCTACAAAGGACCATGGAGCGATGTTCAGCGTTGGAACCAATATTGGTGCAGCAATTATAACTACTATGCCAATCAAGAATATAGCTGGACAGGCGGTTCTACCAATTACCTTACTTTAAATGACATTAAGCAGATGGAATTGGAAGCAGCCAGCAGTGGCAGCGGTCTTCCTACCAAAAATGCATACTCTGCCTTAGCAAAATTCTTTAAAGCGTTTTTCTATATAGATATGACTATGCGTCTTGGAGATATTCCAATGGATGAAGCGTTAAGAACTTCAGAAGGCATCTTCAAACCTAAATACAATACACAAAAAGAAGTGTTTTTACAGTCTCTTACCTGGTTAGAAGAAGCTAATGCTGACTTGGCCGCATTAATTATTGCAAATGATAAAAATCTTGCTGGAGACTTTTTATTAGGAGGAAAGCTTACAGGTTGGCAAAAAGCTGTCAATGCCTTTAAATTGCGATTATTGATTCATTTAAGTAAAAAAGAAGCCGACATCGATTTAAAGGTTAAGCAACGTTTTGCAGAAACTATAGCCAACCCTGCTAAATATCCTTTACCTAACAGTTCAGAGGATAACCTTCAATATGTTTATAACACTACAACGAATAAATATCCTTTAAACCCTGACAATTTTGGCAACACGGCTACACGCAATAACATGTCAGCTACATATTTAAATAAACTTGTTAGTTTAAAGGATCCACGCACATTTATTGTAGCAGAGCCAGCTCCAGCAAAAATTGCAGCAGGTTTAACTCCTGCCGATTTTGCTGCATATGTAGGCGCCAGCTCAGGTGAAAGCTTGGACGATATGTCGTCAAAAGCCAATAAAGGCGAGTATTCATTCATTCGCAAAGACCGTTACTATCAATACCTGGGAGAGCCATGTATTCAAATAGGTTATATTGAATTATGCTTTAACATAGCAGAGGCAATTAACCGTGGTTGGGTAAATGGCAATGCTGCTGATTCTTACAACAAAGGAATCAGAGCATCGATGCAGCTTTATGGAATTTCAACTGATGCTATTAATGCTTACCTGGCACAACCAGAGGTTGCTTATTCATCAGTTGCAGACGTAGCTTTGAATCAAATTCTGATGCAAAAGTATCTTGGATTTTTCCAAAACTCAGGGTGGGAAGCATATTACAATCAACGCAGAACCGGAGTTCCTACTTTCCTGGTAGGACCTGGTACTGCAAACAGCCAGCGTATTCCTAAACGTTTCCTGTATCCTTCAAGTGAACACACTAATAATACAGAAAACCTAACCAAAGCATTGCAAAGTCAGTTTGGTGGCAAAGATGATATCAACGAATTGATGTGGATTTTGAAATAGACAAACCAATAATAAAAAGCGTTCAACCCAAAAGTTGAACGCTTTTTTATTGTCCATTGTGTATCACATGGCAGTCTACCAAATGATCATTTACCATTCCGGTTGCTTGCATGTGGGCATAGCATATAGTGGTGCCAAAAAACTTAAAACCCCGTTTTTTCATATCCTTGCTAATTGCATCGGATATTTCTGTCCTGGGAGGAACTTCACTTAAACTTTTAGGCTGATTAATTATTGGCTTCCCATCTGGTAAAAAACCCCAAATGTAATTATTAAAGCTTCCGAACTCTTTTTGAAGCTCGATAAACAATTTTGCATTTGTTATGGCAGCGGTAATCTTTAACCGGTTACGGATAATCCCTTCGTCTTTCAACAAACGCTCAATGTCCTCCTCAGTAAAAGCAGCTACCTTTTCAACATCAAAATCAGCAAATGCCTTTCGGTAATTCTCTCTCTTACGTAAAATAGTGATCCAACTTAAACCCGCCTGAGCACTCTCTAAGAGTAAAAACTCAAACATGGTTTTATCATCCCGAACTTCCCGACCCCATTCCTCATCATGATACTTTTGATATAATGGATCATTACCACACCACCCACATCTTATAAGTTCTGAGTCAGGAGTTTTGAGCGTTGTCTTATTGGGCATATTTAACTTAATTAATATCAATTTTAAAAAAAGAACAGAATCTACGGCATCTCTTCCTCCATGCCAATTCACTGCCTCCAATAACCCCAAAAAAGTCATTAGGGATTTAAGTTTTTGTCAAGTCAAATGTTTTATTACAATTCCATAGGCCGGTAAACCATTCTCTTCGTTTCATGGCCAGCGACAGTTTTAGGATTTTCTGGCTGCCGTTTTTTACCATATACCCGCCAATGGCAAACACCTTGTAGCGTAATGTTTTCAGGCGTTGTTCTACTTGGGTATTAAGCACGACCTGCCTGAAAAGGCTGATGAAGTTATAGGCCATCATCACCCAGTTCAGGGCCGCTTCGGTGGCATCAAAGTTTTTAAGATTGAAGCTGTCTGCCCCAAAATCGTATTTCAGTTCTTTGATCTGGTTTTCGCAATTGGCCCTTTGCCGGTACAGATTCCACACCTGAAGTGCCGGCAGGGTTAAATCGGTGACAAAACAACTGTAGCGGTAATTTTTATAAATGCCCTCGTCTTCAAATAGTTTCAGCGTTTTGCCCGTTGCACAGGGGCGTTCACTGACTTGCTGGCGGACCATGACCAGCCTTCTGGGTTGATCCCACAGGGGACTTTGATAAGTGCTTTCGGCCACTTCGATACCAGCAGTAACTTTTACCCACAGGTGTTGTGCGGCGAGTTTTTGTTGGATCGGTTTGTACTGCCGGGCGGCAATGATGTAGTTGCCCACTTGTGGACTTTGCTCCAGATACTCAAATACTTCTTTACCGTAAAATCCACTGTCGGCCCTGAATAAGCCTATTTTTTTACCGTTTAGTTTTTCGATCGTATCGGCTAAAAAGCCCTGAAAATTATTGCTCGTATAGCTGTCGCCGCTTCGCAGCCAAAAGTTGGCGACCATTTTTGTTTCCTCTATAAAGGCGATTAAAGGATGATGACTGTTGCGGCCTGGCTTAAGGGGGTTGTATCCTTTTTTACTACCCTGTTGCCCGCCGTATCGGGTAAGGATGGTGGAGTCGACATCCAGCGTGTAATTATCATACTGCAGATTGCCAAAAAACCATTGGTATAAAGGGGTGAAGATCTGCTGGTTGGTGGCCAGGGTATGTTTGTTGAAAAAGCGCTGGATGGCTTTACTGCCTGCCATTTGTTTGAAACCCCAGCATTGTTTCATGACCGCATCATGGCGTGTTACCTCGCAATGTTCAAACTTGTTGGCCCCACACCATATGCTGGTCATAAACTGTTGGATGAGTTGATGCGGGGAATAGCCCCGGTTTGACCCTTGGGCTGGCAATGGCAACCGATCCAAGGCTGCTTCAAACTCCATCCTGTCCAGCATTTTTTTCAGTAAAACAATGCCCGACCAGGGCGTTATTTCTTTGTCTGTAAAGTCAATTTTCAGGTCCAAGTTCAAATAAGGTTTACTTACTGCAATTTCCTCCAATTTACATTGGTATAAAACCAATAGTTATCAACAAGTTAACACTCTTAATTTCTAATGGCGGTCATTAGAAATTGAGGCTAATGACTTTTTTGGGATAACATAATCTGGCATAATTGAAACCGCTTCATTTTGCATTATTGGTAGGGAGTTTAGTTTGATATTTTACATCAAATTAACCAAATGGTTGTAGTCACTGATTACTATTTGCAAGAAAACATAATCAGACAAAGGCGATTGAATACCCGTAATTTCCTTAACCTTTTCTGCTACTGGGGCTAGCATCGCCTCATTGTTAGCCTTTAAACTACGGTTAATAATTTTTTGAATAAGGGCGATATCATGATCACTAAGCAAGGTTACCTCTGGAAAATTAACTTTGTAATTGGCATTAACTGCCGTTAGTGGGATATCTTCAAACTCATCTTTCTCATTTAGTTTAACCACGGTGGTTCCTGCAGCAATATCACCTAAACGTTGTCCTTTACCATTCGCTATTACCGTAATTAAGGCAATTGCCCCCCCCATAAAGTTCAAATCAACCAGTCTGAATAGCCATCGCAGTAAATAATCACTAATTGAAGGAATAGAACCATCTAGTTTAACCACTTGAATACCCATGGAACGTTTCCCAATGGATTGACCATTATAAAAGATCTCCATCAATAAATGATACAACATCAATGGCAGTGCAAGAAGCAGTACGGTTGCTTGACTGGGCTCGGTATTTATTCCAGCAAAAACCACAACCCATAACAATACATAGGCAATCATTACCACCCAATCAATAAGGGTTGCTAAAATTCGGTCCCCAACACTGGCTAATTCGTAGTTTAAATGAACGTTTTGGGCGGTTTGAATGGTGATGTTACTATTCATAAAGATTTTACTTTGTATTCACTTCGATATGAAACGAAATTAAATATATTTGGCTGATACTATAAAAAATATTAGCATTTACTGGTTAAAGCACAATTACTGAGAAAGCATGCGCGAGGTTGTATTTGTTCAAAAGAATGAAGAAAAGTGGAAACGCTTTGAAAGCAGCAAAGAAGGCAGTCCTGATGAAATTGCTGAACACTTTATTGAACTTACTGATGATCTTTCTTATGCCCGTACGTTTTATCCAAACTCTGCAACAACCCGTTATTTAAATTCGCTTACATCTAAGTTTTACTTAAATCTTTATAAAAACAAGAAGGAGAAAAAAAATCGTTTTTTATCTTTTTGGAGATACGAATTGCCCTTAACCATGGCTAATCATCGTAAGCAGTTATTTTATTCATTCCTTGTTTTTATGGTGGGTATAACTATTGGCATTCTCTCAGCAGCTAAAGATGAAACCTTTGTGCGTCTGATTTTGGGAGACAGCTATGTAAACCAAACGATACAAAACATTGAAAAAGGAGATCCGATGGCCATTTATAAGAGCCATGGACAAGCAGACATGTTTTTAATGATTACCATTAATAACATACGGGTTTCTTTCCTGGCTTTTGTTGCCGGAGTGATTTTTTCAGTAGGGACCGCTTGGCTGTTATTTACAAACGGAGTTATGCTAGGAGCGTTTCAGTATTTTTTCTTTGTTAAAGGAGTCTTTATTGAGTCAGTTTTAAGCATCTGGATACACGGCACACTTGAAATATCAGCGATTGTAATTGCAGGATGCGCTGGATTAGTGATGGGCAACAGCATTTTATTTCCACAAACATACTCTCGCCTTGAGTCATTCAAAATAGGATCACGTACCGGATTGAAAATCACTATGGGGCTAGTACCTGTTTTTATAACAGCCGGGTTTTTAGAGAGTTTTGTTACCCGTCATACACAAATGCCGTTAGCTTTAAGTTTATTTATTATACTTGGCTCACTAAGTTTCGTTATCTATTATTTTATCATATACCCTTATCGTTTAACCAAGCAGCAAAACCAATTAAATGCAGCACAAAATTAATTTACGGGAAGAAAGAGATTTCGGGCAGAAGATTAATGCCGTTTTTACCTTTTTGCAACAGAACTTTAAACCTTTGTTTAAAAGCCTCTTGTTTATAGCAGGGCCTGTAGCGTTGTTGGCAGGAATATGCATGGGTATCTATCAGTCAAGAATAATGAATATTGCATCTGATAGTTCTCTAATATCACCAACGTCTCCATTGAGGGAGATATTTTCCCCTGCTTACATTTCGGGCTTAGTTTTAATTCTGCTCTCCTTTGTATTGGTTTATTTGGTAGTGTTCAGTTACCTTAAAGAATATTTAATAGATAAGAATCAAGAAATAACAACTGATTTAATCTGGAAGAATGTAAAAGAAAAGCTTTTTACATCCATCATAACCATGATTGTGGTAGGCATAATCATCGTTATTGGCTGTATAGTCTTGGTGATTCCGGGTATTTATCTTTCTGTTCCACTCCAGCTTGCATTGATAATTATCATGATTGAGAATGCAGGGATAAGTAATTCCATTAATCGTTGTTTTTATTTGACATCAGGTAAGTGGTGGTCAACTTTCGGACTAATTTTTATTATGCTAATCATTCAGTCTGTACTAAGCCTGGTTTTCCAAATCCCAAGCTATGTTGTTATGCTGTCCAAATTGTTTCATTTAGGCGCGTCCAGCACCGATAGCGTTGACATCTTTATGATTTTGGGCACAATTTTCTCTTCAGTAGGTTCTGTATTACTTTATTCATTATCTGCTCTTGCCATTGCTTTTCAATACTTCAATCTGGTAGAGCGTAAGGATGGAGTAGGATTACTGGAAGAAGTTGAGCAGATCGGCAAACCTCATTCAGTTTCAGACAATGAAGGCGACTTTTAAGCTTCTTAGCCTAGTTACTTCATTCACATTGTTTATTACAAGCAATGTTATGGCTTTATCTACCAATTGCATAAATGACTCAACCAAACTTAGGGTTCGTCTGCCATTAAAAGCCGGCATAGAAAAGTTTGTCAATGATCCTGATTTTCAATACACACGAGATATAACACCCCCGACAAATTGGTGGGGCAAGTTTTTGCAATGGCTAAGTAAATGGTTGAGCAAATTGTTCGGAGGCTTAGGCTATGATAATTTCTGGCAATATGTATTCATTGCCATTATAGTGATTGTGGTAGTTTGGGTAATATTGAAGTTGATGGGAGTAAGTATGAACGATTTGTTTTATCGCAAAAATGCAGCAACAGAAGTGCCTTACGAAACAGTAAATGAAGATGTTCGCTTAGTAGACTTTGATCCCTTGATTAACCAGGCACTCGACAACAGAAATTATCGTCTTGCAGTTCGTTTATTCTACCTGAAAACTTTAAAAGAGTTAAATAAGCAAAGACTCATAAACTGGAAACCGGAAAAAACAAACAGCAATTACTTAAATGAACTTTCTGCAATACATTTAAAAGACGACTTTAGACAAATGACCCTCCAATTTGAATATGTGTGGTACGGCGAATTTGAATTAGATGAACAAGCGTTTCTTAAAATCAGACAATCGTTCTTGGCCTTTAACAAACAAGTAAACGGCAAATGAAGGGGAACAGAAAATACATCGCCATTTTAACCATAATATTTCTGGGATTTGGTTTATTCGAATACTATCGACCTAAACCTATCAATTGGTCTATAACCCTTTCTAATAAAGATAAAATTCCGTTTGGCACTTACGCAACTTTCGAGTTGATGAAGGATATTTTCCCTGGCAAGAAAATAATTTCATCAAGATTACCTATCTACAACCAGTTGACGGAAACCAATGATACTTCTGGCAATTATATTCTCATCACTCCCCAATTTAACGTTGACACAAATGATGTGCATCAATTGCTCCGCTTTGCCAACCTTGGGAATAATGTTTTTATAGGTTCTTCAGCTTTTCATGGCTATTTGGCTGACACCTTAAAATTTAACATTGTAAACCCAGTTGAAGAAAAACAGTACAAGACTCGCTTATTATGGAACAAGCGAGAGCCGGTGTATACTTTTATAGCACCTCGAGAAAACGCCTATTTCGATTCAATAAACTGCGCGACTACTGTTGTTTTAGGAAAAAAAGAAAACCAAAAACCCGATTTTATTAAAATCAAACAAGGCAAGGGTGCTATTTATATCAACCTAAATTCAACCGCTTTTTCAAATTATTTTGTCTTGGACAAAGAAACCGGAGAATATGCCTTTAAATGCCTTTCATATTTGCCTAACCAAACAACAATTTGGGATGAATATTTAAAACAAGGCCGTGTTGGAGAGGATGATATTTTTAGAGTAATAATGGAACATGCCTCATTAAAATGGGCATATTATCTATTAATTTTCGGCATGGCTGTGTTCATTATTTTTGAAGGAAAGCGCCGCCAGCGCATCATTCCAGTCATTAAACCCTTAGAGAACAATACCCTCGAATTTACCAAAGTTGTTGGGGCATTGTATTTTAACAATGGCAACCATACCGATGTTGCACAAAAGAAGGTAAATTATTTCCTTGAGTACTTACGATCACATTTTTTTGAACGAACCAACGAGCTTAATGATGAATTCATTCATCATTTTACAATAAAAACAGGTTATGATGCTGAAAAAATGCAGAAGCTTATAGAAGCTGTTAGGTGGATAAAAGTTTTACCCGCTAATTACGAACTGAGTGAAGGCGATCTTATCAGCCTGAATAATCAAATAGAAGAATTTTACCAATTTGTAAAGAAATAACTGAAGCAATATTTAACTATGGAAGAGACCGTATTCCAAACCCGAATTGATTTTGAACAGCTCAACCAAAGCGTTTCACAGATAAAAGACGAACTTGCCAAAGTAATTGTTGGCCAACATGCATTTATTGAACTATTGATTACCGCCATATTCGCCGATGGTCATGTTTTAATTGAAGGTGTGCCTGGTGTGGCAAAAACGTTAACGGCTAAGTTGATAGCCAAAACCATTCAATCAAACTTCAGTCGTATTCAGTTTACCCCTGATTTAATGCCATCGGATGTTTTAGGCACTTCGGTTTTTATACCATCAACTGCCAATTTCGAATTTAAACAAGGACCAATTTTTTCTAACATTATCCTAATTGATGAGATTAACCGATCTCCGGCAAAAACACAAGCGGCATTGTTTGAGGTGATGGAAGAGCGACAGGTGACCAATGATGGCATCACTTACCCAATGGCTTTCCCATTTTTGGTAATGGCAACACAGAACCCAATTGATCAGGAAGGCACCTACCGTTTACCTGAAGCTCAGCTTGATCGTTTTTTATTTAAAATAGACGTTAAATACCCATCCTTAGCCGATGAAATACAAATCCTGAACGGGCACCATATCGGCTTTGCCCATAAGATGAGCCAGATTTCATCTGTCCTAAACGCTTCAACTATTTTAGCTGTACGCGAAAATATACGACGCGTACATGTTGAGCCTAAATTGATTGAATATATTGCTCAAATTGTAAATAATACCCGCGATAATAAATTCCTATACCTTGGTGCATCTCCTCGGGCGTCGGTAGCCTTATTAAATGCTTCAAAAGCACTTGCAGCAATCCGTGGACGCGATTTTGTAACTCCTGAGGATATTCAGGAACTCAGCTATCCGGTATTGCGCCACCGAATTATTTTAACACCAGAGAAAGAAATGGAGGGCGCATCGGCTGATGACATTATCAAATCAATTATTCAAAAATTAGAAGTTCCACGGTAGTGCGTATAATCAGGGATTTATATCTGAGCAATAGCTTCTTTTCTGCATTAGTTATTTGCGGATTACTGTTTGTAATTTCATTTTTTTTGCCTGGAATTTATGGACCAGCCAAGTTGCTATTTCTGACTTTTGCGCTGCTAAGCCTGATTGACTTTCTCTTTCTTTTCAGGCAGCAAACCGGCTTTTTTGCCCGCAGGGAAATGGCCGACAAGCTTTCTAATGGAAGTGATAATGATATTTTTCTTTACTTGGAAAACCATTATCCATTTAGAGTTAGAGTTCGGATAATTGATGAAATACCAAATCAGTTTCAGAAAAGAGACTTACTTTTTAAAGAATCGTTCAAAAGTGGCTCAGCTAAAACCATTCGCTATCAACTTCGGCCTGTTAAACGAGGCGAGTATGAATTCGGGGCTTTAAACGTATTTGTAACAGGCCAATTGGGCCTAATACGCCGACGCTACCGATTTGAACAAGGAAAGATTGTCCCGGTTTATCCTTCGTTTATTCAAATGCGCAAATACGAGTTAATAGCCATATCAAATCGTTTGCCTGAGTTAGGCATTAAGCGTATCCGCCGGATCGGACACAGCTCTGAGTTTGAGCAAATAAAGGCCTATGTTGCGGGCGATGATACTCGTACAATTAACTGGAAAGCCACAGCACGCCGTTCTTCTTTAATGGTTAACAATTATCAGGATGAAAAGTCCCAACAAGTGTATTGCATTATTGACAAAGGCCGTGTGATGCAAATGCCATTTGAGGGGTTAAGCTTGCTTGATCATGCCATTAATGCATCGCTTGTTTTGGCCAATTCAGCAATGATTAAAGGAGACAAGGCCGGCGTCATCACTTTCTCACATAAAATCAGTAATATACTTAAAGCTGATAACAAGCCTGTCCATTTACAACATCTATTAGAATTGTTGTACAATCAACGTACACAGTTTAAAGAATCGGATTACGAAAAGCTGTTTACAACCATACGACTAAATATTTCTCAACGAAGTTTACTGGTGTTGTTTACCAATTTTGAAAGCCTTGCCGCCATGCGCCGTCAATTGCCATATCTGCAGCAATTGTCGAAAAACCATCTGGTACTAACTGTTTTCTTTGAAAACACCGAAATGGATGAACTGCTGAAAAGCACTCCACAAATCACTGAAGATATTTACCTAAAAACTATTGCCGAAAAATTCACTTACGACAAAAAACTGATTGTAAAAGAACTTAATCAACACGGTATTCAAACATTATTAACCCCTCCTTCAAAACTTACTGTAAACACATTAAATCGTTACCTGGAATTTAAAGCGAGGGGAATGATATAAAGTTTATTCCTCTAAAGAATTTACGCTTTCACTTCTTTTCATCCCCTTTAGCTTAAGTTTTCCTCACAAAATATTAACAAAAATTTAACCATTGTTTACAAATACTAAACCTATTTCTTTCCTACTTTTGTTATAACTAAAACCAGGAATAGCTTATTACTTCATTAAAAGCCAATTAGCATCCATTTAGTAGTTTTGAAATTGTTTAGTTTTTCATAAAAGGAGAAGGAATCTTCTAGATTTACTAAACCTAAAGAACCCTTCATTTTACAAACATGAAAAAAGTACAGGATGCAGAAATTGCAGTAATTGGTGCCGGAATTGTTGGTTTAGCAACAGCCTACCACTTAGCAAAAAAAGGGAAGCGGGTAGTTTTATTTGAACGCAATGAAATGGCTGTAAGTGCCAGTTGCCGTAATTTTGGTTTAGTTTGGCCTATAGGACAAAAAGCAGGAATTAATTATGAACGTGCGATGCGCAGCCGGAGTATTTGGCTAGAACTTGCTAAAAAGGCAGATCTACAGGCGCAACCGGTTGGTTCACTCCAATTGGTACATCATGCCGATGAGCTCGCAGTAATTGAGGAGTTTGCTTCAACTGCACAGCAAAACGGATACGATTGCACCTTATTTACCCCCAGTGAAGTGTTGCAAAAAAGTCCTGCAGTTAAGGCCGAAGGTTTAAAAGGTGCACTGTTTAGTCCGGTCGAGGTAATGGTGAATCCACGCCAGGCAATTTGGGAGTTACCAAAGTACTTAGAGCAATTGGGTGTAATCCTGCGTTTTGGTCAGGCGGTAAATCAGATCAACATGCCACAAATTGAAACTAGAGATGAAGTTTGGAATATTGAAAAGGTATTTGTTTGTAGTGGCGCTGACTTTGAAACACTTTACCCGGAGGTCTTTGCAGATAGCAACATCACCAAATGCAAACTTCAGATGCTTAGAACTGTAGGGCAACCTGATAATTGGAAACTTGGCCCTGCTCTTTGTGCAGGATTAACATTGGCTCATTACGCCTCGTTCAGTCATTGTAAAACCCTTGAAGTCCTAAAAAAACGTTTTGAATCTGAAATGGCTGAATACGTTAAATGGGGCATTCATGTTTTGGTTTCCCAGAACGGCGAAGGCGAACTAACCCTCGGCGATTCACATGAGTACGGCCTTTCGTTTGATCCGTTTGACAAAACGTTCATCAATCAGCTAATTCTCGAGTACCTCAATTCGTTTGCACATTTTCCTAAGCTTCAAATTGCTCAATCATGGCATGGTATATATCCAAAGCTAAAAAATGGCAACACCGAACTGATAGTTGAGCCAGAAAAGGATGTTATGATTATTAATGGCATGGGTGGAGCCGGAATGACTCTTTCCTTTGGAATGACGCATGATATCATTGAAAAATTTTACGGTTCTGTCGCGATAGCATAATCATGACTGATCAATCATCAAAGTTTTGGAGCAGAACAACCCTGCTTAGCCTTTTCATTGGGTATTGTGGCTACTACCTATGCCGTTCGAATTTATCAATTGCCGCTCCATTAATAATTCGTGAATACAGTGATGAAGGAATCACTAAAGAGGTAATCGGTCAAATTTCTTCTGTTGGGTTGATTTTTTATGTTATAGGCAAAGTGATCAATGGTTTATTAGGAGATTATCTGGGTGGAAGAAAGATCTTTATATGGGGCATGTTGGGAGCAGTACTTGCAACAGCCTTCTTTAGTTTGGGTAGTGGTATAGCTGTTTTTATTACAGCTTGGTCTTTTAACCGCTTTATCCAGTCGATGGGCTGGGGAGGATTGGTAAAAACCACTTCTAACTGGATTTCCTATAAGTCATATGGCAAGGCGATGGCCTTTTTGAGCTTGAGTTATTTAGTTGGTGATATTGCAGCCAAACTCATTTTGGGAGAATTGGTAAACTATAATCTTTCATGGCAACAACTGTTTTATGTATCGGGAGCAATGTTATTGATTATCGCGATTATCATCAGCCTTACTTTAAAAGACAAACCCGAAGAAATTGGCTTAACTGCTCCCGAGTCAAATCCAGCCAGTTTATTTGCCGAAGCAGATAATTCCGATGAACAACTGACATTCAACCAATTAATACGTTGTTACTTTAAAAGTAAGTCCTTTTGGTTGGTATTAACTATTTCATTCGGACTAACGGGCATACGGGAAGCATTTAATTTTTGGCTGCCAACCTATTTGTTTGAATCTGCAGCTTTGTCTGAAGGACAAGCTTCAAAACTCAGCTCTTTGTATCCTTTGTGTGGAGTTGGGTCAATTCTACTGGCTGGATACTTATCAGACACCGTTTTTAAAGGAAAACGTGGATTAATGATCGTAATTGCTACAGTATCTGTTTCTTTTTTATTGCCTTTGATGGCTCATAAGTTTGAAACAGCCACCTTACCTCTTGTATTAATTTCTGCAATTGGCTTATTGCTACTTGGCCCATATTCACTTTTAGCAGGTGCCATTTCATTGGATTTAGGTGGAAAAAAGGGTGCATCCACTGCTTCAGGAATTATTGATGCCGTGGGATATACCGGTGGAACACTTACTGTTTGGCTAACAGGCGTAACTGCCGAACACCAAGGTTGGTCAGATGCATTTAAGCTATTAGCTGTTTTAGCAATAATCAGTGCGTTGGCAGCTTTAGTATTCTACTGGAGAAAAGAACGCATTCCAAACTCTTTAGTTGATGATATAGCTCCTCCCATATCGGCATAATTTTTTGGACATACCATTTTAAAATCAAAGCCCGACAACATTATTCACTGTCGGGCTTATTTATTAAAACATAACAAGTTAAAGAGATCGAATTTATGTAGGAATTATACTTTTTGAGTAGCTCATTTTAAACTGAAAATGGTTTCTAACTCCTTCAATGACTCTACTAAATGGGTATAAGGCCCTTCCTTTAGTTCATCTGCAGAATAAGCTCCGCTTGTAACTCCAATTACATAACGACAGGCTGCATTAGCACCTTCCTCTAAATCTGAAAGTGTATCTCCAACCTTTGCAACCTCTTGCGTACTTGCAATGCCGGTGGCTTCCATCGCTTTAAAAATCATGTATGGATAAGGCCTTCCATAACGCACTTCATCACTGCACAGGGTAACATCAATTAATGTAGAGCTTTTCCAATTCATTCGTTCCAAAATCACGTCAGTTATCTGTCTGTCAAACCCTGTGTCAAGTGCTACTTTTATTCCATTTTGCCGTAGTAAAGAAAAAATTTCCGTAGCATATGGTTTCTCCTTTATTGCATCATTATACTTATAATGATTTATCATTCGGCTTACAAAATCGGCATGCACTTCATCAATAAAAGTTACGTTAATACAACGTGAATCATTTTTTAGCTTTAATAATTCTGTAATGGCGAATGGCTTGGCATAACCCATAACCACATTTACCTCCTCAATTGATACATTAACCTCGTGAGCAGCCAATGCCTCTTGCAAACAAATGGCTACATTTGATTCATCGTGCAGTGTAGTGCCAGCAATATCAAAAACTACTAATTTTATACCCATTATAATTTGAGCTACTAAATAAAGTTTACTATTTATAAACACCAAAATTAAAAGTTCAATTTATTTGTTCACATAAACAGAGATTAAGTTTATGTGAAATTTACAAATACTAAACAGCAAACTAATGAAAGACCCTAATTTTTTTGAGAAAGTATTTGATGTTGTTCGGCTAATACCTCCCGGAAAAGTTACCTCTTATGGAGCAATAGCAAAATTTTTAGGCATGGCAAATTCATCGAGAATGGTAGGCTGGGCAATGCATGCCGCCTCAAATGCAATCCCCCCGATTCCAGCTCACCGGGTAGTAAATAGTTCCGGTCTTTTAACCGGCAAAATACATTTTGGTACCCCAACATTAATGGAAGAACTCCTAAGTAGTGAAGGAATCATAGTAGTGAATGACAAAATCCAACAGTTTAAAAAACATTTTTGGGACCCTACCATAGAGTTATTGTAAAACAAAAATAAGTTAAGGAGTAAATAGAAAGATTGATACATGGGAAAATTAATTGAAGAATTTAACGACTACCGCACGCGAATGAACGAGCGGGTTATGGAAACCGCAAACACCAATATTAAGCGTTTTTATGCCCTTGATACTTCTTCTTATGCCGAAGGAGCTTTAAATGTTAAAACTAAGGAGTTGCTGGGATTAGTGGCCTCAATGGTATTACGTTGCGACGATTGCATAAAATACCATCTTGGCAAATGTAAAGAAGCAGGTGTTAATCATGAGGAGATGAACGAAACCTTTATGATTGCAATGCTGGTTGGAGGCTCTATAGTTATCCCTCACTACCGTAGAGCTATAGAGTTTTGGGATGAATTGAATGAGCAATAATTATTGAATTATTATCTCTTTTGAATTCAAGTATTTGTAAATTAAACCAATAAACAACACAAACTATGAAGTTCACTTATTTTGGCCATTCTTGCTTTTTAATTGAAACTGAAGGAAAATCACTTTTGTTCGACCCTTTTATAACCGGCAACGAACTTGCAAAAAATATTGATATAAACAGTATAAAGGCAGACTATATCCTTATTTCTCATGCCCATAGTGACCATACAGCTGATGTTGAGTTTATTGCCAGAAACACCGGGGCCAAAATCATCTCTTCGTTTGAAATAGTTAGTCATTACCAAAAACTTGGCTTTGAAGGCCATCCTATGAATTTCGGGGGAAAATGGAATTTTGACTTTGGACAGGTAAAAATGGTTCAAGCAATGCATAGCAGCAGCTTTGCTGATGGTAGTTATGGCGGTGCCGCAGGAGGTTTTATAATAACAATTGAAGGAAAATCAATTTATTATTCGGGTGATACAGCTCTATTCTCTGACATGGAACTTTTTGGCAAAATGCATAATATAAGCTGGGCCATTTTACCTATTGGGGATAATTTCACCATGGACACAGAGCAAGCCCTAATGGCTGCTAACATGCTTAGCTGCGACCAAATAATTGGAGTTCACTATGATACTTTCGGTTATATTGTAATTGACCATGATAAGGCCAAAGAGCTTTTTACTTCTAATGGTAAGGAACTCCATTTATTAAATGTTGGTCAGTGGATAAACCTTAGCACTAACGGAAGTGCTGTCTCAGAGCTCAGCAAAGAAAACTATATGGAACAATAATTAAAAAGGAGGTTTAACACAACCTCCTTTTTTGTTTCATGCCTAATCTTTTAATATGGAGAGCACGTAAGCATCCATAATTTCATCATTTTTGATTATGCTAAACCTTAAAATAGCTTCTTCAATAAATCCCGCCTTTTTTAGCACACTAATTGAAGCTTGGTTGTATTCAAATACTTCCGCATATATTCTCACAATATCGAAATTGTCAAAAACATAATCAATGAATGCCGTAACAGCATCCGTCATAATACTTCTATTCCAATACTTTTCACCAAGCCAGAAACCAATTTCAGCATTTATTCGGGCAACATCTTCTTTTAAACACACCCCAATACTCCCAACAGCTGCACCATTAATAACAATAGCCATATTGGTAGCCGGATTTATTAATTCATTCTTAGCAATCCACTCTTCTGCATCCTTAATAGTATAAGGATAAGGAAAAGAGTCCCGCAAGTTATCCCAAATCGCTTTATTATTGGCATTCTCAGCCAGCGAAACGGCATCGTCTTTTTGCCATGGTCTTAACTCAAATTGCCTAAGCTTAATTAACATGACTTAATTTATACACTGTTTTACTGTATGCCTTTTCCCCCGGTTTTAAAATTGTATTTGGGAACGACGGTACATTGATCGCATTAGGATGCACTTGCGTTTCTAAGCAAAAGGCTGAAAACGGTCCATATTGCACATTATTCTTCCCTTTTAATGGAGCAATATACTTTCCGCAATATAAATGTACCACAGGATCAGTCGTATGGACTTCAAATACAATACCTGTTTTTTCAGACCGAGCCTTTGCAGCTAACTCCAACCCGGCTGTTTCTTTATCAATCACAAATGTTTGATCATAACCCTCGCTTGGATCCCAATCACGATCAATCGTACGTTCCTTTGTAAAATCATGCGTTGTACCCATTACATTAATCAAATTACCTGTAGTCACAAAATTATCATCTTGCTCAAGGTAATTAGATGAATTTAACTTAAGCAAATGCCCGCCAATAGCGCCTTCTCCTCCGTTCAAATTGAAATATCCATGATGGGTAAGGTTTACAGCAGTAGGTTTATCTGTCGTCGATTCAAATTCAATTCCAATCTCATCATCCTCTGTTAAAGTTATGGTAAGATAAACGGTAAGTTCTCCTGGAAAACTTTCCTCTCCATCAGGGCTAATATATTTCATTTTAACCCGCCCAACAGGCACTTCAGCAACCTCAACAATTTCCCATACCTTCTTATCAAATCCCTCAACTCCTCCATGCAAACAATCGCTACCATTGGTTTGTGCTGCCTGATACGTTACCCCATCAATTTGAAAACGTCCATTTTTTATACGATTAGCGTACCGTCCAATAACTGCTCCAAAATATGGGTAATTGCTATGGTACTCTTCCGAGCAATAATCGTTTATATTATCAAAACCTAGTACAATATCAACAGGTTGACCGTTCTTATCGTTAAATAAAATTGAAGTAATAATTCCACCAAGGTTAGTTATTTTAACCGTTGTTTGTTTTTTATTAATTAAACTAAGTAATTCTAAATTATTCTGATCGCTGGTGCTGTTAATTATCTCTCTAATTATTTTCATTTAACAAATTTTTAAAAAATGTCATACTTTAGTTGGGCAAACTAAACTAGTAATAATTATTAAATGGAGAATAAGTTGAACATTGAATTTGAGAAAGTATTTGAAAAAGAAGTTGAACATCATTTTTTCTGCCCAGGAAGGGTAAATTTAATTGGAGAGCATATTGATTACAATGGTGGGAAAGTGCTTCCATGTGCAATTTCCTTGGGATCACATTTGCTTGTAGCACGTAACAACACAGGAACTCTCCGTTTTAGAAGTCTCAATTTTGAAGAAAAAGCTGATATTATTTTAGCAGATTCATACACTAAATCAGGAAAAGACTGGTATAATTATCCACTAGGTGTTATTCACCTGTTAAGCAAAAACCATAAGTTTGAAGGTCTTGATTTATTGTTTTACGGTAACTTACCGACCGGAGCAGGCTTGTCGTCTTCAGCCTCCATTGAAGTACTTACAGCTTATGCTTTCGACCGGATCTTTAAGTTAGGAATTAACAAACTTGACCTAGTTAAAATTGCAAAGCAGGCCGAAAATGAGTTTATAGGTGTAAACTGCGGCATTATGGACCAGTTTGCGGTTGCGTTCGGCGAGAAAGACAAGGCTTTAGAACTTAACTGTGACACAATTGAATATAATGCAGTTCCTTTTAATTTGGGAGAGTATTCTTTAGCCATTATCAACACAAACAAGCCAAGAAAACTTGCAGAATCAAAATATAACGAGCGTTTTACCGAATGCCGTACCGCATTAGCCGACTTGCAAAAACAGCTTGAAATTCAGCATTTATGTGATTTAAATTCTCTTCAACTTGATGCTCATTTAGATTTAATTAAAAGCTTCACTATCGCAAAACGTGCTCAGCACGTTGTAGCCGAAAATGAGCGTGTATATAAATCAATTGAGGCCATGTCAAAAAGCGATTTAGAATCATTCGGAAAGTTGATGTATGCTTCACATGATTCACTCCGTAATTTATATGAAGTAACAGGTCAAGAGTTGGATACTGTTGTTGAATATTGCAAGAAAAACACTGATGTGTTAGGTGCTCGTATGACAGGAGCCGGTTTTGGCGGTTGTGCTATTGCTCTGGTAAAAAGCAATAAGTTCGATAAGTTTACTTCTGAATTAGAAGCGTATTACAATGATAAGATTGGTTATAAACCATCAGTATTTAAAAGCGCAATTGGCGAAGGCGTTAGAGCTTTATAAAACCAAAAGGCCCCTATTTAACCAAATAGGGGCCTTTTAGTTTATACTTTTACATCTACAATATATCGGTTCAATAATAAAAATTCGAACAAGGGCTTAGCCTCTGGTGATGTTGGCATATTCACAGTAGTAAGAAGAGCCTTTTCTTTTTCAGAGTAATGCGGAAATGCATAAACCTGAATATTTTTCCTGAACAGGTTACCAATATAGTTTAGCAGTTTTCCACTATATCCCTCATCATAATTTTCAGAATTAAAAACATTAACCAGATTGGCAATGTTTAGCAAGATGGTAACCTTACGCGCTTTACAACGGGCAATATATTGGGCCAACAAATTATGCCTGCTAAAGTTTGATACTATAACCGTGCGTTTACGGGCCAGAAGTTCTTCAGTCCTTTTTACAAATTCATCCAAAGCGAGCTCACCATCAACATCATGAATAGTATCGTTCAAAGTAATTTCTGTAAGCACAATTAGATCTTCATCAACAATATTTTCATTCTTTTTAATGTATTCAATTGCTTTGCCCAGCTTTTCCTTATCTATAGGAGCCTTTTGCCCATAACGTCTTCTGTAAATTATCACGTCTTTTTTGTACAACAGGTTTTTCGCCTGGTACACCTGACCTTCAGGACCAAAAATTGCGGCAGCAGAGAAACCTTTAACAATTAAATACATATTGAGCAACAGGTTATTAACCTGCTCAAAATCTGGTCCTTTCACACTGATCATATCTATTTCAACTGAATCAGCGAATAGGTTATCTGCCAATGATTCAATCATCAGCTTTGGATCATCATGATGATAAAAAGCCGCATAAACTAGGTTTACTCCTAAAATCCCCAATACATTCTGTTGCAACATCGCTTCATTATCGAGTAAACGCACGTGAAAAAGAATTTCGTTGGGTTCCGATTTAGGCCTTAGCTGAAATCGTAATCCAATCCAACCATGTGCTTCATTAGTTTTTGCGTAGTTAATTGTAGTCACTGTATTAGCAAAAGCAAAGAACGTACGATTCTTATATTTATCAGTTGTTAAACGCTCAGGCAACAGTACGTATTCATGGTCCAGCATTTTCTCCAACCTTGATTGCGAAACATAACGACCGCACTCCTCCACTCCATAAATCGCGTCACTAAAAGCCATGTCATAGGCCGACATACTTTTAGCAACAGTTCCAGAGGCTGCTCCGGCCAAGAAAAAGTTACGGGCTACTTCTTGTCCTGCGCCAATCTCTGCAAAAGTTCCATAAATCTGCTCGTTAAGATTAATTTTCAGTGCTTTACGCTTGGTATCTAAGATTTCTCTCATGGTGATGCAAATTTAAGTATAAGCGACTAATTTTAGCTATGTTGACCAAGGCTATTCCTATAGATTTATTACGAAAAAAGGCTGTCAACATTTGACAGCCTTTTCTATTTACTTAGATCATATTAATTACTAGCCGAATCTTCTGCATTAGCAACTTCAATAGGAAGATTCTGATTTCCTTCTGCTAAAGGATGCTCTGCTCCATTATTTCCGCTGTTTACAAATTCATCGTAAGTGGTGCGTGTATCAAATGGGCGTTTACCCAAGATCTCTTCTAAATCGGATTGAAATAGAATTTCTTTTTCAAGTAATTTTTGAGCCAACGCCTCTAATCCTTTACGCTTTTCTAATAATAAATCCTTCGTACGTGTATAAATGTCATTAATCAATGTTCGTACTTCGTGGTCAATCAACTCCGAAGTTTTTTCTGAATACGGTTTAGTGAACGCACCATATTCACCTTGCTGATCATTGAAGGAAACATTGCCAACTTTATCATTCATGCCATAAATAGTAACCATGGCATAAGAAAGCTTGGTAATACGCTCTAGATCGTTTTGTGCACCTGTTGAAATTTTACCAAAAATAATATCTTCAGCTACTCGTCCGCCCATAGTCATACACATACCGTCAACAAGTTGCTCGGTTGTGTATAAATACTGCTCTTTTGGCAGATATTGAGCATAGCCCAAGGCTGCAACACCACGCGGAACGATAGAAACTTTCACCAATGGGTCGGCATGTTCAAGAAACCAACCAGCGATAGCATGTCCTGCTTCATGGTAAGCAACAATTCTCTTCTCTTCCGGTGAGATGATTTTATTCTTTTTCTCCAAACCACCAATTACACGATCAATTGCATCTTGGAAATCTTTCATATCGATTTCCTTTTTATTCCGACGAGCGGCAATTAAGGCCGCTTCGTTACAAACATTCATAATTTCAGCACCCGCAAAACCTGGAGTTTGAGCCGACAATTTTTTAGGATCAACATCAGGAGCAAGTTTCAATGGTTTAAGGTGTACTTTGAAAATCTCCTCACGACCATTTAGATCAGGTTTGTCAATTGAAATTTGACGATCAAAACGTCCCGGACGTAACAAAGCTGAATCTAATACATCCGGACGGTTAGTTGCCGCCATAATGATAACTCCAGAATCAGTTGCAAAACCATCCATCTCAACCAGTAAGGCATTCAGAGTATTTTCGCGCTCGTCATTCCCGCCCATAATTTGATTTTTTCCACGAGCACGACCGATCGCATCAATCTCATCAATAAAGATAATACAAGGAGCCTTGTCGCGAGCTTGACGGAATAAGTCGCGAACACGCGAAGCACCCACTCCAACAAACATTTCCACGAAATCAGAACCAGAAAGGGAGAAGAACGGAACTTGGGCTTCACCGGCAACTGCTTTGGCTAACAATGTCTTACCTGTTCCAGGAGGACCAACCAATAGCACGCCCTTAGGAATTTTACCACCCAGGCTTGTATATTTTTTAGGATATTTCAGGAAGTCAACAACTTCCATTACTTCTAATTTGGCTTCTTCTAACCCGGCAACATCGTTAAAGGTGATATTAACCTGTGATTCTTTATCAAATAATGTAGCCTTAGATTTACCAATATTAAAGATCTGTCCACCTGGACCACCTCCACCTCCAGTCATACGACGCATAATGAAAATCCAGAAGATTGCTACTAAAGCAATTGGTAAAATCCATTGTACAAGAAAAGTAAGAAAATAGTTCTCCTGCTTTTGCTTATCTTCAATTTTTACTTGATCGCTGGCTGGCCACCCTTTCTCAACCAAGGTAATCTTATCTCTGATTGCTTTATAATCAAAGCTGGTGAACACATAATGAGGCCCAGTATTTGAACCGAATGTACCTTTACCACTAACTTCTTTATATTTCTCAGATTTTAAACGATCTTCTTTGATATAAACATAAAAATCATAAGCCTCTCCGTTTTTGTAAACGGCGACATTTTGAACATCATGAGCTTTAAGCATTTTGGTTTCAAAATCCTCATAGGTAATTTTTACAGGCGATGAACCTGAATAAAATAAATTAAACCCTATGATTAAAGCCAATATAGTTCCGTAAATCCAAAGTCCGCTAAATTTAGGAGGCTTTGGAAGTATCTTCTTAGGCATTTTATCCCTTGAGTTTTTAGGTTCGGAATTGTTATCTCTCATTAAAAAGTAATTATTAGAATTTATAACCCTGAGGTTGATATTTTGTTTTAACTAAGCGCTTTGATAATTTTTAATTTCAGCGTCCCCCCATAATTCTTCAACACCATAAAATAAACGCTTATCTTTCTTAAAAATGTGTACTACTACATTAACATAATCTAATAATACCCATTCACAATGATCTAAGCCTTCTTTTCTCCAGGGTTCTTCTTTAAGGGCCTTATACACCTCATCTTCCACAGAGTTAGCGATTGCACGTACCTGAGTGGTAGATTCTGCATCGCAAATGATGAAATAATCGGTAACTGAGCTGTATATATTACGAAGGTCTAGCCTCACAATCTCGTTTCCTTTTTTTTCTTGAATACCATGAATGATAATATCTGAAATCAATTGGGATTCGTCAGTTCTTCTGTTTTTTACCATTCAAAAACCTAACTTTGAAAATTTACAAACTTCGTTTAACACTCAATCAATGCAATTTACTACTAATTCTGCATTATTTATAGGTCAAAATCTTGTTTCACTAAGTGAAATAGACTCGACCAATAACTATTTGAAAGAATTACTCACAAATTCTACGCCATTGCCTGAGGGCACTGTTATTATGGCAGACCGTCAATATAGCGGCCGTGGCCAAGTAAATAATCAATGGATCACAGAACCAGGAAAAAACCTTACAGTAAGTTTCCTGCTTTGCCCCTCTTTTTTGTCGGCTACTCAGCAATTCGAACTTAATAAAGTTATCAGTTTAGGCGTAGCAGACTGTGTGAACCATTTTATTGGCAACAAAGTTAGCATAAAATGGCCTAATGACATTTATTGGGAAGATAATAAACTAGGCGGTATTTTAATTGAAAACTTTTTATCAGGAGCTAGTTTAAAACAATCTGTAATCGGAGTTGGTTTAAATGTAAACCAGTCAATATTTCCTGAAAACATAAAAGCTACCTCTTTCAACATGATCAGTAATAAGGAATTTGATCTTAAAATCTGTTTAAATGCACTTTCCGTATTTATTGAAGCAAGGTATTTACAATTGAAGAATGGGAACGTTGATAAAATTAATAATGACTACATAAATCAATTATATCGAATGGGCACGATAGATTTATATAGGGCAAATGGCGAAGTTTTTTATGGCGAAATCATTGGGGTTAGCGAGGTCGGAAAGCTTATTATTCAGGCAAATAATGAAGCTAAAGAGTTCTCTTTTAAGGAAGTAGAGTTTATATAGTAATGAAAAACTTACACAAACTGAAAATTTTATTTCTATTTTTGGGGCAAATCAATTTTGATTTAACCTGAACTTATTAGATAAATTAGATGAAGAGATTATTCTTTTTGTTGGCAATGCTACTGGGAAGCATGACAACATTTGCACAAATTGAGAACCCGGTATCTTGGACGTTCTCAAGCAAAAACACTAAGGGGGATGAAGCAGTTTTAACTTTAACTGCTAAAATTGAGGGGAATTGGCATATGTACTCCCAGTTTATTGAAGGAGGAGGCCCTGTTCCAACCTCGTTTAAATTCAAGCCTTCAAAAGATTATGAATTGATTGGTAAAGTAGAAGAGAAAACAAAACCCCACAAAGGTTTCGACCCTACTTTCAGCATGAATATTGCTTACTTTGAAGGTAAAGCAGTATTTGAACAAAAAATTAAACTAAAAGTTCCTTCGACTAAAATTTCCGGAACGTTAGAGTATATGGTTTGTAATGATAGCCAGTGCTTACCTCCAGAAGAAGTCGAATTTAATATTACTGCTACGGGAACTCCTGCAGCACCCCCAGCAGCAACTCCGGCTGCTGCCCCGGTTGAAAAAACTAAAAATCAACCACAAACTGCTGTAGATACTGCTGTTGCTCCTTCAGTGGAGAAATCACCAGCTATAACAGTTTCAGCTGATACAACCAAAGCAGATTCTACAACTGCATCAGTTGTTCCTGTTAGTAACAATGACGGTAATCAAGCTGTAATAAAATCACCTTCAACTATGGGTATTTTCATTGAAGGATTTTTATTCGGTTTTGTAGCATTATTAATGCCTTGTATCTTCCCAATGATTCCGTTAACGGTAAGTTTCTTTACCAAACGCAGCCCTTCACGTGCTGCAGGAATTAGAAAAGCTATAACTTTTGGATTGGCCATCATTGCTATTTATGTTGTTTTCGGCTTGGGTATTACCATTACCTTAGGTGAAGATGCACTAAATCAGCTAGCAAGTAATGCTATTGCAAACTTAATTTTCTTTGTGGTATTGGTAGTATTTGCAGCCTCTTTCTTTGGTGCATTCGAAATTACTTTACCAAGCTCATGGGCAACTAAAGCCGATGAAAAAGCTGACAAAGGAGGTTTAATAGGTATTTTCTTTATGGCTTTGGCCTTAGCATTAGCTTCTTTCTCTTGTACCGGACCACTTATTGGTAACTTATTAGTTGAAGCAGCAAGAAAAGGTCAGTATTTAGGCCCTGCAATGGGAATGCTTGGTTTCTCAACAGCTTTGGCAATTCCGTTTACACTTTTTGCAATATTCCCAAGCTGGTTGCAAAACCTTCCTAAATCAGGTGGTTGGTTAAATTCAGTAAAAGTAGTTCTAGGTTTTATCGAGCTTGCTTTTGCTTTGAAATTCTTATCAAACGTAGATTTGGCGTACCATTGGGGTGTTCTTGACCGCGAAGTATTTCTAGTATTATGGATCGTAATCTTTGTGATGTTAGGCTTCTATTTGTTAGGCAAACTGAAATTCTCTCACGATAGTGACCTACAATATGTCTCTGTTCCTCGTTTATTCCTTTCATTGTTTTCTTTTGCCTTTGCGATCTATATGATCCCTGGCTTATGGGGAGCCCCTCTTAAATCAATCAGCGCATTTGCTCCACCAATGGGAACTCAGGATTTTGATCTATCAATAGTTGCCACTGGAGGAAACAACAATATTCCGGCTGACCATACGGCTAAAAAATATGCAGGTATTTTCCATGCTCCACATGGCATCGACGCATTCTTTGATTATGAAGAAGGTTTGGAACATGCTAAAAAGACAGGAAAACCAGTATTTATTGACTTCACTGGCCACAGCTGTGTAAACTGCCGTAAAATGGAAGCTAATGTTTGGTCTAACCCAGAAGTATTGAAACGCTTAAAAGGCGATTACGTATTAATTTCTCTTTACGTTGATGACAGAACTGAATTGCCAGAAGGTGAACAATACGTTTCAAAAACCACAGGTAAAAAGATTACTACTGTAGGTAAAAAATGGAGTGATTTACAAGCTTCAAGCTATAACACTAATTCACAACCTTATTATGTGTTAATTGACCATAATGGTAAACCATTGGTTGAGCCACAAGCTTACAATCCTGACATTCAAAACTACATCCGCTTCCTAGACAGCGGAAAACAGGCTTTTGAAAATCAAAAACTTACAATGAAGTAATTTTTAGACCATATTAAAGAACGGCCTTCTGGATAAAACCAGAAGGCCGTTTTAATTTATGCAAATCCCAATGCAAGTATTAAATACTATGGATGTTCATAGATTATAAATTTTACATAAATTTACACGTCTAATTAAAAAGGGTTCATTATTTTGATCTATTATTTAGAAAGAACTATAATTTTCACGGGATGATTAAAAGAATAGGTGTTTTTACTTCGGGAGGAGATGCCCCGGGCATGAATGCATGTGTAAGAGCGGTAGTACGTACTGCTATCTATCATAATATTGAAGTTGTGGGTATTATGCGAGGTTATGAAGGCATGATAAATGGAGAGTTCATGCCTCTTGAAGCCCAGTCAGTAGCCAATATCATTCAACGGGGTGGCACTATTTTAAAAACCGCCCGTAGTCAAGAGTTTATGACTCCTGAAGGGCGCAGGAAAGCTTATGAAAACTTGAAAGCCCAAGGCATAGATGCATTGGTAGCCATTGGAGGAAATGGAACATTTACAGGTGCTACCATTTTTGAAAAAGAATATGGAATTCCGTCAGTAGGTACTCCAGGAACAATTGACAATGATTTATTAGGCACCGATTATACACTTGGTTATGATACTGCAATCAATACTGTTATTAAAGCCGTTGATGCTATTCGTGACACAGCAGAATCTCATGACCGTTTATTCTTTGTAGAGGTAATGGGGAGGGACTCAGGACAAATTGCCTTAGCAACTGGAATTGGGGCAGGAGCAGAGGCTATATTACTTCCTGAAGTAAAATTCGACCTGGAACGATTATATGAACGTTTGGAAAAAGGTCGTCGTAAATCAGCTAAAATTATTATTGTAGCAGAAGGAGATGAAGCAGGAGGGGCTTTTGCCGTTGCTGAAAAAGTAAAAGAAAGACTTCCTCAATTTGACACCAAAGTTTCCGTTTTGGGCCATATTCAACGCGGAGGCTCTCCTTCATGCTTTGATCGTATGTTAGCAAGTGAACTCGGCTTTCATGCTGTAGAGGCTTTATTGAAAGGTAAAAAAGGTGTAATGGTGGGTAAAATCGATAAGAAGATTGTTTTTACACCATTTGCTGAAGCTATCAAAGATACATCAAAAATGGACCCTGAAATGCTCCGCATGGTGGGAATTTTAGCATCATAATATTTATCAAAACAACTAACTGGCTCATTACCAAATTAAAACGTAAATTCAGGCATGAAACAACATCCTGAATTCCTGGTTTTAATTTGCTTAATGAGCTTTTTTAGTTTAGTTAACTGCTCATCAAAAAGCAATGACAATAAGTCCGATACAGAACCATTAGGTCCCAACGTTGCACTCCAATTAGTTACAAAAGGACTGGAGTCTCCTGTAGAAATGGCTATACCGGATGATGGCACCAACAGAATATTCATAGTTGAACAAAAAGGCCGCATAATGGTCTTAGACAATGGGACTCTACTTTCTGAGCCATTCCTGGATGTAAGTGCTAAAATGGTTGAAATGAACGCCCAATACACTGAACGAGGACTTCTGGGCATGGCCTTTCATCCTCAATATAAAACCAACGGCAGGTTTTTCATTTATTATTCTGCGCCCTCTTCACAATCCGGAAGTGACCATAAAAGTATTCTTGGCGAATACAAAGTATCAACCAACCCCAATAAAGCAGAAACCGTGGAAAAGGTTATTATGGAAATTGAACAACCACAAGCCAATCATAACGGTGGCCATCTAGAGTTTGGCCCAGGTGGTTATTTATATATAGGATTAGGAGATGGTGGCGGAGCCGGAGATCAGCATGGCCCTATTGGAAATGCGCAGAGTCTGGCAAACCTGCTAGGCAAAATCATTCGAATCAATGTAAATAGTGGGAATCCTTACAGTATACCTGCTGACAATCCCTTTGTTGGTCAGAATAATGTACGCACTGAAATCTGGGCATATGGCTTGCGTAATCCATGGAAATTTACTTTTGACAAAAATGGCAGGATTTTTTGTGCCGATGTAGGTCAAAATGCATATGAAGAAGTAAACATTATAGAAAAGGGGAAAAACTACGGTTGGCGGATCATGGAAGGCTCCCACTGCTATAATCCTGCTTTAAACTGCAACACTGCAGGGCTAACAATGCCTATTTATGAATACGACCACAATACTGGAGTAAGTATTACCGGAGGGTATTTTTATGACGGCACTAAAGTACCTGCCTTTAAGAACAAATATGTCTTTGCGGACTGGACCGGCGTTTTCTTTGCAATAACAACTAACGGATCAGGAGGAAAGATAACAGTAAAAAACGCTCCTAGTAATCTAAGAGTTTTAAGCTTTGGAAAAGACAAAGCGAACGAACTATATGTTCTTACCAGTTTAGACACGCAACCGTTAAGCCCGACAGGAGCTATTTACAAACTGATTGCCAGCCAATAAACTACCGTTTCATCCACTTAAAAAAGAGTGCTCAAGTATTAATTTTAAACCCTATTTTTGATTACTGATGCATTGAACATACTAAAAACATCAACTTAAGACTTGGAATCGATTAAGCAACATTTTATAGAGGCACAAAGTGCATTAAACACCTTTTTGAACGACGAGAAGAATTTTTTGGCACTTGATGCTGCCGGACAAATGATGGTAAAAGCATTAAGAAACGGAAAAAAAATCATTTCTTGTGGCAATGGCGGTTCTATGTGTGACGCCATGCACTTTGCTGAAGAGCTTTCGGGTCGTTACCGCAATGACCGCAAAGCACTTGCAGCAATATCCATTTCGGACCCCTCACACATGAGTTGTGTGGGCAATGATTATGGCTATGCATTTGTTTTTTCACGTTATGTTGACGCAATTGGCCAAGAGGGAGATGTTTTGTTAGGGATAAGCACAAGCGGAAACTCTGAAAACGTTATAAATGCAATAACTGCAGCCAAAGAAAAAGGAATGACCATAATTGGCCTAACTGGAAAAGATGGGGGGAGAATGGCTAAAATTTGTGATGTCGAAATTCGGGCTCCGCACTCACAATACGCCGACCGTGCTCAGGAGATCCATATCAAATGTATCCATTCGCTGATTGATTATATTGAGCAACATATCGGCAGATCGCTTTAAAACAAAAAACGGGAAGACTCTTCCCGTTTTTTGTTTACTTATTATCGAACAATCATTTCAAGCACAAACTGTTTCGACTTTTCTATATCAATTGACAATTGTCGGTCTTCAGTAATAAAGGCCACTTCTTTCCGAAATTCCGTCAATAATTTTTCAATAAAAGGTGAGGATTTTACAGGTTTACGCAACTCAAGAGCTTGTGTCGCGTTAAGCCACTCAATACCTAATATTGATACCAAATTTTGAACCACCTTACCTGCTTTTACTGCAGCATTGGCACCCATACTTACATGATCCTCCTGCCCGTTTGAAGAGACTATAGAATCCACAGATGCAGGTGTACACAACTGCTTATTTTGGCTGGCTATTGACGCTGCGGTGTATTGCGGAATCATTAGCCCTGAATTTAACCCTGGCTTGGCAACTAAGAATGCGGGAAGATTTCTTAAACCTGAAATAAGCTGATACGTTCTTCGCTCGGAGATACTTCCCAACTCAGATAAAGCCAGGCACAAGAAATCAAGAGCCAAGGCCAATGGCTGTCCATGGAAATTGCCTCCTGAAAGAATCAGATCTTCATTAGGAAAAACATTCGGATTATCTGTTACAGCATTTATTTCGGTTAAAAACACCCATTCCACATAGTTTATTGCATCTTTAGAAGCTCCGTGCACTTGTGGAACACAACGAAATGAATATGGATCCTGAGTTTGTTTTCCTGGTTGATTAATAAGCTCGCTTCCCTCAAGTACTTCAGATACAAACTTGGCAGTATTAAGTTGTCCTCTATGTGGGCGAATTTGATGAATCAGCTCATTAAATGGATCAATACGACAATCAAAAGCATCAATTGAGGTTGCCGCAACTACATCAGCCACTTGTGATAATTTTTTAGCTAACAACAAGCAATGAACACCATAAGCGCTCATAAATTGAGTCCCGTTAATTAGGGCCAATCCTTCTTTCGCCTTCATGTGTAAAGGTTCCCAGCCAAACTGTTGAAGCATTGCTGAGGCCGCCTTACGCTTTCCTTCAACATAAACCTCTCCCAAACCCAATAATGGAAGCGATAAATGAGCCAAAGGAGCTAAATCTCCCGATGCTCCTAATGAGCCCTGAGTATAAACAACAGGCAGTACATCATTGTTGTAAAAATCAATTAAGCGCTGTACAGTTGAAAGCTGAACCCCTGAATGACCATAACTCAATGATTGAATTTTGAGCAACACCATCAGCTTCACAATCTCATGTGGCACTTCATCCCCGGTTCCGCATGCATGTGATTTAAGTAAATTGCTTTGCAGTATTTCTAAATCATCATTTTCAACAGAAACATTTTGCAATGAACCAAAACCTGTATTAATACCGTAAACAGGAGCATTGCTTTCTTTGATTTTCTTATGAAGGTAATTGAAGCAATCGTTAATTTTCTGTGTCGCTTCTTCCGATAAAGCCAATTGATACCCTTGGGTAATAACAGTGTCGATCAATTCAAGCGTGATTGGCGCTGAACCGATATAATGTAACTTCATGTACTTTGTTTAAAGATTGATGATAACAAAAATAAGGATTGTTGCTTAATTACCTATTGCTCGGTAAGTTCCTCTCGCACATTTGTGAAATTACGCACACTTAAACGCGATGCAATAGCTGAAGCAATGAACGAAATAACAAAAACAGTCAGAAAAACCAGCAGAAAATCTTTGCCATACATTTCAACGGGATAATCTTCCATCATAAACGTGCCAGACTCTCCTAATTTTATCAGACCGTACTTTTTCTGAAGAAGACAAAACAGTCCGCCAAGGGTTAAGCCTGCAATTGTTCCTAGCATAGAAATCAGTAAGCCTTCGAGTAAAAAGATAAAACGAACAGTACGACTGTTGGCTCCCATACTAAACAAAATGGCAATATCTTTTTTCTTATCAATTACCAGCATGGTTAATGAACCAATAATATTACAAATGGCTATAATAAGCACAAAGGTGAGAATGAGATATACTGCCCATTTCTCGGTATTTAATATTTTATACAACAACTCGTTTTGCTCCGCGCGATTTCTTACAAGATAATCTGGCCCTAATAATTGCTGTACACTACTTTTATACTTGTCAATATTGACGTCTTTCTTCAGATATAGTTCAACTGATGAAACTTTGACAGGTTCATCTAATTGGTTCCGAGCAAATGCAAGTGGAACCAATACATATTTCAGATCAAAATCCTGTTGAATTTGAAACACCCCTGATACATAGATATCGTTACGGCTTAAATCATTGGTAGGATCAATGGATGAGCCCATATTTTTCCGCGGAGAATAAATCGTCATTGGCTCATCGGAACTAATATTCATTGCCAAATAATATTCAACCCCACTACCAATAATAGCCCTCGGTTCCTCATCAGTACCTAACTCCGCCCTACCTCGAATAATCATTGAATCAAGTGCGTGAGTTTTAAGAAAATCATCACTAACCCCTTTAATTGTAGCTATGTACTGATTTTTACCAAAGCGTAACAAGGCCTTTTCCTCCAAGCCTTCGACATAAAACAACAATTCCTTGCTACTTTGCAATTCCTTGAATGCAGACGATTTAGGATTGAAGGTTTTCCCTTTTACAGTCTCAATTTTTAAATCTGGCGAAAAGCGATTGTATAACGATAAAACTAATGTTTCAAAGCCATTGAAAACCGACAAGATAATAATTAAGGCCGCCGAACCAATTAAAACGCCAAGCATGGATATGCCAGAAATAATATTGATGGCATTGGTCGATTTTTTAGAAAACAGGTATCGCTTAGCAAAAAATAACGCCAGTTTCATTTAAGTTCTATCGATATTATAAAAACGGATTGTGCAAACGTTCAAAACCGACACTTGTAGCAGGGCCATGGCCCGGATATACTTTCACCTCATCTCCTAACGGAAATAAGCGATCTTCAATACTTCTCTTTAATACCTGAAAATTGCCTCCCGGTAAGTCCGTACGACCCACACTTTGGTGAAATAACACATCGCCTCCAATTACAAAGCCATCGGCTTTACTATAAAAAGAAAGACTACCAGGAGAATGCCCTGGAGTAAAAATGCATTCAACTGATGAATTACCAAAAGAAATTACCTCTCCATCCTCAAGATAGCACTCTACAGCTGGAGAAAGTTCATAATGCATTCCCATTGATGGTGCATAACCAGGTATTGCATCTAAAATAAACTGCTCGTCTTTATGAAAATTTGGTTTCAACCCGAAATTATCAAACACGAATTTATTGCCCAAAACATGGTCAATATGACAATGCGTATTAATCAATTTTACTGGTTTTAATCCATTACTTTTGATAAAGCCAACCAATTCGTTTTGCTCACCGGCATTATAACATCCTGGGTCAATGATTAGGCATTCCTTTGTTTCGTCAAAAAGTATATATGTATTCTCCTGATAAGGATTGAATGTTAAATAATGTACTTGTATCATAAAGTTTGAAACGAATTACTTTAAGTTTTTTGTCGCTTATTTATACAAAATCGAACTTATTAAGCCTTAATTTTTCCACTTAAAAGTCTTAAGCATAACATCTATATCTTTCTTTATAAAATCTAAAACCGGCTGAATAGAATCAAGCTTAGGTTCCGATCTGAAGTATAATGCTGCACGCAAAAAATGTTTTGTACTGTCGGTCAAATAAAGCTGAAGGGAAGAAGCCGTATTACCACCAATTGTGTAATAAGTACCATAAACCCTGCGTTTATTATCTTTAATTATGCTTTCGTCAATAGAAGTAGCCTTGATGGTATGTTTAAAAACCAATTCACGGCTATATTCAGTTAATTGGTTAAATCTCTTCTGATCATTATCAAAATCATGATAAGTAATGTGTAGTTTACCGTTAAACTGGGGATAGTTAATATTTATCCAGCAAGGCCTTGCTTCAGCTGATACATCAGGTGTTACATTAGCATATACAGGAATATCAAAACTGTATGAACAACCTCCGTCGTAGTGTACATATGCTTTCTTAGGAAAATCAATACGATGATAGCCGCGGGGTTTGGGGGTGGACGCAGATTGCTGACAGGCATTCAGAAATAAAAAAATTCCAAGTATACCCAAAACAGTCAACCGGCTTGCTAGTTTTAAAAGGTTTGATTTATTAAGCACAATCATAAAATAAATAGCGCAAGGTACAATTTAGATGATGAAGTAAGAAGTTCGACTCTATCCATTCCAAATAGCCCAAGCCCGTTCGGCTTGCAAGTGTAACATTTCCAGCCCGTTTTTTACTGCAGCTCCGTGTTCTTTACCTTTTTTCATGAATAAAGTCTCTTCCGGATTATAAACCAAGTCGAATAATAAGTGGTTTGATGTCAGAAATTCATAAGGGATAGCTGGACAACTTTCCACATTAGGGTATGTACCTAGCGGGGAGCAATTTACAATAACTGTATATTCATTTAAAGTTGCCTCATCAAGCTCACTATAAATTAATTTATTGATATCTCCTTCCCGTGATACAAATCTATATTCAATATTCAATTCCTTTAAGGCATATTCTACAGCCTTAGACGCTCCTCCCGTTCCCAGAATGAGTGCTTTCTTATGATGCGGTTTCAGCAATGGTTTCAATGATTCCCTAAAACCATACACATCAGAATTGTAACCAATAAGTATCGGCATACCATTAGAATCGCGTTCAACCTTTATCACATTTACAGCACCAACTCCCTTGGCAGAATCATCAACCCTACTTAATAATGGAATAACTGCTATTTTATGAGGAATGGTAACATTAATGCCTCTTATCTCCGGATTATTATCAAGAATTTCCTGCAACATTTCAGCTTGCTCAATGGGGTATAAGTCATACTGGTGATCTGACAACCCCATTTTTAAAA
Organism: Solitalea lacus; assembly: GCF_022014595.1. Taxonomy (NCBI): domain Bacteria; kingdom Pseudomonadati; phylum Bacteroidota; class Sphingobacteriia; order Sphingobacteriales; family Sphingobacteriaceae; genus Solitalea; species Solitalea lacus. Next base: position 709,427 of record NZ_CP091740.1, on the reverse strand, counting down.
ACTTCTCAGTGAAATATTTCTTTGAAAATGAATGAGAAAGAGGATAACCTATGAGCCCGAATTTTTTCATGAATTTATGGTAAAAAAAAGGCGGAAAACAACGATAATAGTTTCCGCCCCTACAATGTTTTAAGAGTTTATTCTATAAAACAGGAATATCAAAGTCTTTCAGGAAATGATTAAAGGTATCCCCTCTTAATCCAAGACGAACTGTTTCCAAAGGTATAACCTCTGCTGGAGCGATATTTCCTAAATTCACATTAGCTCCCAATAATTTCACAAACCATACCTGTTGTGATTTTTGAGGCGCTTCCCAAATAATTGTTTCTTGAGGAATTTTAGTCAAGATCTCCTCTACTAAACCTGAGCGCACCTCACCATTTCCACGGAACAAACCAACATTTCCACTTTCACGTGCTTCCGCAATTACTTTCCATGAACCGGCATCGATCTCAGCTTGCATCAGCTGAATCCATTTATATGGAGGAATAATTACAGTGTCATCTTTAGATCCCACTTCTGAAATAACGGTTACTTTTTCTTTCAGCTTACGGATATACTCACACTTAACATCATGCGGAATAATAATTGAACCGTCTGAAACTTCAGCATATTCCATATTATAACGTTCGAGTATGCGAAGATAATCGTCAAACTGACCACGTATAATAAATGCTTCGAATAAGGTTCCGCCAAAATATACCGGGATACCGGCCTGACGGTAAACGTTTAATTTATCTTGCAGATTTGGGGTTACAAATGAGGTGGCCCAACCAAGTTTTACAAGGTCGGTGTGATTACCTGAAACTGAAAGGAAATTCTCAATCTCATTCACACTCAAACCTTTGTCCATAACCATGGTTATACCCTTCTCACGAGGTTTTGCTTCTCTGTCCGGAACGTACTTCAAGGTATAATTCATTTCAAATTAACTAAATCTTTCGGGGGAGTCCCCCCCTTTTTTAGGCTCCACAAAATAAAGCCTAAGTGTTTAAAATACCAAATGTTTTAGCGATACAAACTCGCATAATTTTGCCAACGAATAAATACCCATTTAATTATGCCATCCAACCTGAATTCCTATAAGCAATTAAATCACAGAAAGAAACATTTCTTTTACTAAAACAAATCCCCGGATAGGAATGCTTCCTCCAGGGATTTTGCATTGTAAAGTAATTTTATTGGCATGCAAAAGTATTATTACGATATATATCGATTGATGATATCAATGATCACTTTATTATTCTGCAATTGTGGCAAATAGTCAAATAACAACTCGCATTTTTCAGGATCGGCTACCAAAGCCTGCTCTAAATAGCTTACGGCTTCATTGTATTGACCATTTGCAAACAAGTAAGCGACCATACGGTAATAAAGTTCCGCCGACTGTGTGTTTACTTTAATACCTTCAGAAATAATGGCAATAGCTTCATCAAACTTTCCCTCTTCAAACATTAATGAAGAATAATCGAGCCAGATCTCAACATCATCAGGAGCTAATTCCATAACCTTTTCGTAAGCATGTTCAGCTTCTTCAACGTTGCCAAGTTTTGAATATGAATCACCCAAAGCAAACCAATATTCTGGATTATTAGCATCTAACTCCAATGCTTTCTTATAAAAATGCAATGACTCGAACCAGCGCTCCTCAAAATCAAGCGTTACCCCAATACCAAACCAGGCTTCTGCTAAACGAGCATCGAGCTTCACTGCTTTTTTATAGAAGGAACGGGCCTCATCCATCATCTCCAGTTTTTCATAACACTCACCCATGCAACAATAGGTTTCAGCATCAGGTTGCTCATACTCAAACGTTTGACGGTAAACACTAATAGCCTCCATATAACGTTCAAGCCCAACTAAAGCATTGCCTTTGTTAAAATATGCTGCCGCAAAGTTTTCCTTAATCAGTATTGCATAATCATAAGCATCAATAGCTTTTTCATACATTTCGAGCTTGATGTAAGCATTCCCTAAATTATACCAAGCGGCATAAGAATAAGGTTCTTCATCAATATACTGTTCATAAAACCGTATACTTTCTTCCTGCCTGTCTAACACATCATAGCAGAAAGCAAGTTCATAAAGTGCATCCTGGTTTTCCATATTGGTTTCCAGGCATCGCTTTAAGAAGACAATAGCATCTTCATAGTTTCCAAGATTTTGATAAACGTATGCAATCTGCAGACAAATCTCATCTGTGTCTTCAGCATACAATAACGCTTGCTGATAGTTTTCCAGTGCTTCCTGGTGGCGATCCTGATTTTCGAGAAGGGTACCCCTTAAAATGTAAATATCAGGATTGGAGGTTTCCAAACTTTCAGCCTTTTCCAGCATTTTAAATGCTTTGGCCGTTTGATTGGTCATTATAAACAATTGAGCCTGCTTTACAAAAAAGCTAGAAGCGTACGGATGCTGGTTAAGTGCATATTCTACAACTTGTAAGGCTTTTACTGGATCATTCTTTTCGATATAGTAATCAATAATCTTTTCAAATGCATCGGCATCAAAGAAATACTGGTCCTTATTTCGAATCATCTCCTCATACCGTTCAACCGAAGAGCGTGCTTCTTCCGGATTGTCAAATTCAAAATCGTCGTCAAACATTGATTAGTCCACAAAAGGTTAAAAAGAACGAAACGTATTGAAATTCAGCACCCTGTATGGTATTAAACGAAAAGTTTAACAGGCTGGTTTTAACTATTGAAAAGATAGAATTAATCTTCCAACCACAGCGGTCCTTTTTTTCCACATATCAACCAAAAGCACTTTAAAACATTGAGTTCAAAAGCACTAATAATAACAAAGATAACATTTTTTGGTTTGCAGCTATTTTGCACCACCCTATATTTATTTGTTATGCTTTATTTACAGCAAGATTGAGGCCAATAAAATGCCTTTAAAACAAATAAAGAACGGTTTTCCTTGTCTTCTTAGAACTTTATCTATAAATCTCATTTAAAACATTGGCCAAACGCAATCCGCTTTTAAGCAGTTGCTCATTTAAAGCCGAAAGGAACACATAATTATACTTGTAACCAATATCAGTTTCTTTCTCAGCATTTTGATAAAGTTTTCTACTCAATCCATAGGTTTCACAAAACCAATCAGAAGGATCAATAGACTGGCAAGCCTCTATTTGAGCTTGTGTAGGATGATTTAGAGCAGTTGCATATTCAGTATAGCTCAAGTCCTGAAACTCAATAAGATCATCATCCCAAATACGATGCAAGTTGGTTGTTTTTTTAAACCAAGTCATTTTAATATCGTTTCCGCCCTTATCAGTTGGGCGACCAATGTGCATAGGTTGATTAGCATCTCCCACTAAATGAATTAAAAATCGCAATGCATCTTTCTTTAATTCACTTGAACTTTGCTGATCCTTTAAAATTGAAGTCATCTTTCGAATAGCAAAAGCAAGATTTACTGAATCATTTGCACACTTTTCCTTTATCTGTTCACAGGTAAGTCCATCTTCTAAATTTATGTAATGCCAAACCTGTGTACTGTCATATTTACGATCCGACTTAATAAAATCGGACCAATCACTCACCATGGCAACTGATTCTGTACCTAAGATTTTGTTAATGGCTCTTTTTGTCTTTTTAGTTAAATGACGATCGGCAATTTCACCTATTAAGCGGTGACCTGTTTTACCCCAAGCCTGGGAAGTTTGTGGAGCAAGAATAGTTAATAAGAATAATACGATTAATCCTAAGGAAGTAAGTTTTATTGACTTCATGAACCTATTTTTCAACTAGTCAAAAGTAATCTAAAAAGCCTTCATCTGCTTGGATGAAGGCTTTAAGTAATTATTAAATTTCCTAATAATTGCAATTCAATATCTCAACTACTTGAGCTCTCCAACCATATCAATTGGATTAACCCACTCATCAAATTGTTCTGCGGTAACATAACCTAACTCAACGGCAGTTTCTTTAAGGGTTTTCCCTTGCTTATGAGCCGTTTGAGCAATTTCTGCTGCTTTGTAATAGCCAATTTTGGTATTTAATGATGTCACCAGCATTAAGGAATTATTCAGGTGGTTTTGAATATTTTTTTCAATAGGCTCAATACCTAGAGCACATTTATCATTGAATGACACACACACGTCACCAATCAAACGTGCTGAGTGCAAGAAGTTGTAAATCATCATCGGCTTGAAAACATTCAACTCAAAATGACCATTTGAACCACCCACATTAATTGCTACATCATTCCCCAACACCTGAGCAGCAACCATTGTCATTGCTTCGCATTGCGTAGGGTTAACTTTTCCTGGCATAATTGAAGAACCTGGTTCGTTATCAGGAATATGAATTTCACCGATACCTGAACGAGGACCAGATGAAAGCATACGAATATCGTTACCGATCTTCATCAAACTAACAGCAACGGTTTTTAAAGCACCATGAGCCTCAACAATTGCGTCGTGTGCAGCAAGGGCTTCAAATTTATTTTCCGCAGTAATGAATGGAAGTCCTGTTAATTGGGCAATATGTTTAGATACGTTTTCAGAATATCCTTTTGGAGTATTGATACCTGTTCCTACCGCTGTTCCGCCTAACGCTAACTCTGAAAGGTGAGCCAAAGTATTATTGATCGCCTTTAAACCATGACTCAATTGAGAAACGTACCCAGAGAACTCCTGACCTAAAGTTAAAGGAGTGGCGTCCATGAAGTGCGTACGACCAATCTTTACAACATGCTTAAATGCTTCTGCTTTAGCAGCCAATGTATCACGCAGTTTAACAATCCCCGGAATAGTGGTCTCCATCAACATTTTATACGCCGCAATGTGCATAGCTGTAGGGAATGTATCATTTGACGACTGCGACTTGTTCACATCATCATTAGGATTTAAAACCTTTTCCTTATCAGCTAAACTACCCCCGTTTAAAACATGTGCACGGTAAGCAATTACCTCATTTACATTCATGTTCGACTGGGTTCCTGATCCAGTTTGCCAAACAACTAACGGAAATTGATCATCAAGTTTACCCGTTAAAATTTCTTCGCAAACCTTTCCAATTAAATCAGCTTTTTCTTTTGGTAAAACACCAGCATCAAGATTGGTTAAGGCTGCTGCATGTTTTAAGTATGCAAATGCTTTAACAACCTCTTTAGGCATTTTATTAATATCCTGAGCAATTTTAAAGTTCTCAATTGAGCGTTGGGTTTGAGCACCCCAGAATTTATCGGCAGGAACCTGCACTTCGCCCATAGTGTCTTTTTCTATGCGGTATTCCATGTTACTATTTTGACTAAAAAAATTATTAATTATAGACGGGCAAATTTAGACTTTTTCCAAGCCTTTGATATGACTTTTGTCAATTTATCTACATAAATACTTAATAAATAAGGGTAAGCCCAAAATTTGACTTACCCTCAAAATATACACTATCTCGTCGCCACTATTTTTCTTTGAAAATCGATCCTTTAAACGCATGATCGAGTTTAGAGTTAGCCGCATCCACAATTGGGCTTAAGCGCAGGAGCGATTGCGTTGCAACAGTTGCAGTAGTAATAGTCCCCGTTTGAATCCAGTTGAGCGCAGCCTTCAATGAAGCTTCTTCTGGATCACCAAAATCCCTAGTTACATCATCAACCGCTAGCGCATCAGGAGCAAAACCTTGATAGTAATCACTGCCCCCCTGAGAATTTATTGATTTTACGGCAACAATTAATGTTGTATAAGCATCAGGTAGTTTTCTATTTATTGTAATAGGATAAAAGCCAACAGGCTTACCATAAGTAGTAGATCCAAAAAGTTTCTGACTCTCGCCTAAGTAAGGCTTAAGTACATTGATCATCAGCTCGCTTGCCGATGCAGTTCCTGAAGTCCCAATAAATGCAACTTTTTGCAACAAAGGCAATTTCCTTGCAGAATTATCGTAATTAATAGTTTCATTCCAACCTTCGGTAGTTAACAATGCATTGTGCTGTTCGGTATACATTACCTTCCCTTTAGCGCTTTCAGGAGCAAGAAGATTAGCAAAGTGCTGGGCTATATCAACCCTGCCTCCGCCATTATAACGAAGATCCACTACAACATCGGTCACTCCTTTTGCCACAAAATCATTAAATGCAGCTTCAATTTCCTGTATAGCAGTCCCAAAGAAAGTATTGAACATAATGTAGCCCACTTTTTTTGTCCCCAAATCAATTACAGAACTTTTTATTACAGTATTAGCCGTATAAGTTGCTGCCATAAGATTTAGATTCTTCGTTTCATTTGCAGGTGTCCTCATTTGAAACGAAACTGAACCGGTGCTATTTAAAGCATTATTAAGGGCACTTATGTTATTAGTATTTGCTGCTATACCATTAATTGACAATACACGCCAGCTCCTCTGCACCCCCTGACTCCCTGCTGGGGAATTCTTATAAACATATGTAATCCGCAAATCATCAGAATAATCATTGGCTGAGGGCCGGACAAACTTAAATCCACAACCATAGTCAGACTCATTGGCATTAGCTAAGTTTTCGTATTCAGCCTCCGGCAACCCAAAACTATACCGATCAATATTCTTTCCATTTAATAATGGACTATAAGTTTTAATTTTTTCAATAACTTCATCGGGTCCTGGGTAGGAAGTTGGCTTAAATGATTCTGCATTAGGCAGATTATCTACCCATAAATAAAAAGTTTCTGCAACCATGTAAACACTGTCTCGCACATCACCATGCTTTGGCTCAACGGTTTCGGAAGAAGTACTTTTTTTACATGAAGTGGTTACTAAGACTGGAGCTGCCCAACATAAAGCAATGAGTAGCCAAAACGAGAGAGTGCGTTTTTGATTCATAAGAGAACGGATTATAGATTGCTTTTAAAAATGTAAAAACTAATGTAAGTTTTAGTTAAAAAGATAAACAAATTATATCAATTAACGTAATAAAACTCACATTAGTTTTCTAAAAAAAAAGCTATACCAATTGATGATCAACCCTTTTTCAAAAGGTACTCTTTCAATTGCTGATAATCATTTTTGATCAAAATTGACACTTTCTCCTTAAGCAACAAACTTTCCAATTTGGCAGGTATAATTACCTTTTCTTTCAAAGTACGTTCAACCACATCGATAAACTTACAAGGATGTGCTGTTTCTAGAAAAACTCCCTGCATCTCAGGGGCCTCTCTAAGAGCAGCTTTCAAACCTAGGTAGCCTACGGCTCCATGCGGCTCTAGCGTATAACCAGTATCTTTATGAACTAAACGTATCGCTTCACGAGTTTCATCGTCAGTATAGCTAAAGCTTAATAAAGAAGATTTAAGCAAATCAAAATCCTTATTATGTAGCTGTTCTATACGTACAAAATTGCTTGGGTCACCCACATCCATAGCATTTGAAATAGTTTGAACCGAAGCTTTAGGAGAATAATTACCAGTTTGCAAATACTCGGTCACTACTTTATTGGCATTTGTTGAAGCTACAAACAAATCTATTGGCAACCCCAACTTTTTAGCAACCATTCCAGCACAAATGTTTCCAAAGTTACCGCTAGGAACTGAAACCACTAATTTCTTTGACTTATCCCTAAGTTGACGATAGGCAAAAAAGTAATAGAACATTTGTGGCAGCCAACGAGCAACATTAATTGAGTTTGCTGAAGTTAAATTAAGTACACTAGTCAGCTCTTCATCAAGAAAAGCTGTTTTTACCATTCGTTGGCAATCATCAAAAGTACCTTCAACTTCCAATGCACTAATATTCTGACCGAGGGTTGTCAGTTGTTTTTCCTGAATATCACTAACCTTCTTACTCGGGTAAAGAATTACCACATCCACACCTGGAACACCTAAAAAGCCATCTGCAACGGCGCCTCCGGTATCTCCTGATGTTGCAACCAAAACTGTGACCTTTTTCTCATCAAACTTTGAAAAAGCACCCAGACAGCGCGCCATAAAGCGAGCTCCTACATCTTTAAAAGCCAATGTTGGCCCATGAAAAAGCTCAAGCGAATACACATTAGGTTCGACTTGCACTAAAGGAAAGTCAAAACTGACAGTTTCAGCCACAATTCGCTTTAATTCTGCTTCACTTAACTCATCTCCTGCAAATTGCCTAACCGCTTCAAAAGCTATCTCTTCATGGCTATAACTCTCAATATTCTCAATAAAATCTTTGGACAAGGGAGTTATTGCCTCAGGAAAATATAAGCCTTTATCAGGAGCCAATCCACGTATTACCGCTTCACTGAATTTTACATTCGGAGCATTATGATTTAAACTATAGTAGTTCATGTTTTTCCTAATTTAAACTGATTAGTTCAATAGATCTTAGATCGTAGAAGAACTTGTTTTTGATCAGAATCTATGAAAGATTAACTAATAATTTTCACGCCCTCTTTATTCACTTTTGAGAGATGGATATCATATTCAATCCCTACCTTATCGTAAATTTCAGCCATCACCATTTTTACCCTTTCTCCGGTCTCTTGTCCGCGGCTAAGCATAAAAACAGAAGGACCTGAACCTGAAATCCCTCCTCCTAAAGCACCTGCTTCTTTTGATTTGAGCTTTACCTCTTGAAAAGCAGGAATCAAAATCGATCGAATCGGCTCAACAATTGCGTCTTCAAGAGATCGACTGATTAAATCATAGTCAGATTTCATTAAGCCGGCTACAAGTCCTCCCACATTACCCCACTGGCGAATAGCATCTTTCAGTAATACATTTCGCTTTAATATTTCACGTGCGTCAGAAGTTTTCACCTCAATTTGAGGGTGAATAACCGTAGCAAAAAGCTCATCAGGTGTATCAATACTAATAATATCCAGTGGTTGATAACTACGCACCAATGTGAAACCTCCGAAAATAGCAGGGGCAACATTATCAGCGTGAGCCGTACCTGAAGCCAACCGTTCGCCTTCCATGGCAAATCGAGCTAAATCTGTTTTTGAAAACGGGTCACCCAATAGTTTATTTGCCGCGACAACAGCTCCCGCTGAACTGGCAGCGCTGGAGCCAATACCGCTTCCTGGCTTTATCTTTTTGAAGATCTCTATTTCAAACCCCACTTCATCTTTTACCTCGTTTAACATTGAAAGCAAGGCCACTCCGGCCACATTTTTATTGGCATCAAGCGGAAGATTAAATCCTTCTGCTTTAACAATTTTAATTACTCTTTCATTGATACGACGCACAATCATTTCATCTCCCGGGCTATCCAAAGCAAAACCCATAACATCAAAACCACAGGCCACATTGGCAACAGTACCGGGAGAAAATATCTTTATTTCGTTCATTCGAATTATTTTTTGAGAAACAAACAGGTAGTAAACACACCTAACAACATGGTAGTTCGCCGTCTATCTATAAAACCGTTTTGATTATATCAGCAAAGATGCCTGACGCAGTAACATCGGCTCCCGCGCCTGCTCCTTTTACAATTAATGGTTGATCATGATAGCGATCGGTGGTAAACAAAACGATATTGTCTTTTCCGTCCAGCTTGTACAAAGGATGATCTGGAGCAACTGATCTTAAACCAACAGAAGCCTTTCCATTATCGTAAGAAGCCACAAACTTCAATTTTTCACCTTTTGTTTCTGCAACCTTGTATAAGTCATCGAAAACCTGTTTATGCTCTTTCAATTTCTCAAAAAAATCATCAACGGTTCCTTCAAGGCAATCTGCCGGCATAAATGGAACGGTTTCAATATCATCCATTTCCATTGCGACACCACTTTCTCTTATCAAGATCAATATTTTTCGTTTAACATCGGTACCAGTTAAGTCAATCCGCGGATCAGGCTCAGTGTAACCTTCGGCCTGTGCTTGGCGAACTATCTCATCAAAAGACACCTCTGCTTTAAAATTATTAAAGATGAAATTTAGACTCCCAGAAAGAACGGCTTCAATTTTACGGACACGGTCACCACTACGAACCATGTCATTTAATGTTCCGATAATTGGCAAACCGGCACCAACATTTGTTTCAAATAAGAACGAAACGTTATGATCCATTGCGGCTAGCTTTAGACTTCGATAATTCTGATATTCAGATGCGGCGGCAATTTTGTTACAGGTAACAACAGAAATACTGTTCTTTAAATAGTCTTTATACACACCTGCCACTTCTTCACTTGCCGAATTATCAACAAACACACTATTACGCATATTCTTTGCCTTGACATGCTTGGCAAATTCACTTAATGACATATTTTGCCCATTGGCCAACTGTTCTTTCCAGCTTTCAAGACAAATTCCCTCATCATCAAAAACCATCCTTTTCGAATTGGCTAATCCAACCACACGTACATTCAAACGCAGCTCTTCATTTAGAAATTTCACCTGCTTCCCAAGCTGATCGAGCAGTTTGCCACCAACATTACCAACACCTGCAATAAACAAATTCAATTGTTTAGTTGGAGTTTCGAAAAAGGCCTCGTGAATCACGTTAAGCGCTTTTTTCACATCCTTTTGATTAATTACAGTGGATATATTTTTCTCAGAAGATCCTTGCGCTATTGCCCTGATATTTACACCATTTCGACCTAAGGCACTAAACATTTTACCACTAACCCCGGCATGATTCTTCATCTTATCACCAATAAGGGCCACGATTGAGAGATCACGCTCAATCATTACCGGATCAACTTTTTTCACGCTGATTTCATAGGCAAACTCGCTATCTATAGCTGTCTTTGCTTTAATAACGTCGGCATCATTAATTGCCACACAAATTGAGTGCTCAGATGAACTTTGAGTAATTAAAATAACATTGACATTTTGATGAGCCAATGATTCAAAGAGTCTCTTCGAAAATCCGGGAACTCCAACCATACCACTTCCTTCCAAACTCAGCAAAGCAATTTTATCAATACTTGATATACCTTTTACCATAGTATCTTTACCATTGCTTTGTCCATTTTCATGAATCAAGGTACCTGAGTCATCAGGAGCAAAGGTGTTTTTTACCCAAACTGGAATTTTCTTTTCTAAAACAGGTTGAATAGTTGGCGGATAAATTACTTTGGCGCCAAAATGCGACAACTCAAACGCCTCGCCATAAGAAATTTGCTCAATGGGGTAAGCCTGAATAACCAGTCGTGGATCAGCAGTCATCATACCGCTAACATCTGTCCATATTTCCAACTCATCAGCATTTAAAGCTCCGGCAATAATCGCAGCAGTATAATCGGAACCTCCTCGGCCCAAAGTAGTGGTTTCACCACTTTCTGAGGAACCAACAAACCCAGGCAATACAGTTATATCGCTTGCTTGATTAAAATATTGCCATGCACGCAAATTGGTAGTTTCAAAATCAACCGATGCTTTTCCAAAACGAGCGTCAGTCTTTATCAGATCCCTTGAATCTTTCAAAGAAGCATTCAATCCATCTGACTTCATTTTCTCTGAAATGATGTATGAGGATAATAATTCTCCTTTTGACATTATCTTATCCAGAGTTTTAGCCGAAAGTTCACCAATCAGAAATACACCCTCGCAGGTATTTTCCAAATCATTCAATATCTTTTTCACTTGGCTTAAAACTGAACTCTGTCCTGCTATTGGAATGAGTTTTCGAACCTCTGCCAAATGACGGTTTTCTATCTCACTCAAAAGCTCTTTATAACTTTCTTCAGATTTTGAAGCGGCTGTTCCTGCCGCTATTAGCATATCAGTCACCCCTCTCAACGCTGAAACGACTACTGCAAGCTTATCTTCTTTTGATTTTTTCTTAACTATGGATACAACTTTTTCTATGTTTTCTGCCGATTCAACAGATGAGCCACCAAATTTTAAAACTCTCATAATTGTATAAAATAGACTTAGACCAAAACTTAAACTTCTGGCTTCTAAAAGGTAATGGATTGATTAACTTAATACAATGCCCTAAGGCGCGGAATTATATACTTATACCCCCAAAGGGGTAATAATTGTGGTGGTAATAATAGAAATAGCGCAAACAATCACCAGGGCGGTGATGGTTAAAGTATCAATATTTAATTGCGCGACTTTCACTATTATTAATTATCTAACGCAAACTTAAAACTTTTATTAACAATTCAAAATAAAACATTAATAATATGCAAATTTTAAAACATTATTTCGTAAACCATGCCCTTTTCATTCTCAAATCTAACCTCCGTTGGATAAGATACGGCCGGAATTTTAGTAGGAAACCAATGCCGGTTTAAAGTGGAAAGAATAAACAGCCCCCTATCATTACCCATTGCCACAAAATGATCAGATGCAGTAGAGGGAACGAAAACCTTAAGTTCATAGCGTTCTTTAAAATCCGCAATTGCAACATTAATATCACTAACAATAATTCCAATCTCACTTAAACTCAATAATGAATTTGCTGAAAATACTTCGGACACTTCGTTTTTAAGATTAAACCGCACTATAAACTCAACAATATTACCCACAGGATCAAAAAAGTAAATGGAACGAGCATTCCAATTAGTGAAATTTGCAATTTGATTCCCCACATTATCAACAGGCAATAAATTAACATAGTTGCCAATCCATTCTATTGCATTTTCAAGTTGGTTACAAGGAATATTAAAAGCAAAATGATAACAATAATTTAGCATGCTGTCTGCTTGTTCAAAAATCAGCATAGAATCTCCAATCTTAAACTGAATAACAGAATCATTGCTTTTTGAATAAAGCAGCCCCAGCTGTTTGCCGTAAAAAAGCTCAATGGCACTCAGGTTTCTTGTTTTCAGTTTAAGACTGTGTATTTTCATTCTATAAAGATTTGACCTTTCAAATACAATTTGGCAGTTCCTGCAACTTCAACCCTATCATCGAGCAATCTGCATTTTAAGTTGCCACCCCTTTTTGATAATTGTCGGGCATAAAAGGTGGTTTTATTTAATTTATTTGCCCAATAAGGCGTAAGCAAAGCGTGTGCAGAACCCGTTACCTGATCTTCATTAATTCCAGACTGTGGAGCAAAAAAACGAGAAACAAAATCAACTTCATCACCAATGGAAGTAACTATTACACCTCTTGCTTCTATCGTACTGATTACTTGCAGATCGAGCTTGAGTTGTTCAATTTCACTTTGAGTTTGTATTACCACCATGTAGTCAGTATTACCTTTCCACACTTCAACAATCGAACAATTTAATCCTTCAATTAGTTGCCACGGCACTTCTTCAACCCAAACCGGCTCATCTTTCGGAAAGTTTAGCACAAACATTTTATTTTCCTTCCTAACACTTATTCTTCCACTTTTTGTTTCAAATAAAATTTCATTTTTTGTATAGCCTAATTCATCGTACAGCACCAAGGCACAGGCAATCGTAGCATGTCCACATAACATCACCTCCACCTCTGGGGTAAACCACCGTAGTTCAAAATACTCTTCCTTGTTAACAAGAAAAGCGGTTGCAGAAAGATTATTTTCAGCCGCAATACAACCCAACTGTTTATCAGTTAGCCATTCATTCAAAATACATACTGCAGCAGGATTCCCCTTAAACAATTGAGAACTAAAGGCATCAACCTGATACATATCGATTGTCATAATTACATTCTTAAATTAAACAAAGCAAAAAGTAATCACGTAAAAGCATCGAAACGTTTTTTTTCGTAAATTATCAAAAAGCTTAAACATTTCCTGTATTGTTGAGTTACTTGAGTTATAGGAGGACTGATTATGTCTTTGTTTTCTACCTTGTTACAGCTACTTCCTGATGGCGGACCTGTTTACACCGAAACTAATTTAGATTACTTTATTGTTGAGCCATTTAATGCATTATCATGCCTTTTATTCGTAGTTATGACCATTTACTGGGCAATTAAGCTAAAGGGGCATTATAAAGATTTTTTGTTCCTTACCACATGTGTTACATTTTTAGGAATAGGAGCAATTGGAGGATTGTTCTACCATGCTTTCCGTAGGTCCCATGTATTTCTGCTAATGGATTGGATACCAATTTTGATTTTGTGCTTTATGGCTGGTGTATATCTGCTTTATAAAGTAACACGAAAGAGGTATTACACAGCTTCCATCATGTTAGCCGCGCTCATAATTATGAGTGTCATCTGGAAATTCAGCACAGTAGAAAATAACCATTCAGCAATCAACATAAATTATGGATTTATGGCGGCAATAGTTGTGGGACCAACTTTTTCACACCTTATCATAAACAATTTCTATAAATGGATATACCCGGCATTAGCACTGGTTTCTTTTGGCCTGGGGCTTTTTTTTCGCATTGCTGATAACTGGGTAATTCTGCCCATGGGCACCCATTTCTTATGGCATACCTTCGGAGCAATAGCTGCCAATTTCATGTTCATATATCTTTATAAAATTGATGGTGGAGATGGACGATCGGATGATCTTGAAAGCAGAATGATGGGACTTTAATTCAAAGAAAAAGGGCCCGCATTACACAGACCCTTTATATTTGATTTTTAGTTTTGATGGTTCTATTCTTGCATTCTTCCACCTTTGAAGAAATAACGTTTAAAGTAAGGGTCATTCAAGTCGGAGATACTTACTCCCTTTGACGAGGATGAATGAGCAAACTTACCATTGCCTAAATAAACGCCTATATGCGAAATATACTTTTTACCCATTTTAAAGAAAACGAAATCTCCTTCTTTTAAATCTTCTTTATCTACAGGCCTTACATTTTTGTAAATATCTCTAGATGAGGCACCTCCCAAAAACGTATTGTATACAGCATCGTACACTTTGTTCACAAAACGAGAACAATCAATCCCATTTCTCGTGTTTCCTCCAAAACGATAAGGGGTACCCAACCAGTCGTAAATAAAGTCGAATAACTTTGTATTTGCTTTTGAAGCTAAACTAAATCCGAACAGTTGTGAATAGTACAGATATCCTAACGAATCAGGGTCTGAAACTTCTTTTTGTTGTTCAGGTTTTGATGAAAACAAATCCTTTATTGCTTTCGACTGCGCACTCACTGCATTGGCCGAAATAACGAAAACTAATAAGAGTAGTATTTTTTTCATGCCATCCAGATTAATCGTTTCAAAACTAAAATTTATTACTCGTTACTTCAAGTTATAAGTTAAAACCGTGCCGAAACAGGCGGTAACTTACCGTAGCACTTTTTACGATGCTCAACCATAAAAGTTACATATTTATTACATTTTCAACAGCTTGGTTTCGCTTTACAACTTTGCTATAAACGAGCCCTTATTTTAAAATATTATCTAAGTAATGCAGATAAAGGTATTCACATTTACATTTTACTTTTTTATTGATACATTTGCAATCGCAAAAATTAAAAGCTGATAAACTTTAAGAATGAGTTCTATAGCAATCACTAAAGAAACTTATCTGCAATGGTACGAGCAAATGTACCTGATGAGAAAGTTTGAAGAACGTTCTGGTCAACTATACGGCCAGCAAAAAATCAGAGGATTTTGTCACTTATACATAGGTCAGGAAGCCGTAGCCGCAGGGGCTTTGTCAGCTACTTTACCGAAGGATGGGTTTATTACCGCCTACCGTGACCATGCTTTAGCTTTAGGCAAGGGGGTTTCAGCACGCGAGTGTATGGCTGAATTGTATGGTAAAGAAACCGGTTGTTCAAAAGGGAAAGGTGGATCAATGCACTTTTTCTCTAAAGAGCATAATTTTTACGGAGGACATGGGATTGTTGGAGGACAGATTCCTTTAGGAGCGGGGATTGCCTTTGCTTCTCAATATAAAGGAGATGATGCGGTTTGTTTATGTTTTATGGGAGACGGAGCGGTTCGTCAGGGAGCGCTTAACGAGACCTTTAACATGGCTATGATTTGGAATATTCCGGTAATCTTTATCTGCGAAAACAACGGTTATGCTATGGGAACTTCAGTGCAACGCACTACCAACATGCCTGATATTTACAAAATAGGCTTAGGTTTTGACATGCCTTCTGAACCAGTTGACGGCATGAGCTGTGAAGCAGTTCACGAAGCTATTGATCGTGCTGTTCAACGTGCACGCGCAGGAGAAGGACCTTCATTCCTTGAAATCCGCACTTATCGTTACAAAGGCCATTCAATGTCAGATCCGGCTAAGTACCGTACTAAAGAAGAGGTAGAAGAATACAAAGCAAAAGATCCGGTTGAGCAGGTAAAAAATACTATTCTTACCAACAAATATGCTGATGAAGCATGGTTTGAAGAAATTGAAGCTAAAGTGAAAGAGATTGTTGAAGATTCGGTAAAATTTGCAGAAGAATCAAACTATCCTGACCCATCTGAGCTTTACAAAGATGTTTACGTTCAGGAAGACTACCCATACGTTATGGACTAATTAATTACAAGTTAAGGGTTATGAAGAAATCATAACCCTTAACTTGTAACTCGCAATAAGAAATTTTGAGTTATGGGTGCTGAGCGAAGGGGGCTTACCATTCGTAACTCTTACTTTATAAGCACAACACAACAACTATTCTAATTAAAAGAAATATGGCTGAAGTAGTACGCATGCCAAAAATGAGCGATACCATGACCGAAGGGGTTTTGGCAAAATGGCATAAAAAAGTTGGTGACAAGGTGAAAGCTGGCGATGTAGTTGCCGAAGTAGAAACTGACAAAGCTACCATGGATTTTGAATCGTTTCAAGAAGGCACCTTATTATACATTGGTGTAGAAGAAGGCCAAGCAGTCCCGGTTGATGCTGTTATTGCCGTTTTGGGTGCAGAAGGTGAAGATTATAAATCAGCTTTAGAAGCTGGAGGTGGAAATGGTTCAGCAAACGCAACCGCCTCTGTTACCCCAGCTGCAACAACTCCTGCACCAGCCGCAGTTCAAAGCAGTACCCCAACTGTAACGCCAGAATCTTTAGGAGCTACTGTAATTCGAATGCCTTTATTGAGTGACACTATGACGGAGGGTGTTATCAATAAATGGTATAAGCAAGTGGGAGATACGATTAAATCTGATGATACCATTGCAGACGTAGAAACCGACAAAGCCACAATGGAAGTAACTGCGTATGCAGAAGGAACATTATTATATGTTGGCGTAAAAGAGGGTGAAGCTGCTAAGGTTAACGATATTATCGCAATTGTTGGCAAGCCAGGAACTGATGTTGCACCGTTATTGCAAGCAGCTCCTGCCGGAACAGCCTCAAAAACTGAGACAACACAGACTATCACTACACAAACATCTGCGCCAAAAGAAACAGCAACTTCTGCATCAACAGATGGAAGGGTAAAAGCTTCTCCTTTAGCTCGTAAAATTGCCCAGGACAAAGGAATTGATCTTTCTCAAGTTAAAGGAAGTGCAGAAGGCGGCCGTATTGTTAAAAAAGATATTGAAAGCTTCTCTCCAACTGCAGCACCTGCTCAAGCTAAGGTTGCCGCTACTACCGGCACACCAGCTTCAGTTTCTGCTCCAGCAGTATACGGACAAGAAAGCTTTACAGAGGTTCCGGTAACACAAATGCGCAAAACCATTGCTCGTCGTTTATCAGAAAGCTTATTTACCGCACCACATTTTTACCTTACCATGTCAATTGATATGGATCAAGCAATTGAAGCGCGTAAACGAATCAATGAGCTAGGAACTGTTAAAGTTTCGTTTAACGATATTGTATTGAAAGCTGTAGCAGTTGCATTGAAAAAACACCCTAAAGTAAACTCAAGTTGGTTAGGCGACAAGATCCGTTACAACAACCATGTGAACATTGGAGTAGCAGTAGCTGTTGAAGATGGCTTATTAGTTCCAGTAGTTCGTTTTGCTGACACTAAATCGCTTTCAACTATTTCTGCAGAAGTAAAAGAATATGCTCAAAAAGCAAAAGATAAAAAATTACAACCAGCAGATTGGGAGGGTTCTACCTTTACAATTTCTAACTTGGGTATGTATGGTATTGACCAGTTCACAGCTATTATCAATCCACCTGATGCTTGTATTTTAGCAGTTGGAGGGATTAGTCAGGTACCAGTTGTTAAGAACGGTCAAGTTATTCCAGGTAATGTAATGAAAGTCACTTTATCTTGTGACCACCGCGTTGTAGATGGAGCTACAGGGTCTGAATTCTTGCAAACCCTTAAAGGTTTATTAGAAGAACCGCTTCGTTTATTAGTGTAAAGAAAAAAAGTTTGATACATAAAAAATACCTCGTTAATAATTATAACGAGGTATTTTTTTAATAGAGTTTATTAGTCTATAGCAATTCTGAAAGAGTTTCTAGTTTCATCCCACGAGAACCTTTTACTAATATGTTGGCATTTTCAACAGGGTGGGTTCTTAAATATGATGCAGCCTCTTCTGTTGTTTCAAAAAACTTAAATTCTGAAGCATCCTTTAGGCCATAAAAATGTTTCCCTACTAAAATAGCATTATTAATACCTTCAGCTTTAAGCTGATTAATAACTTTCAAATGCTCCTCTGAACTATATTCACCGAGTTCAAACATATCAGCCAAAATAGCAAGCTTATTTACCGCCTTATTATGTGCAAAATTGCTTATCGCTGCAGCCATACTGCTTGGATTAGCATTATAGAAATCGCAGATCAGGGAATTCTTGGCTGTCTTTAATGCTTGTGACCGATTATTCTTAGGATAATAACTTTCTACTCCGGCTTTAATCTGATCGGAAGTTAAACCAAAGTAGTGACCTATGCAGATAGCTGCCAGCACATTCTCAAAATTATAGCCGCCAACCAAGTTACTTTTAACAGTTTGCCACTCATTAGCCTCAGCAGTAGACCAGTCTAACGTAACGGTATCTTCACTTAAATTATGCTTACGACCACGAACTGTATTTTCAGCTCCTTCTCCATAATGAACAACACGCTTTAGAGTCGATGCCATTTCCATCAAGTAGTTGTTGTCTTTATTGACAAACGCAAGCCCATTATTTTCAAGAAGATGGTCATACAATTCCTTTTTACCTTTCATAACACCTTCAAAACCACCAAATCCTTCCAAATGCGCTTTTCCAACATTTGTAATTATACCAAATTCCGGATTAGCTATACTTGACAACAATGCAATCTCTCGCTGATGATTTGCACCCATTTCAATTATTGCAAAATCAACACTTCCATCGATTGCCAGAATTGTCAATGGCACACCAATATGATTATTCAGATTACCCACGGTGGCATGCGTTTTGAATTTTTGAGAGAGCACCGAATTAATCAGTTCTTTAGTTGTAGTTTTTCCATTAGTACCAGTGATTCCTAAAAAAGGAATTTTGAGTTGATTGCGATGACACTTCGCAAGTTCCTGTAAAGTACATAAAGCATCCTCAACCAAAATAAAGCGTTCATTTTCTTTATATTCTTTTTCATCAATAATTGCATACACTGCCCCGTTTTCAAGCGCTTGTTTAGCAAATTGATTGGCGTTGAAATTATCTCCCTTTAATGCAAAGAAAATACTGTTTGGAGTTATCTTCCTTGTATCAGTACTGATTACTGGGTACTCCTTATAAAGATTATATATCGACTCTATGTTCATGTTAAATTTTGATGCTAAGATAATCAAATTGAAAATTCGAATATCGATTGAAGCCCCTAATCAATTTTCACAAATTTAAAAAGGCTCCCCGTAATTGGGGAGCCTTCAAATAACTAATATTTATATGATCTTACTTGCTTTTGAAATTAGGACGTTTGGTTTTTCCAACTCCTGGAGCACCTACACGACCCATCGCACAACGGAAACCAACCTCTGCTGAAGATGAATCTTGGTCCATAAAGCGGCGAGCACCTGGAGTTAACCAATAAGCTCTATCATTCCATGATCCTCCTTTATAAACTCTAGAACGGTTATTTACCAATGAGGTCTTACCATATCCATACATTGTAGACTCATCACCGTAGTCACGGACATCATATTTCTTAGTGATCTTCGTTCCGTCAATTAATCTACCTGCAGTATCTGGAACTCTTGGAATACGACCTAAACTATCCTTTTTCGCATAAGCACCTTTACCCTCTTTTTGCTTTACGGTAAACTGGTTACCACGGAATGGGTTTTGATCGCTTATATCTTCAAATGAAAGTGGACGGTACACATCTTGCACCCACTCGTTCACGTTTCCAGCCATACAGAACAATCCGTAGTCATTTGGCATATAGCTCTTAACCGGAGCTGTAATGTCAGCATTATCGTTCAAATAACCAGCAACACCGGTATTATCACCTCTACCACGTTTAAAGTTGGCTAAGAATAAACCTTGAGTTTTACCTTGTGAGCTACGTAAGGTTAAGCCATTCCAAGGATATAATTTTTTCTCTTCAATATTCTCATACTTAACATTTCCCTTTAAAGCTAAAGCGGCATACTCCCACTCAGCTTCTGAAGGTAAACGATATGCTCCTGGCAATAGAATACCATCTGAATAACGAACAGAACGAGTTTTATTAGTTGCGTTTGGATCTAGGTTTTTAACGTTTTTCTTAACTGTACCCTCGTATTGACCTGCATAATAAGCATCAGTATTAAAGCTGTTAGCATCCGTTTGGTTTGGCTCAGCCTTTAAAATACCTTTATTCACCAAAATAGCTTCGTTGGCACGGTCAGTTCTCCAAATACAATATTCGTTTGCCTGACTCCAGCTAACTCCAACCACAGGATAATCAGCAAAAGCAGGATGACGTAAATAGTTATCTACATATGGCTCATTATAAGCCAATGGCTTTCTCCAAACCATTGTATCAGGCAATGCGCGCTCATAAACTTCAGGATAGCCTTTGTAAACACGAGCTAACCAGTATAAGTACTCCAGCCAGTCGATATTACGAACTTCCGTTTCGTCCATATAAAACGATGTTACTGTAACACGTTTTTCTGTGTTATCATTGTCATAGCCAAGGTCCTGTTCCAAGGCACCCATAACAAATGTTCCGCCCTCAATGGCCACTAAGCCTGGACCTAGTTGGTCTTTTTTGTATGAAACTTTTTGAAAGCCTCCGTTTTTAGAGTCATTGTAGTTCCAGCCAGTTGTTGACGATCGTTCTTTCTTGTTACAAGCAACAAACGATAACGGCAATCCTAGGGCGCAAGCTAGTATAAGATATCGTGTAGTCTTTTTCATCCTGCTTGAATAGTAGTGGTTATGTTAGGTTTCGATTTAATTTAACTCAAAGCTATAAATTTTCTTTATAGTTTAAAAAGTATCCAAGTCAATTATACGTTCTAATCATTAAATAAGTTGCAATTTAGATTGGTTTCTTTATTATTAAAATTTTCTTTGAATTTAGATTTTTTATTGCACATTTA
The DNA here is from genome assembly GCF_022014595.1 of Solitalea lacus. Lineage (NCBI taxonomy): Bacteria > Pseudomonadati > Bacteroidota > Sphingobacteriia > Sphingobacteriales > Sphingobacteriaceae > Solitalea > Solitalea lacus. Next base: position 688,248 of record NZ_CP091740.1, on the reverse strand, counting down.
ACAATGTATCAAATTATTATTATAAAACTATAAAATTTTAATTTATTCCTCATTTTTGCAAAAGCCGTTTTGTCATTCAACAAATAAATTTAATATTGCAACCAAAGTATGAATATCATTAAAAAGCGTTTGCTTTTAACCATCTCCATTGCAGGTTTTTGGACGTTTCCATCTTATGCGCAAGGCATTGGAGATGGAGGTTTAATCCAAACTGATGGCAAACGAGTAAATTCTATTACAACTGCCGTACCATTTTTATTAATTGGTCCTGACTCACGTGCGGGAGCAATGGGAGATGCGGGTGTAGCCAGTTCTCCTGACGCTAGCTCGATGCATTGGAATCCGGCTAAATATGCCTTTGCAAAAGAAAAGGGTGGAATAGGCATTGATTATAGCCCCTGGCTTAAATCTCTGGGTATTCAAGATATAAATTTGGCATATCTATCCGGGTACTATAAACTTGATAACCGCCAAACAATTGCTTCTTCTTTTCGATACTTTTCACTTGGGGAATTAATTTTTACGGATAATACAGGTCAAGAATTTGGTCAGTACAATCCTAGTGAGTATGCTATTGATGCAGCCTATATAAGGAATTTAAGCGATCTGTTTTCTATTGCATTAGCGGCCCGTTTTATCCATTCTAACCTAGGATCTGGCAATGTAAATGGTAATGATTTTAATCCCGGCAATGCCTTTGCCTGCGACGTTGCTGTTTATTATAATAAAAATGTTTCACTCTTTAATACTGATGCCAATGTTGCCTGGGGAGTAAACATTTCAAACATCGGCACTAAAATGCAATATGGTACATTAAAAAATTTCTTACCTACCAATTTGAGAATAGGAGGAGCTTCGACCTTTAAGATTAATGAGACAAATTCATTAAGTGTAACAATTGATTTTAACAAATTGCTAGTTCCTACTAACCCAATTGTTGACGAAGAAGGGACTATTGTGGCTGGAGAAGACCCTAACAAAACCGTCCCCGGAGGCATTTTCGGCTCATTTAGTGACGCCCCCGGAGGATTTAAAGAAGAAATGCAAGAAATCAATATAGCTAGCGGTTTAGAATATTGGTTTAATAATATTGTGGCATTAAGAGGGGGCTATTTCTATGAAAATCCAAACAAAGGCAACCGCCAATATTTCACTTTAGGGGCGGGATTAAAATATGAAGACATTGGATTTGATTTCGCTTATCTTATCCCTGGTAAGCAAAACAATCCACTAGAAAGAACAATACGATTTTCTTTAATTTATAATTTTGGCAAAAAACCCGCCGCGTTATAAAAAATTCTGCTTAAAATACTAAAGTCCATTTTAGCAATGGGCTTTTTTTATGCCCATACTTTTGTTGATTAGTTTTGCATATTTGCCCCAAATTTCGACTGATGAATTTTAGAATAGGTTACGGTTTTGATGTACATCAATTAGTTGATGGACATCCTTTTTATTTGGGAGGAGTAAAGCTTGAAGCAGAAAAAGGAGCCTTTGGGCACTCTGACGCTGATGTGCTTTTACATGCCTTGTGCGATGCTTTATTAGGAGCTGCCAACTTACGCGACATTGGCTTCCATTTCAAAAACACAGATGATCGGTGGAAAGGAATAAGTAGTTTGATTTTGCTGGAAGAAACCATGAAACTACTAAACAACAAAGGATATAAAGTTGGGAACGTCGATTGTACTGTTTGTTTGGAAGCCCCCAAAGTAAATCCTCATATTCCTGCTATGCAGAAAGCCATTGCTGAAAAATTGGGCATAGATGAAGATGCGGTTTCTATTAAAGCTACAACGAATGAAAAGTTGGGCTTTATTGGGCGGGAAGAAGGAGTTACAGCTTCTGCAGTAGCCCTTATTTATAAGTAAACTAAATAGTTCATAGATTAATTACCCCCTGAGTTTGTCAAAATCTATGAACTATTTTCTATACACTATTTAAAATCCGCGTTGTCTCATAGCCTCAAAGGCTAAAATTGCAGTACAGGTTGAAACATTCAAAGAATCAATTTGACCCCGCATTGGGATTTTAATTTGTTTATCAGCATTATTTAGCCATTTATCTGTCAATCCGGTTGCCTCAGTTCCCATTATGATGGAGCAAGGCTTAGTCATATCAGTATTATGATATAACTCTGTTGCCGTTAAAGCGGCGGCATAACTGGTAATTCCTTTTGCTTTTAGCCACTCTAACACTTCATCGCTTGTTGAGGCCACCACTTGGGTTGTAAATACACAACCAACACTTGAACGAATTGCATTCGGATTGTAAATATCAGTTTTCGGATCACAAACAATAACTGCATCAACTTTAGCGGCATCAGCTGTACGCAAAATTGCACCTAAATTGCCCGGTTTTTCTACAGCTTCAAGAATAATAAGAAAAGGGTTTTCCGGCAATTTCAATGTTTGAAGAGTTAAGTACTGAGGTTCGGCAACGATAATTAATCCATCAGAACCCTCTCGGTAAGCAATTTTATCAAAAACTTCTTTGCTTATGTAGAAAATATCCCTCTGATTTACTCCCTCAACCCGTTTCTGGCCCCAAACATCCAAGCAAACAAACAATGTCCTAATTTTAAACCCTGCATTTAAGGCTAATCCCAGCTCACGGCTACCTTCAAAAACGATCAGATTCTGCTTTCTACGTTCTGCAGATTTCTCCTGCAGTTTCAGTACATTTTTTATTTTGTGGTTTTGAGCAGAAGTAATTATGTCAATCATCCTTATTTAAACTTAAATGGCAAGAATTGCTGCAAAGGTAGCAACTGATTTGGCTAATAATTATAGAGGGTCCATTTATTTAGAAAAGCTACAAGCTCCTTAAATAATTTTCACTAAGTGTGTAACCTAAACAAGTAGATTGCAGTCATAGTATTCAGATCGATTGCAATTACGATTTGATAATAAATAAAATTTAACCACTTAAATATAATAGAAATCATGGAAGGTATATTAGTCCCAATTTTAATTTCGTTAGGTGCATTTTTAATGGTATTTGGCCTTCGATATTTGGAAAATAAAGAAAGAATGGCAATGATTGAACGCGGTATGGATCCTGGGGTTAGAAAGAAAAACACCAATCCTGCCGGAACTTTAAAATGGGGATTGCTGTTTATCGGCGTAGGTGTAGGCTTATTAACTGCACTTATTTTGACCCAATATGTATTTGTAGGAATGGATGACGATCTGTATTCAGCAGTATATTTTGGAATGATCTTTATTTGTGGCGGGATAGGCTTATTAAGAGCTTATTCTCTTACCAAAAAAGAGCATCAAGAAGAGAAAACAGCAGAGAAACAATCAGCTTATTAATTAAAAACTACTCCGACTAACAAACGGAGCCTGTAAGAGAATATCTTAAAGGCTCCGTTTGTCATACTTTGCCTTTAGGTACTACCATCACTGTAAGGCGACTTAAGCAATTCATTTTCCCCTGTTCATTATACATTTTGATTTCCCAAACGTGCACTGTAGCGCCTATTCTTATAGGAGCGCAAACACCTGTTACAAAACCTGAGCGCACCGCTTTAAGATGATTTGCATTTACTTCAATACCAACACAATCATATTTTAATGGGTCAACACATAGTACAGAAGCAACACTTCCCAATGTTTCAGCCAATACCACTGACGCTCCTCCATGTAAAAGACCATAAGGCTGATGCGTACGAGCATCAACAGGCATAGTTGCCTTTAAATAATCATCCCCTATTTCAGTAAAAGTAATATCCAATAACGATCCAATATGGTTTTTATCACCATATCGCTGATTTATTTGTTCTACAGTAATCGGACTTTTCCAAATCATTTCAATACACGTTTAGTTAAACTCTAATAAAATTGGTTGTATGTTTGAATAGTTAATTGATAACGCAAAGTAAAAAAAACGCCACCCAGAATGAATCCAAGCGGCGCTTCATTATCAAAACAATTCTTTTATCCTTTTTTTACCTCTTTGGCCCATGAATCTTTCAAAGTAACGGTGCGGTTAAACACCAATTGTTCTGGCGTAGAATCTTTATCCAATACAAAATATCCCTTACGGATAAATTGAAAGCGATGCTCGGGATTGAAGTCGTTGGCCAATGCAGGCTCAATATAAGCCTGTTTTATAATTTGTAAACTTTCAGGATTGATATAATCCTTAAAGTCTCCCTCTTCATTAGCCGGATTTTCAACTTTAAACAAACGCTCATACAAACGAACCTCAGCAGTTTTAGCATGTTGAACACTTACCCAGTGAATTGTACCTTTAACATTTATACCACTTGTATCATTTCCGGATTTAGAATTAGGAGCATATGTACAATGTATTTCAGTAACATTACCATTTGCATCCTTTACAAAATCATTGCAAGTTACAATATAGGCATGCTTCAAACGGGTTGACAAACCAGGACCTAGACGGAAAAACTTCTTAGGCGGATTTTCCATAAAATCTTCACGCTCAATCCATAATTCATGACTAAAAGGTAATTCACGAGATCCTTCTCCTCCTTCAACTTCTGGATTATTTTCACCCTCCAATACTTCAACCTGCCCCTCTGGATAATTGGTAATCACCATTTTTATAGGATCAAGAACAGCCATTCTTCTCCAGGAAGTCTTGTTCAGGTCCTCTCGAATGCAAAATTCCAATAAACTAACATCAATAATATTTTCTCGCTTTTGAATACCAATGCGTTCACAAAACTCACGAATTGACGCTGGCGTATAACCACGACGACGTAATCCGCTTATTGTAGGCATTCGAGGATCATCCCAACTCTCAACAAAACCTTCATTCACCAATTGTAACAGTTTCCGCTTGCTCATCACGGTATAGTTCATATTTAAACGAGCAAACTCATATTGTCTTGACGGAAATATTTCCAACTTATCAATAAGCCAGTCGTATAACGGACGATGCGGAACAAACTCCAGAGTACAAATTGAATGGGTTATTTGTTCAATTGAATCACTTTGGCCATGAGCAAAGTCATACATAGGGTAAATACACCACTTATCACCAGTACGATGATGATGAGCATGCTTAATCCTATAAATAATTGGGTCACGCATGTGCATGTTCGGAGATGCCATATCAATTTTGGCACGTAACACCTTTTCACCATCCTTGTATTTGCCAGCTTTCATCTCGGCAAACAGTCGATGGTTTTCTTCCACACTTCTTTCACGATAAGGACTTGGAGTACCTGGTTCTGAAGGGTTACCTTTTTGCGCCGCAATTTCTTCAGATGTAGAATCATCAACATAAGCCAAACCTTTGCTGATTAGTGTCACAGCATAATCATAAAGCTGATCAAAGTAATCAGAAGTATACAGCTCTTCAGCCCAATTAAAGCCCAACCACTTAACGTCTTCCTTAATACTTTCTACGTATTCAGTATCTTCAGTGACTGGATTAGTGTCATCAAAACGAAGGTTGGTCTTGCCATTATATTCTTGCGCCAAACCAAAATTAAGGCAGATGGACTTTGCATGCCCGATATGTAAATAGCCATTAGGTTCAGGAGGGAAACGAGTTAATACACGTCCATCATGTTTTTTTTCGGCTAAATCTTTTTCAACAATTTCTTCTAAGAAGTTAAGCGACCGTTCTTCACTCATAAATTAACATCAGTAATAAAATGCAAATATAGTAGAGTTATGCATTCATTAAGATCATTTTTAATTGGTTTCAGTTACAATCTATTACAAGCTTACCTGAAAAAAATTACATTTGTATCCTATACGCCGGTAGAATTCCGGACTTTATGATGACCAATCAAATGAATAGACCCATTCGCGTTTTAGTTGCCAAATGCGGCTTAGACGGCCATGACCGCGGTGCTAAAATAATAGCAACTTCTTTGCGTGATGCAGGCATGGAAGTAATTTACACAGGCTTACGTCAAACTCCCGAAATGATTGTTAACACTGCTTTACAAGAAGATGTTGACGCTATAGGAATTAGTATTCTCTCAGGTGCTCACATGACCGTTTTCCCAAAGATCATGAAATTGATGAAGGAGAAACAGCTTGACGACGTTCTACTTACTGGAGGAGGAATTATTCCGGAGGAGGACATGAAACAGCTAAACGATCTTGGCGTTGGAACGCTTTTCCCTCCAGGCACCAGTACAAATGAAATTGTTCAATACATAACCTCCTGGACCAAGGAACATCGCTCATTTTGATTTACAATTAATCATGAGGTCTATCCGAAATCCAAAAAATAAAACATCTTAATCAGCATGTACAACAACATTAAAACGGAAATTAACAACCGTATTTTATATATCACCATTAACCGTGCAACTAAGCTAAACGCACTCAATAAAGAAACGTTAGCAGAACTAAATGCCCTAATTAAAGACTTCTATAATAACCCTGAGGCCGGCGTTGCCATTATCACTGGGGATGGACCAAAAGCATTTGTTGCCGGAGCAGATATTTCAGAATTTGCCAGTTTCTCAATCGAAGAAGGCAAACAACTTGCTGCAACTGGTCATTCTTCTGTATTTGATTTAATAGAAAATAGTCCAAAACCTATTATTGCTGCCGTTAATGGATTTGCCCTTGGAGGCGGGCTAGAGTTGGCAATGGCGTGTCATTTCCGCGTTGCAAGCATTAACGCCAAATTGGGCCTACCGGAAGTAACACTTGGCCTAATTCCTGGTTACGGAGGCACTCAACGATTATCTCAATTAGTTGGCAAAGCCAAAGCATTAGAACTTATATTAACCGCTGATATGATTGGTGCTGAAGATGCTCTAGCTCTAGGTTTGGTAAATTATATTACCTCTCCTGATGAATTAATTGCCAAATGCGAAGAACTAGCTGGCAAAATGTTAACTAAGGCCCCATTGGCCCTTAGCGCTGCTATTGCAGCAGTAAACGCATCAACAAAAAATGAAAAAAACGGTTTTGAGGTAGAAATTGATGAATTCGGAAAACTGTTTGGTACTGAAGATTTTAAAGAAGGCACTCAAGCTTTCCTTGAAAAACGTAAAGCTAATTTTACAGGTCGATAAACACCAATAACTTTATAAATGCTAAATTCGTCGCACTTTAAGCTGGCGAGTTTAGCATTTTTTTATCTCCTAACCCTTCGTATAGCTTATCACAATAATTTTTTTGAAAAACAAATAAGTAAAAGCAATTTCTAAATTATGAAACGTATCTTTTTTTTAGCAGTAATAGCAATCAGCGCTATTTTAGTATCTAACAATGCAAATGCTCAAGCTCCTGCAGGTAAAAAATTATTAAACATTGGTTTTGAATCGGGATTTCCAATAGGAGATGCAGCTGATGTATATTCAGTGGTATTAGGCGGTTCTATTCAAGCAGAATTCCCAATCTCTCAAAAATTCTCCGTTACCGGAACTGCTGGCTACTCATCATTCCAACCTAAATCAGAATTTAAAGACGCTGGTCTTGATGGTTATGGATTTATTCCAGTAAAAGTTGGGGGTAAATATTACTTCGCCAGTAATTTCTATGGTATTGGAGAGTTAGGAGCATCTTTTGGAACTGGAGAAGGTTCTTCAACCGCATTTGTTTTCGCTCCTGGAATAGGTTATTCATTCCCTGTTGCTGACAACAAATTTGTTGATGTTTCTGCAAGATATGAAAACCACTCAAACAATGGCAACCTATCATTCTTCGGCCTACGTTTTGCCTATTCCTTTGGGTTTTAATTCAAATTGATAATGATAAAAGCCCGTCGTAATCCCGACGGGCTTTTTTTATGACTAATATGTGCAAAGATTTTTACTCCTACTGGTTTTTTGTACATTGTAACTTTAATAGTCTGTAACTAGATTGACTGGCAAACAATGGTTGTTTTGCGGATAAGAGGAAATCAATCAAGGAGAATTTATGAAAAGTAAAGAAGAAATCGTATCAAACTGGCTACCACGGTATACAGGTACTGAACTTAAAGAATTTGGAGAATATATTTTATTAACCAACTTTAACAACTACGTACGTTTATTTGCCGAATGGGAAGGCGTTGAACTTCGTGGACAAGATAAACCAATGCTTAACGCTACCTCCAGAGACATTACCATTATCAATTTTGGGATGGGAAGTCCTAATGCAGCTATAATTATGGACTTACTCTCAGCAATACAACCTAAAGCCGCTTTGTTTCTGGGCAAGTGTGGTGGCTTAAAGCGCAAAAGTGAACTTGGCGATTTAATTCTTCCTATTGCTGCTATTCGAGGAGAAGGAACTTCAAACGATTACTTTCCACAAGAGATTCCAGCTCTGCCAGCATTTGCCTTACAAAAAGCTGTCTCAACAACTATACGAGAGCATAATCGTGATTACTGGACCGGAACCGTTTATACTACAAACCGAAGAGTTTGGGAACACGATGAAGAATTTAAAGATTACCTAAGGAAAATAAGATGCATGGCAATTGATATGGAAACAGCCACCCTGTTCAGTGCCGGCTTTTATAATAAAATTCCTGCGGGAGCCCTGTTACTTGTTTCTGATCAGCCTATGATTGCCTCAGGCGTAAAAACCGCCGAAAGCGATATAAAAGTAACGGAAAAATTTGTTGAGCAACATTTACGTATTGGTATCGACTCATTATACCAGCTCATTAATAAGGGGAATACCATTAAACATCTTCGTTTTGAAGATATTTAATACCCAAGTCTACCACAACTCTAGTGTCAACTTCCTAGCCGATTTTGCTATTTAACAAAGATTAAACATCGAATGATGATTAGCTTTTTATTCTGTTTGGTGCAGCCTTTGCATTAATACGTCCAAAACCAACGTTTATTTAACTAAAAAAGTGAAACGTGTAGGAGATAAGTCTTTCCAAATCTACCGTCCATTTAACACTTAAATCAGTATTTAAACATGCAGGGGTTATAATAATTTAGAAGGAATAAGAACGCTCCATTAATTTGAAAATACAATAAAAAACTAAGTACCGAATCTGACTAATGATTATTAATTGAGAACATAAAGTTACGAAAGCGCTTGAAGTGTGGAAAAAAATACCCAACTTTGTGCATTCATATCTTTTGTATTGTTAATGAAGATGTTAGAAGGGTTTAATTTATGATAGAAGGCATGAAAAATATTCTGATTATTGATGATGAAGTAAACATTGGATTATTACTAACCCGTTTCTTAACTAAACATGGCTTTCATGTTGAAACCGCTACCAGTGGTGCCAAAGCAATGGAGTTACTCAATGCTAATCGCTATGATTTAGTATTGTGCGACTATAGGCTGGAAGACACTGATGGCCGGGAAATGCTGGATAGGATATTAGGAATTCATCCCCAAACAATTGTTATTATCATTACGGGCTATTCTGATGTAAAAATTGCGGTAGAAATGGTTAAAAATGGGGCTTACGATTATATTTCAAAACCATTGTATCCTGATGAGATTCTGAATACCATCAATAAAGCCCTGGACACTGCTGATTTAAGAGTAACTCCTGAACCTAAGACTTCAGCGCCTGCGGCTAATGGCAGTAAAACTGAAAAAAGCAGTAAAAATCAATCAGGCGGTGTTTTGGTTACAAATAATTATGTCTTAGGTGACTGTGATGCGGCGAAAGAACTTTACCGTCAAATTAGTTTAGTAGCCCCAACCAACTACAGTGTCATTTTATTTGGAGAAAGTGGTACAGGTAAAGAATCTGTTGCCAATATGATCCACCAAAATAGCCCACGTAAAGATCAGCCGTTTGTACCTCTCGACTGCGGATCGCTATCCAAAGAGCTTGCCGGAAGTGAATTATTTGGACACGAAAAAGGTTCATTTACAGGAGCGTTTGGTCAAAAAATAGGTCATTTTGAAATGGCCAACGGGGGTACACTTTTCCTTGATGAAGTAGCCAATTTATCTTATGACATTCAGGTTTCATTACTAAGGGTAATACAAGAGCGCAAAGTAAAACGAATAGGTGGTAACAAAGAAATTGATTTAGATGTGCGCATTCTTGTAGCATCTAATGAAAACTTATGGGAAGCGGTACAGAAAGGTCGTTTTAGAGAAGATTTGTATCACCGTTTTAATGAATTCAGTATTCACATTCCTCCGTTAAGAAACCGAAGCGGTGACTTATTAGTATTTGCCGAATACTTTCTGAAACAAACCAGTAATGAACTTAATAAACACATCAAGGGATTTTCAACAGAGGTAATACGTTACTTCACCCGTTATAGTTGGCCTGGTAACATTAGAGAGTTAAAAAATGTGGTTAGACGAGCCGCTTTATTAACAGAAGATGGAAAAGAAATTGAAACCCGCTCTTTACCTCTTGAATTGCTTGAACTTAATGCAACTCCAATTAATACCCAAGAAACCGAACCAATAATAGTTGAATCAGTTAAAGCCATATCCTACGCCCGTAATGATTTAAAATCAGCTGCGCAAGAGGCCGAATTAGATACCATTATGAAAGTGCTGAAGGAAGTAAACTTTAATAAAACAAAGGCCGCAGCAATTTTAAATATAGACAGAAAAACGCTTTACAACAAAATGAAAGCAATGAAGTTAAACTAGTCTAGAGTGAAGAATAAATTAAAAAGCATTTGGAGTAATCTTGATCGCCCTGAACAGTTTATATGGATAACACTCTTCGTATGTGTTTTACCCAGCATATTAAACCTAGTAGGGATTAACTTTGGTGTTAATTATCAAACCTTCGATACTGCCCGATTAAATACACTCAATTATGAAAGTCAACTTAATCTGATTTATCAATGGTTGGAAGGTCGGTTTATTCATATAATTTTAGTAAGCATGGCTATTGCCATTGCTTTTTTAACTGTAATATTAGCTTTTGTTGATTATAGCATAAAACGCGACATAACTACCCCAATTGTAGGGGTAGCTTTGCTTTGTGCTGGTTTATTTGATGTTTTTCATATCCTTTCTTCAACACAGCTGCTTTCTATTACAACAGAGCTGGTCGATATTTCGTCATTCACATGGCTCTTGAGTAGTGGTTACCATGCCTTTATCCTTATTATCGGAACAGGCATGTTTTTAATAATGCGTCCTGTTGGCAAAACCATAAATAATGACTCTAATGATCGGTTCGTAACTTACATTAGCATCATCTTTGTTTTGCTCACATTTTTAACAATCAACATATTACTAAACTTAAAACGCATCCCAACTTCTGCTCTTACAGGCAAGTTTTATACCCACCCAATAGACGGAGTTCCCCTATTATTATACTTCATTGCACTCGTATTTGTTTTTCCAAAGTTTTATCAACGGTATCCTTCGAAGTTTTCATTAACACTGGTTCTAAGTGTAATTCCTGCCATATTTACGCAATTACACATGGCGTTCAGCTCTCAAATCTTTGACAATCATTTCATGATAGCTCATTTCATGAAAATGATAACTTATATAATGCCATTCTGCGGGTTGGGATTGAATTATTTGGAAACGCTACGTAATGAAAAACTAATGGTTGCCAACCTTCATCAGGTAATTGATGAGCGAAAGAAAGCAGAAGAACTGGTAAGCGGTGTTTTAAACAGCTCAACTTATGCAATTATTACTTTTGAGTCAATAAGAAATAATAACGGACAGATTGTTGATTTCAAAGCCATTCTGACCAATCCTGTGGCAGAAAATATGCTTCGGGGATTTTACAAACTTCCATATCATGGAGCTATAATAAACCGATCGCTAAGTGAAATTTTCTACTCAGTAAAAGAATCAGGTTTGGTTAATGAATTTATTAAAGTTGTAGAATTTGATACCTTATTCGAATCTCAGCATTATTCAACGAACTTGCAACGATGGTTTTACATCAACGCGGTCAAATATCGTGACGGCTGTGTGGTTGTTTTTGACGATATCACTGAAATTAAACGTAATGAAATTGAGCTGAAAGAAAGCAAGAACTTTGTGGAGAAGATTGCAGATAATACTCCTACAGGAATTCTGGTGGTTGATATTGAAAATTTAAAACCTATTTATAGCAATAAGGAGCTATTACAAATAATCGAAATTAATGAAGAGGAGCTATTTGCCGCTGATGAATTAATAATAAATGCAATCCTGAATGGAGAGCCGCAGAATTTAACCGAAGATTATTTGAGTAAATTAAACGTTATTGCAAAAGGGCAAATAATTGAAAATGAACATAAATATAAAACAGAAAGTGGCGAATGGAAATGGTTATATTCTAAACAAGTGCCCTTCAAAACTAATTTACAAGGAAAAACAACGCAGGCCCTTTGCGTTATACAGGATATTACAGAGCGAAAAATAAGTCAGGCCAAGATTCTAAAAAGCGAGGAGAAATATCGTAACCTCTTTGAACAATCGAAAGACATGATTTTTATCATTAACCGAGAGGGTAATATCATTGATATCAATCAGTCTGCCGTAAATCTTTTGGAAACAGAACTCGACAAGTTAAAGTCTTCCAACCTGCGTTCATTTTTCTTTACCAAAAGCGATTGGAAGAACTTCCTTCATCAGATTATTCAACGCGGCAACGTTATAGATATGGAAATTACCTTGGTTAGCAGTAAAGGACAACGCATTTATGCGTTAATTACCGCTGCCGCGCAATACGATAACGAAGGACGTTCTATTTTCTTCCAGGGAATTATTCATGATATTACTGCTCTAAAGCGCTCCGAACACGAGCGTTTAGTTTCTCAAAAGCTCGATGCAACCGAACGGGTAGCCAGAACCATTGCCCATGAGGTAAGAAACCCATTGACCAATGTAAATCTTGCTCTTGAACAACTAAAGCTTGAAATAAACGACAAAAATGACTCTTATGATTTCTATTTTGATATAATCCAGCGTAACTGCAAGCGAATTAATGTACTGATAACACAACTTCTTAACAGTACACGTGCAGAATACCTCGAACTTAAAAACAAATCAGTAAACGAACTTATTGACGAAACGTTGGAATTAGCCATTGATCGAATCAAGCTTAACGAAATTAAAGTTGAAAAAGATTTTATGCAAGCCGATTGCGAAATTTCGATTGATGAGGACAAAATGAAGATTGCCTTATTAAACATCATTATTAATGCAATTGAGGCAATGACTCCCCAAAAAGGGTTGTTAACGCTTAAAACTTATTGCCACAATGGCAAAGCCATTATAGAAATAGCCGATAATGGATCGGGCATTAAGCCAGAAAACATCTCTAAACTTTTTGAGCCTTTTTACACAGAAAAACAAAACGGTAGTGGATTGGGACTCACCAGTACTCAGAACATTGTCCTTACTCATGAGGGAACCATTGATGTAGAGAGCCACTTGGGAATAGGAACTCGTTTTATCCTTAAGTTCAACCATGTGTAACCAAAAAATTGCAAACCATCTAACAAGCTACTATTCAGTTGTATTATAGAAATTCTTGAAATTTCAAAAATGAACGAACCGTCAATTTTGAAATAATGGCAATTTATTTGCCGTAAATTTGCCCAGCAATAAAAATGAAGCATATGAAAAAGTCTAATTTTTTTGCACTTGTATTAGCGGCAGCTTTTGCCGTACCGGCATTTGCGCAGGATGGAGGTGCAAAAGTGTTTGGCGGGGCCAAACAATTCAACACATGGTCAATTGGGGTTAACGGCGGTGTTACCGCTCCTGTTATCTTCTTAGGTGGCCATAACGATTACAATGAATGGGATGCAAACTTTGGTTACGGAGCGTACATTCAAAAGCAAATCACCCATGCATTTGCCTTGAAATTGGACTACCAAGGAGGTAAAGTATCAGGTTCCTACAACCCAAATGAAAACGGACAGGGCAACCCTGGTTTCTCTTCGTTTGAAACAACCATTAACTATGCAGCTTCCTTACAAGCACAAATCGACTTGACCAGCTTGTTGTGGAAACGCGACAGCAAAGTGGCGTTATACGTGCAAGGTGGTTACGGTTTAACCGGTTACAAGCCAGATAGCGAAACCCGTACTGAGCAGTTCTTCCCAGTAGGTGGTGGTTTGAAATTCAAATTATCAGAGCGCATTGGTTTGGACTTAGGTTACACCATGAACTTCCTGGATGCGGATAACTTGGACAGAACCTGGTATGGTTCAGCTAACGACAAATGGTCGTACGGTTATGCAGGTTTGAACTTCAGCTTGGGTAACAAATCGAAGAAAAACCTAGATTGGGCAAACCCTTATGCCTTGATGTATGATGAGTTGAAAGATGATCAATTACGTCAGGAAGTTGAAGCATTGAAATCACGTGTAGCCGCTACAGAAGGTGATGTATCGAACATGAAGAAAGATTCTGACGGAGACGGCGTATCGGATGTGTTTGACAAAGAACCAAATACTCCAGCAGGCAACGTAGTTGACGGTGCAGGTCGTACCATCGTGTTCCCTAAACCAGAGCCTACAGCCGCAGTAGCTGAGCAAAGCAACACCATTCAATTCGACTTTAACTCAGACAAATTACGTCCAGAGTCAATGGGTGCGATTGAAAACATGGCGAACGAATTGAAAGCTTCAGGCGGTAAAATGTTGTTAGAAGGTCACGCTTCAGCAGAAGGTACCGAAGCTTACAACGTGGACTTATCAAAACGTCGCGCAAGTTCAGTGAAAAAAGCTTTAGTGAAAGCCGGAGTAAAATCAGGTAACATCACTACTAAAGGTTACGGCGAAACTCGTCCAGTAGCATCGAACGACACTGAAGAAGGTCGCCAGAAAAACCGTCGTGTTGAATTCAAAGTTCAATAATTAGAATATATAGTCAGATTAGATAATAGTAATGAAAAACGGTAGCCGAAATTCGGCTGCCGTTTTTTGCTTCCACCCCAAGCTATTAAATACTCAATTTGTCATAAACCACGTAAACTTTTAAATTTGCATAAATTTCACAACAAAATGAGCAACGTAGTAAGTACTGCCAACTGGGACAAAATTAAAACGAAGATAAAACGTAAATACAACCGATTAACCGATGAAGAATTAGTTTTTGTTCCCGGACAGGAAGAAGATTTAATTAACAGGTTGATGAAATTAATTAATAAAGACCGTAACTATGTTGAGTTTATGCTTAGCAAGATGCAGTCGAATGAAGCTAATAATCGTTTGTGATGAGTACGATTATTGAAACCGAAGTAATTGAGGAAGTTGAAGTTTCCACAGAAGTTGGGCTACCTTTAAAGCTTGTTTTATGGAATGATGACTTCAATACGTTTGAGCACGTTATTGCTTGTCTTGTAAAGTATATCAAGAAAACATATGACGAAGCTGAAGCAATTGCTTGGATTGTTCACACCAAAGGTAAATTTATTTTACTAGAAGGCGCCCGCCGAAACCTGGTTGAATATTATAATATCCTTAAATTTAAGGGACTGACAGTAAGTCTTGACTAAGCAATAATACCGCGGTAAAAATTCCGTTTTTACTTTGTATTTAATTAGCTTTAGGTGAATAAATTTCATGAATAAGGTAAGTGCATTTTTCAAATCGCCTAAAAAATCAGCTATTGCTGCCGGCATAGTTGCTGCTACATTATTCTCTTTTAAAGCGATTGATGAGCGCTTCGATATTACTAAAAACCTCGATATATTTGCAGGCATCTATCGAGAAGTCAACTTGAATTATGTTGATCAGGTTGAGCCTGCTCAATTAATAAACAAAGCTGCTAGCGCCATAACTGGTTCTCTAGATCCGTATACAGAATATGTTCCTGAAACGGATATCGAAGACTTCAAGATGAACTATGTTTCAAATGAATACGGTGGAATTGGAGCCCTGATTCTGCAAAAAGATAACAAGACTTTTATTTCTGAATCCTACGAAGGGTTCCCAGCCCAAAAAGCTGATATCCGTGCAGGTGATCAACTCGTTTCCATTAATGGTGTCTTTCTGGAAGGAAAAACCAATGATGAAGTTAGTGACTTGCTTAAAGGCAATAAGAACTCAACAATTACAATTAAAATCGTCCGTCCCGGAGATTTAAAACCCATTGAAAAGAAGCTTCAAAGGGAAGAGATAAAATTTCCTAATGTTACTTATTCTGGAATTCTACCCCAACATACCGGATATATAAAACTTGAAAGGTTTTTGGAGGGATCGGCTCTGGAAGTAAAAAATGCCTTCCTTGCACTGAAAAAGAAAGACAAAATTTCTTCACTAATCATTGATTTGAGAGGAAACGGAGGGGGTATCCTTCAAGAAGCAGTAAAAATTGTTAACTATTTTATAGCAAAAGGAGAAACTGTAGTTTCCCAAAAAGGAAGACTTCCTCAAAATAATTATGTTTACCATGCTGGTGCAATTCCTCTGGATACAACTATTCCATTAATAATTCTGATTGATAGCGGCACAGCATCCGCTTCAGAAATTGTAGCAGGCGCAGTTCAGGATTTGGACAGAGGAGTTATTGTTGGCCAACAAAGCTATGGCAAAGGGCTAGTGCAACAGACATTAAAGTTACCTTATAACAGTCTTTTGAAAGTAACTATTGCCAAGTATTATACTCCGAGTGGTCGTTGTATCCAGAAAATAGACTATCAACATAAAAATAAAAACGGACAGGCATCTAATGTTGCTGATTCTTTAATTGCTGAATTCAGGACAAAAAATGGAAGAACGGTTTCTGACGGTAGAGGCATCACTCCTGATATTTTCGTAAAGCCTTATTATTTCAGCTCTGTGGTTACTGCTCTAATTGAAAATAACTTGATTTTCGACTATGGAACTCTGTACCGTCAAAAAAACAATAGCATAAAACAACCGAGAGAGTTTCAATTAAAGGACAGTGAATATGAAAACTTTATAAGTTTTGCCAATAAAAACAATTTTGAATATACGACAACAAGTGATAAACTGCTAGATGATTTGGAAAAAATAACCAAACAAGAGAAATACTTTGATCAAATTGAACAGCAATACACCTCATTAAAAAACAAGGCCATAAAAAATCGTAAAGACGACTTGGTTGAGTATAAATCAGAAATTACCCAAGTACTGGAAAATGAAATTATTTCTCGGTATTATTTCCAACACGGAAGAATTGAAGCTTCATTTAAATATGATGTAGAACTAAAAGAAGCCTTGAAAATTGCTGCTCTAAGAACTAATTACTATAATGTCATCAAAGGAGTAGGAGATTATAAAACTATTGGCAAAAACAGTCAAACTTTACGTAAAACAATTGAAACAGTGCAAAAATAATGATCCTATACCTTAACACCTCAAATTCCTGTCTAACAGTAATTATCAAAGTCAATTGATGGTACACCATTAACATTTACAATTGAATCAATCAGTACTGTAGTTCCATTATCCAAGCGTAAAAACTCCTTGTTATTAATTTCATAAAACTCTGTTATCAGCCCCATAGTATGTTGCTGCCGTCCGCTTTCGTCAGTATAAATGATTGAACAAGGCGTTTTGTCAGCAGCAAATACTTCCAGGCGATTAGAGAAAAAACTACGCATTAATTTGTAATTTCCCATTTGTTGATTTTAATGATTTTCTACGGCTAGCTCTTTTTGATGCTCTTCTGTAAGCTTACGTTGTAATTCGTTTGGAACTGGAGCATATTCAGCAAATTGAACGTTAACCTTAGCCCTGCCCTGACTAATATTACGCAATACAGAAAAGAATTTATCAAGTTCGGCCAATGGAGTGCGTGATTTAATAACTTGGAACCCACTACGATTATCCATACCTGTTATTATGCTTCTTCGGCTTTGGAGTTCGGTCATTACATCTCCCATCATTTCGTCGGGAACCGTGGTTTCCACATCGTAAACCGGCTCAAGCAATTGAGGTTCAGCATTATGAAAAGCTTCTTTAAAGGCCATCATTCCTGCAATTTTGAACGAAATATCATTGCTATCAACAGGATGCATCTTACCATCATAAACACTCACTCTAATATCTCTAACGAAAGAACCTGTTAATGGTCCTTCATGCATTTTTTCCATAACTCCCTTTAAGATCGAAGGAATAAAGCGGGCATCAATCACTCCTCCTACTATGCAATTATTAAAAACAAGCTTTCCTCCCCACGCCAAATCGTGTGTTTCGGAATCACGCACCGGGTATTCCTTTAATGGAGGCATTCCGTCATAATAAGGTTCAATTTTCATAAAAACCTCTCCAAACTGACCAGCTCCACCGGATTGCTTTTTATGCCGATAAGATGAGTTGGCAGGTTTTTGAATGGTCTCTCGATATGGAATTTTCGCCTTAATGAATTCAACCTGCATCTTATAAATATTTTCCAGTCGCCACTTCGTTAGAGCTAAATGAAGTTCCCCTTGTCCGTGTAATATTACCTGTTTCAGTTCGCGGTTATACTCAATCTCAATTGTCGGATCCTCAAGGTGTATTTCGGCCATCACTTCACTCAATTTTTCGTCGTCTTGTTTGTTTTTAGCTATTACAGCAATACGAACTTTAGGATTGGGGAAATGAATAGGATCAATACTTCCAACAGCCCCTTTGCCATTCAATGTATGATTGGTAGAAGTATTTTTAAGCTTAAGTGTGCAACCAATATCTCCTACCTTCAGTTTATCAACTGCATTCCGGTTCTTCCCATCGGCAATGAACAATTGATTTAATCGCTCTGTAGTATTGGTTTTTTCGTTAGTTAGTTCTTGGCCAACTGAAACTTCTCCCGAAACGACTTTGAAAAATGAGAGCTTGCCCAAATGCGGTTCAACTAATGTTTTAAAAACAAAGAGACGGGTAGGCCCTTTAGGGTCAAATGGCACTTCTCTTCCATCTTCAGTAAGTTCTGGAGGCATATCAACTGCACTTGGAGCAACATTATCTATGAATCCCATTAAACGACCGCTGCCCATATCTTTTCGTCCTGACAAGCAAAACACCGGAAAGACCTGATGTTTCATCATTCCAATTTTTAATCCTTCCCGTAATTCATCTTCGTCTAAACTTCCTTTTTCAAAATACAGCTCCATTAGCTTTTCATCGTTCTCAGCGGCCTTCTCAACCAGCTCATTATGTAGCCGATCTGCTTGTTCCCTTTCTTCATCAGGTATTGGAAGCTTTGTTGGTTTTCCACCTTCTGTCGAGAACTTATACATAGTCATTTTTAGCAAATCGATAATGCAGTTAAAATTAAGACCCTGATTTACGGGATATTGCATTATAGTGACTGCTGGTCCAAAAAAGCGTTTAGCTTCTTCTACTGCTTGATTAAAATTGGCTTTATCACTGTCCAGTTGATTAACTGCAATTATGGTTGGCTTTTGGTATTTATCTATATAATCCCACAACAATTCAGTTCCTACCTCTACTCCGTATTGCGCATTAAGAAGTACTACAGCTGTATCACAAACCCGAATGGAAGAAATAACTTCACCAATAAAATCGTCCAATCCTGGTGTATCAATTATATTAATCTTATAATCATGCCATTCGGTGTGCATTGATGTTGCATAAACTGAATTACCCCGTTCATGCTCAATTTCATGATAATCAGAAACAGTATTTTTTTCTTCAACCGAACCACGACGGTTAATTAATCCGGCTTCAAAAAGCATGGTCTCGGCAAGCGTGGTCTTGCCGCTTTTCGCAGAACCAACTAACACCACATTTTTAATGTGCTTTTCATCATACATTTTCATAAAAGTTTATTGTTTAAGGTGAGCAGAAAAGTAGGCTGGCTATAAAATCTTTTAATGATTACAAATTGAGAAACCGGGTCATAGCCAAGCTATTTAAATTGCTATATAACTGCTATTAAGCATATTAATATAATTTTATTTTTCGATTAATTAAAACACAAACATGGATTATTGATTAGTAATAGTATGATAAAAACTAAACACAGGCTTTACGCAACTATTGTTTAAGTAATTTTAATTTCATTAAGTGCAATTATCTTGAAAATCGCTAACTTTCATGCTCAATTATCAAACCACAAGTACAACAAATGAAAAAATTAGGTACAATTATTTCCCGGATTAAAGTAGCAGGATTTTTGTCAATTGTGATATTAGCCTCATCTTGTGCTAATGAGTTAAAATTTGTGCGAGTAAAAAGCACCGAATCAATGCATGCTCAAAAAGCCCAAAATGAACAGAAATCAGAAGATGTGCATCCTCAAGGTGCTCAATATATTGAGCAAGAGATAAAAACGACAACTGTTTATTCCGCTCCAGATGGCTCAGCTGAAACAACAGAAAGCTTAACAGGAGAGTCAAACACTACAACCACTCGTCAGCTGGTACGTACTGAAATGAGTAAAAATGAGGCATTCAATAAATTATCAGTAACTCAACAAGAGAAAGTAGAAAAACTAATTGCAAAACGAGTAGATAAAGTTGTGGCCAAAAAGAAAACTGCTCCTGCACCAGCTCCAAGCGTTGAATTCACACGTATTATGCTAATTGGTTTAATTATTTTACTTGCCGGCATTATTCTGGGCGCCATTGTTGGCGGTCTTGGATGGGTTGCATTTGTTGTTGGTTTAGGCCTTATCGTTTACGGCTTAATTGTTCAGCTATAACTCTACAATCAACGTTATATAAAAGTCCCTGCAAACTTTAGTTCTGCAGGGATTTTTATTAATACAAGTAATTTCTCTTAACTTAGTAAAAAGCTGTAACCCGAAGTAACTTCAATGCGTCATACCCTAAAATGATAAAACAGTTATCAGATATAGAGTTAATTGATTTGGCACTGAGTGGAAATCAGGGTGCTTACGTTGATCTATTAAATCGACATCAAAGGTATGCATTTACCCTGGCTCTACGCTTCACAAAGAACCGAGAGGATGCTGAAGAAATTGCTCAGGACAGCTTTCTGAAAGCGTTTCGTTCATTGGCTTCATTTCAACGTACATCAAAATTTACCACCTGGCTGTATTCCATTGTCTATACAACAGCAATGAGTAAGCTCAGAAAAGGAAAACTTGACACTTCGTCACTTGATGACGATGAACACCCGATAATTGTTGAAAATCCATCAAATGATGAAAGCAGCAGCAGAATTGAACATAAAATCAGAAGTGAATATTTAAAACAGGCTATTGACAAACTATTACCTGACGATGGGGTGATTATAACCTTGTTTTATTTGCATGAACAATCATTAGAAGAAATTGCGGCTGTAATTAATATGCCGGCAAACACGGTAAAAGTTAAACTTCACCGGGCACGGCAGCGTTTAAAAGTTCAACTCGAACTTTTATTAAATGATGAAGTAAATGAATTATTATAACAAACTAACTACTTTTGTCCTGTTGTACAGGCAATTAGTTAAATAGAAAGAATTGATATGAACCGGATAACTGAAGAACAACTTTGGGATTTGGCGGACGGGTTAATACAGGAGCCCCAAGCCGGTGAATTGATGCGTTATATTGAAGAACATCCAGTTCTAAAGAAAAAACTGGATGAAATAAAGGCTCTGAATGCATCTCTTGCATCAATACCTTTAGAAGCGCCTTCGGCAAATTTCACTGCCAAGGTTATGGCACAATGGCGTACCGAAACTTCTCCATCAGCCTTAAAAACACTTGTAAATCGAAAAATTATTTACGGAATTGCAGCTGTTTTTGGAGTGTTGATTATATCGCTATTGATTTACACAATTGGAAGTACCACACCTGAACCTTCGGCTCAGTACATGGCAAAAAGTGAACAGGTTCAGGAAGTTGTTAATTCACAGATTGATTCATTTTTAGGCAACAAAACCTTTTGGTTTTCGTTTTTAATGATTGATGCTGTACTACTACTTGTTTTTATTGATAAATGGATCAGCGGAAAACGATTAAAAAATGAATTAGCATGATCAAGTTTTGCCGATCTTTTACTGTGGGTTTGGTTGGATTTGTGGTCACACTATCGGCTTGTGTAAAAGAAGGCGATGAGGATTTTCGATATAAACAAATTGCCCGAGCTTGGATTGAGACCAAAATAATAACTAATGGCGAACCAGCCGTCGCTCCCGGGCGTCAGCATGTATTCTTTTCAAATCTAAAGTATCGGAGAGTGTGCGCAATAAATGAATATTGTGTTCCTGTACCTGAGGGAGATTGGAGTTTGTTATCAGACAGCACACTACAAACTGTCTATAATACCGAAATCAATATTTATACAATAAAGAAGCTTGACAACCTTAACCTCTGGCTTGAATACCAGTCGGGAAAGAATAAGATCCAGATACAAATGCAGACCCGATAATTTTAAGACACATAAAAACAGGCCTCTTCTTTTTGAGAAGAGGCCTGTTTTTATGCATGTTAAGAAACTGTTCTAATTAAAACTGATTGGAACTTCTATAAAACTATTATCCCAACCCATTAGCATTTTAGCACCTTTACCATTGTCTTCTTTAAATAAAATGGTAAATGCCTCTATTGGAGTCGGTGGAGTTTTTACAGGAACGTCTAAACGCAAAACATCTTTTGCCTTATCGTAAAAATATGCACCCCATTTGTCTGTTACACTATTAAAAATAATCGTCCATTTATCCTTATTCGGGATGGTGAACAATGAATATTCCCCGGCTTTAATCTCTTTATCTCCAATCTTAATATCCTTATAAAATTTAACATCAGTACACTCATTTGCTCCAGTTCTCCAAACTTTGCCATAGTCTTCAAGCTTACCAAAAATTTCACGTCCTCTGCGTTGCGGACGAGAATAGATTATCCGAACTATGGGTTTTTTAGTTATATCTCGCTCAAAAGCAGCCCGAACTGGAAAATAAACTATATCAGCAGGACTTTTATCAATTGGAATAGCTTGAATGGAATCTTGAGTCTGTGCAAAAGAATAAACGGTTAGTGACATAAACATCACAAGAGCTAAACTGAATTTCTTCATCGTTTTATTTTGACTTAAAATATGTAAATACTAAATGTTGATTCAACGCTTTAACTGAGCTAATGTTTCAGTTCTTGTTCAAATAATTTAAAAATTCTTTTGTATTCGTCCGTCCAGCTGCTAGGCTCTACAAAACCATGATCTTCCATTGGATAAACAGCGAGCTCCCAATTACTCTTACCCAATTCAATCAGCCGCTGCGAAAGGCGTACAATATCCTGAAAGTGTACATTGACATCAACCATCCCATGACACATGAGTAATTTGCCTTTTAAACCTTCAGCAAAATAAATAGGTGAGCTTCTCTTATAAGCAATACTATCATTAATAGGCTCATTTAAGATATTTGCTGTATAATCATGATTATAATGAGCCCAATCAGTAACTGAGCGCAAAGCAGCTCCTGCCTTAAATACTTCTGGCTGAGTAAACATGGCCATTAATGTGATAAATCCTCCATAAGAGCCTCCATAAATACCAATTGCTTTTGGATTAACGCCATATTTATCAACCAATAATTTTGCTCCATCCACCTGATCATTCAAGTCAGCTCCACCCATATGACGATAAATATTGGTTCGACAGCGTCTTCCATACCCTGCGCTTGCCTGATAATCAATATCCAAAACCGTATATCCTTTATCAATCAATAAATTATGGAACATATATTCCCTGAAATACTGGCTCCACCAATAATGGGCGTTTTGCAAATATCCGGCACCATGCACAAAAATTACTGCTGGTTTATTAGTATGAGGTTTTGACGGTTGATATAATCGAGCATAAACCTCCCCTGTGCGCCCCTTAAAACTAATCACTTCGGGCTCTCTCCATTTGTAAGATTTAAACTCCTCCGAAGTCGACTGGGTAAGTTGCTGGGGCTCCCCCCCGGATTTATTCTCTTGTAGGTATAACTCCCACGGCTTATTGCTATATGAATAACGAATTGCCAGCCATTTCTCATCAGGGGACAAAGAAACTTCGTTTGCCCCTTTCATAGAAGTTAATTTCTCAAATGCTCCTCCATTAACAGAAAGTCTATAAAAATCTTTTGTCCCTGGATGTTCTTTATTAGCGGTTATATAAAAGCTACGCTTGTCGTTAGAAAGTTTTACAGACTGAACTTCCCAATTACCTGTGGTAAGTATATTTTTTTTACCGTCTGCAACCTGATAAGTATAAAGATGGGAATAACCCGTAGCCTCACTCTGGTAATAAACAGTTTGATTATTAATCCAACCAATATTCTCACCGTAACGATCTATTCCCGGCCCTCCAATCCAAGCTTCGTCACGTTGACGATCAATCAATTTTAATTTACCATCAACTACATTTAGGCTAAATATCCAACGGTCTTTATTATCGGTTGAAAAAACTGAAACTATGGCATTTTTACCGTCTTCACTCCAATAAGGCCCATAAAAGGTTACTTCGCGAGCTTCCTTCTTTTTCTCTCGAAGTTTCTTCTCAAACGGATAATCCTTTAAATAATCAGGTAAATCATAAATACCGGGAATTTGCAAGGTTGAAACCGACAGAATAGTATCTCGTAAACGATCATAAACGTAAAACTCTGACAATGGTTGGATCCCACCAACTTTAGAGCGAGTTGGGATATCTTCTGTATAACCTGACTCTGTTACATAATTAGGCACAATGGTATTCCTAGCCTCCTCGTCAACCGTCATATTGTAAGTCACAAAATTACCATCCGGACTAATCCTTAAATTGGTAACTGACTTTCCTTCCAAATAGATTTCTCTTAAACGTTTGAACTGTTCCTTTTTACGAGCCTTTTGCGCTCCCTCTCTAGCCGCCTTCCGCTCTTTTAATATCTCAAACTCTGCTAGCTGATCTTCCTTTAACCATTTGTCCTGATCATTAACATGAGCATCTCTTATTTTTGTTCCTTTTAAAAAATTGGTCAATTGAGTTAGAGAGCCGCTATTAAGCGATAAACTGAATAAATTATCTGCTCTTCTAAATATAACCTGATCACCATTGCCTGAAAACACAGGAAGAAACTCTTGCTCAACGGTATTGGTAAGCTGACGAAAAGAACCGTTCTTTAAGTCGTAGAGGTAAATATCTCCGTATTTCTCAACCACTTTCAATGAACGGTCCTTATTATAAGCTCCATTACGAGCCAAGCCCATTCTTACAGGCGTTGCAACCTTATTTATCTTCCTATTACTTACCTCAACAACATACAATGAGTCACTTTTAGTTTTATCAGGGTTCCAATTGAAATAAACCGACTGACTGTCATCACTCCAAAATACCGCAGAAGGAGATACACCAATCCATTTAGGATCACGCATAATCTTTTCAACACTCAGCGAATCAAACTGCTGTCCAAAGGCTGTAAGCTGAATTAAAAATAGAGGAATGGATAAGTACAGTTTCTTCATATAACCAGTTAAAGCCCCGCAAGATAATAAGTGAAACGAAGCATTTATAACTACAACATGATTAATACACAGATGCTGTAAAAATGGTTATATTAAAAAAGAACACGAAGTACAAATAAGTCGTTACAATTTGTAATTCATACAACTAAACTCAGGCTCCTACTTGTTGCTTACTTAAGAAATCTTGGTAGGCTAATTTAATACCTTGTGGTAATTCAATTTTGTGCATCCAGCCTAAACCATGTAATTTGGACACATCCATCAGTTTTCGAGGAGTGCCGTCAGGCTTGCTAGTATTAAAGATAAGTTCTCCTTCGTAGCCCACAATCTCTTTCACTAATAATGCCAACTCTTTTATTGAAAGATCTACTCCTGTTCCAACATTAATAAATTCGGGTGCACTATAATTTTGCATTAAATAAAAACATGCTTCGGCTAAATCATCGGCATATAAAAACTCGCGTTTGGGTGAGCCAGTTCCCCAAATTTCTACTTGAGGCAAACTATTTTTCTTTGCCTCATGAAACTTACGGATCAGAGCGGGTAACACATGTGACTTTTCTAAGTCATAGTTATCATTCGGTCCATAAAGATTGGTTGGCATTACTGAAATAAAATCGCAGCCATATTGCGCACGGTAAGCTTCACACATTTTAATGCCTGCAATTTTAGCTATTGCATATGGCTCATTAGTTGGTTCAAGCAAACCAGTTAGCAAATATTCTTCTTTTAATGGTTGCGGCGCCAGCTTTGGGTAGATACATGACGAACCCAAAAACATCAGCTTTTTTACCCCATTTACATAGGACTGATGAATTACATTGTTTTGGATGCAAAGGTTCTCGTAAATAAAATCAGCCCGATAAGTATTGTTAGCCACAATACCACCAACTTTTGCCGCTGCCAGAAACACATAATCAGGCTTTTCTTCAGCAAAAAAATCAGCCACGGCTTCTTGGTTGCGTAAATCAAGTTCGACCGAAGTACGAATGACTATATTATTAAATCCTTCTCTCTGTAATTTGCGATAAATTGCAGAACCAACCATACCACGGTGACCTGCTACAAAAATTTTAGCTTCCTTGTTCATTAAATAAAGTAGAATCTTGCGGCAAAGATACTTTTCTTTTTCTTGGAGGATAAAAGAAATCAAGTGGTTTTGCCAAAAAATGAGCCAAAACTCGTGTAAACAGTTCACTTGTTTGATTAAAATTCACCTTACGTGAGCGTAAAGCAAGTAATAAGGAAAGACTGAAACTCACTAGGAAATTCATTAACCCTATTAAAAAAATTCCTAACAATGAAGTTGCAATGGTAATATCCGAAAGGTAATCACCAAGGGTGTAATAAGCCATTGCAAAACTACCTCCAGCGAGCGTAACGTGCCTGATATCAAAAGGAAGACCGGTAATTTGACCCAAAATTGCCGCAAAGCCTAAAAAGAAACCCAGATAAAGGTTCCCCATTAAGCCTCCCAAATTCTTCTCAATGTACTTGCTTATTTTAATGATGGTATTTTGTGAAAGATACTTTTGCAACGTCCGATGATTCCTGATGCGATCTCCAACATTGCCATAATGAATAAGATTGTCGTAATAACCGTTTATGATTCCTGAAAGAAATAAGAACACTCCTGTAATTGCTGCATACATTACAGAAAGAGAGTGAACCGGGTCAATACTTTTAATGGTATTAAGGGCTTTGACCTCATCAACGATATAATCTCCGGTAAAATAATGGTACAACCATGCAATAATGTATGGCAATGGTATAACTATAATCAGGTTACCTAAAAACGAAATAAACTGGCTTCGCGAAAGCTTCACAATCAACTCGGCAGTTCTATCAACGTTAATTAACTGATGCTTTTTGTCATCCAAGGCACTTGCTACTGCTGAGGCCGTCATTGACGGCTGTTTGGTAGCCAAGGTGGAGTGAGTTATAAAAATAGTAATAAAACTGGCTGCATAGTTAAGACTGAATAATAATCCCTCAACCAATGGAGCCGCTTTAATTGATGAAAGGACAAACTTAATCCATGTCGTAAAGGAGATTATTAAACCGCCCGTCATTGATTGAAGGAAAAACTTATAATACTGCTTAGGGGTGTTGGTAATATAATGTTCGCCAGTTTGGCTGGTATATTCAACTACCTGATAAGCTAACATTTGTGTATTATCCTGAAGATGTTGCCTTATCCCATGCTTCTGATTTTCAGAGCGAACCATTTGGGTAAACATTTCAACTGCTAAACTTAATCGCAATGCCCGGGTTTCACTCAAAATTGATCCTAAAATTCGGCCTAACCGCTCAATATTCTGCTCAATACGCAACAGTAAATAAGCCAGATTTACACTTACTCCTTTTTTCTTTTGGCCCCGACGAACCTGTTCAACCGAGTCCCTACATTGACTCAACATCACTAAAATATGGCGATACAAAAGATTCAACTGTTCCCTGTCGGAATTGGACTGTTTTGCATCATCAATCAGTTTGTTGACTTCAAGTGCTAATACTTGGAATGAAGAATTATAGTTCTCAATATGAGGCAGCCGTACAATAATTTCGGGTTCCAAGCCCAATGAAGAAATACGACTTGCAACTATTTGAGCTGAGGTATATAAGGAAGGATAAAATTCATCAGAAAGCACATTATTCTTTGTAGCTCTAAAATCCATTAACTCAAACAACTCACACCAGGCATCCTGATCAATTGCCTCAACCCACTTATAATCATTGTCTTCATGAAAAACTTCTGCAATTACACTCAGCAATTCTGTTTTTTCTATATAAGCTGGCAAGAACTTTTCATTAAAACGTCTAAATAGTTCAGAAAAGAAACTCTGTTTTGCAGAAATGCCTAACTCGGTAAACAGGCGAATTTGCTTTTTCGACCTGATAATATTTTTAATGAATGACCGGAAGCCTGATAAAAGTTCATTATCCGTTTTTAGTTGATAAAGAATATAATCAAGCTGATGCTTTGCTGAATGAACATTAGAAATAGTTTTAGGGCGTATGCAATCAACCAGTATTCTCAACTCGTTTACTCCACAGTTATGATTTTTGCGTATGCAATCTAATATTTGTTCAATTTTGGTCATAAAATGAATAACAGTTCTTCAGGCAACTTATTGTTTAAAGGCAAAGTTTCCAATAATCTTAATTTATAAGCTAACTGAAGAAAATTGTTTACGACTGAACTTATTATCTTTGCCGCGTGGGAAAGAATAAATTACGTCAATTTGCCGAATTAGATACGTTCCATAACGTATTTCAAAAAGATAGCTCGTTAAAAGGAAAGTGGAGAAGCGAGTTTTTTAAAAATGAGTGTCCTGTTGTGTTGGAATTAGCCTGTGGCAAAGGCGAGTACACTGTTAATTTAGCTCGAAAGTTTCCGGACCAGAATTTCATTGGTGTTGATTTAAAAGGAAATCGTTTATGGACGGGTGCCAAAATGGCTATTGAGGGAAAAATTGAAAACGTTGGATTTCTGCGTATTCAAATTGAGCATTTGCAATCTTATTTTGAACCTGGTGAAGTGGATGAGATTTGGATTACCTTCCCTGATCCGCAACCACAAGTTAGCAGAGAGAAAAAGCGTTTAACATCAATGCGTTTTTTAGACGTTTACCGTCCGGTGTTAAAAGAAAATGCTATTATTCATCTTAAAACGGATAATGATCAGTTGTATGAATACACCCTTGAAGTAATCAACGAAAATAAACTAACGCTTTTAGCTCATACCAATGATGTTTATAATTCGGAATTATTAAACGATGTATTGTCAATAAAAACTTATTATGAACGCAAATACCTTTCACAAGGCAAAAACATCAATTATGTAAAGTTTAGTTTATAAATTTAATATACAAGCAAGGGTTAACAGTCACGTTAATCCTTCTTGCTTTCAGCTGGCAGGTTATTTATTGCTGAGATGTAGTAATTCCGGTCCTTTTCGATAAACCAAATAGCGCCGTTCCCAATCATTGCTCCCTGATAGTTCCTAAAAATTCGATCAAGGCGTTGCTCCTCAATCACTTTTTTCAAAGGCCCATCAAATAGTGCGTTATATTGCTTCCTAAACTCATCTGCATTTTTAATTTCCCCCAAAGGGTATTGGACATGAAAAGCAATGCTGTCAACTTCGTTGTTTTTCACCCAACCTTTCAATTGGATAATAAAACGTTTGAAATCATCCGGACGACTAAAACCAGCTGTTCTCCATGATGTCGGGATACTACCATCGTCAAATAAAGTGTCTTGCGCAGTAAGTTCAGTATTATTAAAAGGAGTTTCAGAGGACTTTACCGAGGAATCCTGCATTTTGTTCAATGAATCCATTCTGCTTTCACTCCCCTTTTTTGAAGGTTGACAAGAACAAAATAGCACCAAACCGCCGATGAGCATGCACTTGTTCATACAAATTAATAATGAAGAATTGAGATCAGTGCTTAGTTTTCTCTATTTTATCACTGTATTTCAGGTACATAGGCAAGGCTGCAGACCCATACCATTGAAAGATTTCATAATCTAATACCCCAGAAGCTACAGCTGGATCTGAACTTAAAAGGGGCTTAGCCTCTTCCGGCGTTTTAACATTAAAGATAAAGATACCCCGGTATGTTTTATCATTCTTTTTCATTGGCCCTGCAACTACTAATTGCCCATTATTAGCCAAACGGTTAATATTGTTTAAATGCCCGCGAAAAATACTGTCAAGTTTGGCTTTATCTTCAATTTTAGTCGGTCCAGTTTTTAAAATCACGAAGATGTATGGTTTCATTCCATACTCATCAGCACCTAATGAATCTGCAAGGGCTTTGTTATAGCTTGAGTTGATATTTTGTGCTTTCGCAGCCAAAACCACCCCGCATAGAAGTAGGAGAAGCAAAACTTTTTTCATAATCTGAATTTACGATTTTCCGAATAAACAAGTCACTATCTCACAATCAAAAATCATATGACTAGAACTCTGCGTCTACCTGGATAACAATCGTTTTCTTGCTAACAGGATGCTTAAACTCAATCATTTCTGCATGCAAATGCAACCGATCTCCTTTGCTGCCATACAAATCATCTCCTACAATTGGACTATTAAGGCCTAATTTATGCGCAGAATGGACACGCAATTGATGAGTACGCCCTGTTATTGGATAGAAATGAATCCTGGTATATTTATCGGTACGTTCAACCACATTCCATTTTGTTGTGGCAGGTTTACCATATTCGTAACATACAAGCTGATGCGGTCGGTTATCCAAGTCAACTCGTAAGGGTAAAGTAATTACACCTTCTTCATGCTGAACAACACCCTCCAGCAGAGCCACATAACGTTTTTTTACAGTTCGGTTTATAAATTGACTTTGTAAATACTTGTACGTTTCCTCCGATTTGGCAATCAACATCAGCCCTGAAGTCGACATATCCAACCGATGAACAATCAATGGACCAGATGCTTCCGGATAAAGAGTTCTTACCCGTTCATAAACCGAATCCTTTACATTTTTTCCTGGCACAGACAAGAATTCTGCAGGTTTATTGATTACTGCCAACTCTTCGTCTTCATAAACTATACTGATATCTTTCCCTTCGGCAGGGTTAATGAGCATTGGATTCTCATCCATTTCAATACCATGGAGCATGTGAGCTAAAATAGGCTCACATTTACCTCTACATGCGGGATAAAACTGCCCATGAATCCGAACCTCTGATTTAGGCGATTGCCCCCACCAGAATTCGGCCATAGCCAAGGGTTTTAAATCGTGAAGAAATGCATATTGCAACAATTTTGGTGCAGCACACTCTCCGGCCCCTGCTGGAGGACGTGCCTCAGCTGAATTCTGAAAAATGCGTTGCAGGCTTTTTTTCTCGCCGTATTGATTCAAAAAATAATATTGATCAAACAGTTTTTGTTGTAATGAAGCCGATTTATGTCTGCGTTCTTCCTTTAAAGAAACTATTTCGTTAACCTTTGCATCAATTTTATGCTGAATAGCCGCCAGCTGATTCTTTATTTGCTTGTTAAAATGTTTTAGATAAAAACTTTCATTAATACTTTCTTTTCTGAGTTCTTCCAACGCATTTGTTAGTTCGTTTTCAGAAAGTTCTGCTTCATGTATCTTTCTTTTCAAATCCCGAGCTTGTTTAGCTTCCTTCATTTGCTGCTTTAGCTCGGTTAATTGCAAAGAGGCGCTATTCGTTTCTGTAGCTAATAGCTCATAAAGCTGAGCTAATTCAGGAGCATTCTCAAGTAGTTCAATTTGCCTATTGTAATGATTTAATACTTCCTCTTCTTTCCTAAAAAAACCATCCTCGGTAAGCATATCAAAAACGGGAGGTACAAACCGTGAATGATGATTTTCTCCAGCCAGCTTTCCTGAAAATGCTGAAAGGTATCCAATTTCTCCATTCTGATTTTCAACAATCAAAACCCCAAACATCTTTCCAATCACCATTCCATCTTTTGTTCCGTCAATTCCGAAGTTATGATCCCACTCCTTTTGATCCTCGAGGTGTTTTTGCAGCTCACTGGCTGCAATAAGACAAAGTGGGTGTGGTTCGTAGTAAAACGGAAAAGTAAACCGTAAGGGTAAAGGATAAGTGACTACAGATTCCTGAAAAAATGTAAAGTATGGATCTTTCAATACTATCTGTTCACTCATTTCGCCGTTTCCTTTATACTGTAAATCAATTGGTTAAAAATGAAAGTTGCAAAAATACAAAGCTTTGATTGATTGGTAAGGTAAATTTTGAAAGAAATTAAAAATGATTGCATGAAGAATTTAAAAATGTGAGAAACTTTCCTGAAGAGCACCACTTTTTTCATTAATTTAATGACCCTTTATACTTATTCCTAGATTAATCATAAAACAAACAATATATGACAGTAGTAAATGTTTATCTGAATTTTAACGGCAACTGCGAAGAAGCCTTTAACTTCTACAAATCTGTTTTTGGCGGAGATTTTCCTTTTTTGGGTCGATTTAAGGATATGCCACCACAAGAGGGCATGCCTCCGGTTCCTAAAGAAATGGAAGATAAAATCATGCACGTTTCATTGCCGATCAGTAATGAAACCATGTTAATGGGGAGCGACACAGGAGGTGAATGGGCTCCAAGTTTTAAACAAGGTAATAACTTCTCTATTTCAATAGGCACAGATAGTAAAGATGAAGCTGATCGTTTATTTAATGGCCTTTCAGCCGGAGGGCAAGTAACCATGCCAATGAATCAAACCTTTTGGGGGGACTATTTCGGTATGTTTACCGACAAATTTGGCATAAACTGGATGGTAAGTTTTAATACCAACCAACAAAAATAATAACAATAAAAAAATAAACGTCGACTAACCGACCATACATCTGTTAATCGACGTTTCTATCATGGAACCTGTATAGGCTATAATTTCTCTGCTTTAGGCAAATTCTTTTCAATTTCACTAAAATCAACACCACACTTGCAGTTGGCTCCACAACCATTCTTTTTAGGTTTTAGCTGACGGTAAATCATTCGGCCCATATATACCAAGGCTAATAAAAAAACGACACCTACTAATAATTGTTGAATCATGACGCAAAGTTATTTAGAATCAATCTAATCTTAAAATTGTTTTTATTGAAAATAGCATAACATGCCTATTTTTAGCACATTAGTTATTCAAGTCGTCTATTCTTGTCAATCTATCAATAATATCTACATAATTTATAATCGAAGATCTTATGAAGAAGTTGTTATTATACCAGCTGCTCTTCCCGATCGCGATCCAATCTGTTGTAGGGTCAGCCAGCCACAGATATTCAAACTTTAGCGAAAGCGCGAAATGTTATTTTTCATGATTTGAATTCTCTATTTTCATATACACTAACAAATTTAAATGTTTATCCCTCCCAAAAAGAAGTTCAGTTCAATATAGATGTCATCTTCTACGGCCTGCATTTTCTTCCTCGCTTTCATTAAATAGGAATCTGTCTGGTTATTAATTAACTGTTAATTGACAGTAAAAGTCAGTGGTTTTAACCTTAATAATTCATTTTCAATCTGTTTTGTAAAACAAATATCCTCAATGGCTTTACCAGGTTAAATTATTTATCTACCTTTGCGGCAAATTTTTGAAAGTACTTTTCGAATGCAAAATATTAGAAACATTGCGATCATCGCACACGTTGACCACGGTAAAACTACTTTGGTTGACAAGATTTTACACACTTGCTCTCTTTTCCGTGATAACCAGGAAACGGGCGAATTAATCTTAGACAATAACGACCTGGAACGTGAGCGTGGTATCACCATCGTTTCTAAAAACGTTTCGGTTAATTATAAAGGCACCAAAATCAATATTATTGATACGCCGGGCCACGCCGACTTTGGTGGTGAGGTTGAGCGTGTATTGAAAATGGCTGATGGGGTTCTTTTGTTAGTGGATGCGTTTGAAGGACCGATGCCTCAAACTCGTTTCGTAACGCAAAAAGCTCTTTCGTTAGGACTAAAACCAATTGTAGTAATCAATAAGGTAGATAAAGAAAACTGCCGTCCTGATGAAGTTCACGAGAAAGTATTCGAATTATTCTTCAACCTTGAGGCTACCGAAGAGCAATTAGATTTCCCTGCTATCTACGGTTCTTCTAAACAAGGTTGGATGAGCACTGATTATACAAATAAAACGGAAGATATCCTACCTTTATTAGATGCAGTTTTAGAGCACATTCCTGCTCCTCCTGTTTCTGAAGGAACTTTACAGTTACAAATTACCTCACTCGACTTCTCTAAATTCGTTGGACGTATTGCTATTGGCCGTGTAGCCCGTGGTACTATTTCTGAAAACCAGCCGGTAACATTGATGAAAAAAGATGGCAAACTGGTAAAATCTCGTGTTAAAGAACTTTACACGTTTGAAGGTTTAGGCCGTATTAGAGTTGAATCAGTTAAGGCAGGAGATATTTGTGCAGTAGTAGGTATTGACGGTTTCGATATTGGTGATACAATTGCTGATTTTGACAATCCGGAAGCATTACCAGTAATGCACATTGATGAGCCTACAATGAATATGTTGTTCACCATCAATAACTCACCATTCTTTGGCAAAGAAGGTAAATTCGTTACTTCTCGTCACTTAATTGAGCGTTTAGAGAAAGAAATGGAGAAAAACCTTGCATTAAAAGTTGAGCCTACCTCTTCAAATGATGCTTATCTGGTTTTTGGTCGTGGTATTCTTCACTTATCGGTTTTAATCGAAACCATGCGTCGTGAAGGTTATGAATTGCAAGTGGGTCAGCCACAAGTAATCATCAAAGAAATCGATGGTGTTAAATGTGAACCAATTGAAACTTTAATTGTTGACGTTCCTGCTGAAACTGCCGGTAAAGTAATTGAGTTGGCAACTATGCGTAAAGGTGAGTTGTTAATTATGGAACCAAAAGGAGATTTACAGCATTTAGAGTTTGAAATCCCTTCTCGTGGTATCATTGGTTTACGTAACAGTGTATTAACTGCTACTGCAGGTGAGGCTATTATGGCGCACCGCTTCAAATCATACGAGCCATGGAAAGGTGATATCTCTCAACGTTCTGCAGGTGTATTGATCTCAATGGATAAAGGTTCTTCAACCGCTTACCGTATCGATAAATTACAAGATCGCGGTATTTTCTTCGTTGATCCGGGAGAGGAAGTTTACGAAGGTATGATCATTGGTGAGCACAGCCGTGATTCAGACTTAACGGTAAATATCACTGAAGGTAAACAGTTAACTAACTTCCGTACTACCTCTAAAGATGATGCAACTCGTATTGCTCCTGCAACCAAATTCTCGTTAGAGGAAGCAATGGAGTACATTCAGGCTGATGAGTATGTTGAGGTAACACCTCAAAGTATGCGCCTTCGTAAAATCATTTTGAAAGAAAATGAGCGTCAGGTTGCAGCTAAGAAAAAAGCATAATATATCTGATTACTTTGCAGGTCACGCACAGTAATTCAAAATAGGTTGTAAAAGCCTTCCGAGCAATCGGAAGGCTTTCTTTTTTCAATGCATCTAAATCTCTTACTTTTGAAATTCCAAAGCATTATTTCGGTTTCAAAATGATAATTAGTCACTACCAACAAGAACTTGCAATAGTTAACAGTCAAAT
Source organism: Solitalea lacus (assembly GCF_022014595.1). Lineage (NCBI taxonomy): Bacteria > Pseudomonadati > Bacteroidota > Sphingobacteriia > Sphingobacteriales > Sphingobacteriaceae > Solitalea > Solitalea lacus. Next base: position 652,919 of record NZ_CP091740.1, on the reverse strand, counting down.
TAAGCATTACACAGAACTTGTTAACCGTTATTCTCTGTTTCGTTTAGGAACTATAATTGGCGGCTTAACAATTCTCTTTGTTTCATTTAAATTTGATTCGCCATGGCTAAGTGCAGGCATTGCCATACTCATTGTACTTCTGTTTATCTGGTTAATTGCTACTCAGAATAAATATGACCAGCAAAAAGAATATCACATCAACTTAAAAAAGGTACTTGAAAACGAACTCAATGTAATGAGCAAGCAAGCATCTATTTATAACAATGGACATACTTTTGAAGACGACCATCATTCTTACACTTCCGATTTGGATATTTTCGGCCCTAAGTCATTATTTCAGTTAATAAACCGATGTGCAACCGTTCAAGGAATTGAAGAATTGTCTGCATGGCTAAAACATCCTGCTGACATAAATGCAATTAATAGCCGACAGGAAGCAGTAAAAGAAATTTGTCAAAAGCATAAATGGAGAACTCACTTTCAGACATTACTGCTTTTTAATTTGAGTTTAAAGGAAAATCCGGTTGAAGGCTTATTGCGTTATTTAAAACTCCCACGTGAAAACCATAAACTATTAAGAAGATATGTAATGGTTGCACCTTGGCTCTTCATCGGATTATTGTGCGCTTCATTTTTAATCCCTAAGCTATTTGCGTTTGTAATTGCCTTAGGCATTTCACACATTGGAATAATCATTAATAATCAACTATATATTAATAAAACCGATGTTCTTGTGGGTAAAATCGGTAAAACCCTAAGTGATTTTTCAGCAGCTTTTAAAGCTATTGAAAATGAAAACTGGCAAAGCTCACTCTGCATTCATTTAACTGATAGCATGAAAAGTAATACAGAGTCAACTATTTCCGAAACCATTAATCTACTTTCGTCGCTCATTATAAAGCTTGACTATCGTTTGAATGTTTATGTGGCGGTAATTTTAAATGCCATTTTCTTATGGGATCTCCGCCAAGTTTTTGCAATTGAAAACTGGAAAGAATTAAATAAAGCTAATATTGATGAAGCGTTTCATTGTCTAGCTAAATTTGAAGTCTTGAATAGCATGGCTTGCCTATCAGCAAACAATTCGAGCTGGATATTCCCAGAAATTATTGAATCTGAAAACTGCACTTACGAAGCAAAAGAATTAGGCCACCCGCTAATTGCACAGAATTTAAGAATAACCAATAATTACGAACTTATTAACGATCGTAAAATTGATATTATAACAGGGTCAAATATGGCCGGAAAAAGCACCTTCCTGCGAACGCTGGGCATTAATGCTGTATTGGGATTATCTGGAGCTTCGGTTTGTGCATCTCAAATGCGTCTTTCACCAATCCAGTTAGTTACTTATATGCGTATTCGTGATTCTCTAAATGAAAGTACATCAACTTTTAAAGCAGAGCTAAATCGATTACAATTAGTCCTTGAAACTGTTCCAAAAACATCCAACACATTCTTTTTAATTGATGAAATGCTCCGTGGAACCAATTCTGTGGATAAATACCGGGGATCAAAAGCTGTGGTAGAGAAACTGATCGCCGGCAAAGGTGTGGGGGTGGTGGCAACCCACGACCTTCAGGTTGCACATTTAATAGAAAAATATCCCGATTATATCCGTAATTTTTATTTTGACATACAGGTTAAAGACAATGAAATGCATTTCGATTACAAACTCAAACAAGGAGAGTGTAAAACCTTTAATGCTTCATTGTTGCTAAAACAAATTGGTATTGAAGTAGATTAAATTGTTTTTATGTTATGAACGAAAGTAGTATTCGTTTTAACCTATTAAAGCATCATTTAGGCTTTATAACATCCTTCATCAAATTAAAACCTAAAGACTGGCAAATTCAGTTACTTGAACTGGGAAACCTTCATTTTGATGTTTATACCGGTCAGCTTTCAGTGAAGGAAATTAAGTCTCAAATCTTACTCTGCTTACTTAACATCGGCGTTCAATCGCCTCAACAATATTTCGATTTTTTGGGGGACGAATTGAATTATAAAACCATTGCCATTTCTGATGGCAGCTATTGGGTGTTGCGCTGGGGCATAGACTCTAAAGAATTTATTCATATCCATATTGCCAGATTTGGACCACATACACTTCGAGTTAAATCCACTGCTTTAAAAACAGCCATTGCACTGGCAATTAATCATCCAGAAATAAACACAACAGATATAAATTCAATAAATGATATTAGAGCCATATTAGGAATTTCCCCTATTAATTCTCATGGTATAGAAAGCATTAATGAATTACTAAAGTTGATTTCCGGAAAATTTAAACAGTAATATTATCTCAGGTAAAGCTTTTTATAGTCTTCATCAAGCTTATAAATATCTCTTCTGAAATTCAAATTCCCTTTCTCATCAACCCAGACCGTTCTATAAACAATAGAAACAGGAACCAGTTGTTTCAATGTCACCCAAGTCTCTTTCCCCCCCTGCATTACTGAACTTATTTTGACACTATCCCATTCTGCTTCATTTCGTAATAAATGCTCTGCCAATTTTTGCGGCTCAGAAATACGAATACATCCATGACTAAATGAACGAAAACTTGAATTAAAGAGGCTTTTAGCAGGAGTATCGTGCAAATAAATATCATGTTCATTAGGAAACAGGAATTTAACCAGTCCCAAAGAGTTGGATGGACCAGGTTTTTGCCTTACCGAGTATGGGAATGGTTCATTGGGGTATTTTTCCCAACTGATACTACTGGCAGAAACAGTTTTATTCCCTTGTCTAAACTCCAAACGTTCTTTGTAAATATAGCCTCGGTCCTTTTTTACTTCAGGAATAATCTCATTCCGTACAATCGATAGGGGTACATTCCAATAAGGACTGAATACGATGTACTTCATATCTCCGGTAAAAACAGAGGTGGACGAAGTAGGCTTTCCTACAACCACTGCAGTGCTCCAGCAAAGTTCACCGGCTTGATAAACATGCATTTTGAATTCAGGTATGTTTATAATGATTCCGTCTCCATTTTGAGAAATCCCATTCCATTTCAACCGTTGAATATTGGACAACAATTGCTCTAAGCGTTGAGTAGGACCAACGTTCAATGCTGTTATTACTTCTCTTCCTATTATTCCATCTTCTTTTAATCCGTTTAATTGCTGAAAAGCTTTAACTTTTGACTGAAAAGATGACGTATAAACATCAGAGGAATCCGTTTGTACTGTATCTAGAAGTAAAAAAACTCTTCTTTTTATTTCAACAAGCTGATGGTTTTTCTCTCCAGACTTAAATGCTTTTTGTGGAACAACCAATTCACTCCAGGAATCATTTTGTTTAAATACTGAATAACTGCTTAACTTATCGCTCAGTTTATATAATTCTGGCTCCCCGCTAACGTTGCATACCCTAATTAAAGGCAACATTGCCAACAATTCTTTTATTGCCTCATTAACAGTTAATGGAAGTGGAAAAAACCACTTTTCTGCCGTTTCATAACATTTCGGATATGTCAGCTTCAAGAACTCTAGAAAATATCCGGTAAGCTTGATTTCTGTATGCAGTTTAAGTGAATCCGTTTTTAATGAATCAGGAATATTTTGAAAATATTTTGTTATGCCATTAACGGCAAGAAAACAATTGACATAATTACGCTCTTGGATTGAATGCTGCTGCAAAAGATTTTTGAAGTTGATAGCAGCCTCTGAAAGATTATTATTTATAATCCAAACTGCGTATTGAGGCCTGCTCTTATAAAAATTGAGAATTTCAGACTTAATGGAACGTGTTAATGAATCTGCGTCAATAATTAAAGCTAAAGTAGGTGCTTCTATTGAAACCAAAGATGTGTCAATTTCAACACCAGTTCTTAAAGGCCTGGTATTGTAGGCATTCCCGGCTTGAATAAAACACAGAAAAACGATACATGTATGCAGCAATCTCATTGGAAGAGCAAAATTTAGAATGCGGCCTACTTCTACGAAAAAACGAAGCCTCCTATTCTGTTAATTTAACAAAAAGGAGGCTTACGAACAATATATGGTTTAATCGACTAACGCAAATAAGCTGATTTATTAATATAAGATGGGTTGTTTCCCGCAATGAACAGCACTGCACCATCTTTAATTGTATCAATAATCTGTTTGTTTAATTCTTTTGGCAAAGCAGGACATCCCCAGCTTCTACCTAACATTCCATTATGAGCAATAAACGAACGGGAAACATAATCAGCTGAGTGGATTATGATTTCTCGCTCACGGGCCTTGTCATTGATACCTCTTTCAAGTCCGTTGAGCACCATTGAATAGCCATGCTTAGGACTAATGATAGTTTGTCCGGTTAAATAAAAGCCCAGACTACTTTGCAATGAACCTTCAATATTTGAAAAGTGAGTTGCATATTCTTCTCCTGAGTTTTTGCCATGAGCAACAAGAGAATGAAACAGCAATTGTTTTTTGGCAACATCAATTACAAACAATCGCTCTTCACTTGAAGGTTTGTTAAAATCAATTATTGCTAGAATTTGCTTTTTAGGATTTATTTTTCTGAATCCAACAAGCGCCCTATCAAAAACTTCTTTATTCAAAAGAAGATTAAGACCGGTGTTAGTGTAAACTTCTTCTGCCTCAGTAACCAGGGTATTTTCCTTTTTAACCGTAGCAGCTGGCGATTCGTCTTTTTTATCCTTGTGGGAATAGTTAGAATAACCGTTTACCGCAATCAACGAGAACACCAAGAATAATACTGTCCCTACCTTTCTTTTCATTTAGTCGCCAGTTTTGTTTCCTATTGTAATCATCTTCTACGAACTCTTAACCTCCTGGGTTACAAATAATTGAAAGTTAATTTAAGGTAATCTTTTCTGAATTAAAAACAAAAAAAATTAACCATTTATAAGGCAATATAAATTTAGATATTGTTTTACGCAGAACCCTAAACAAACAACAATCTCATTCACAGGATATTACAACTACAAATTTACATTCATTTTTTAAACGTTACATTCAATTGACTATGAAAATAGTTTATAGGTAGTACTTTTGCACATTACAATTAGTGAGTATGGCCTTAAAACTGCTTTTAAAATATATACTAGAACTGATCTTGATATTTTGGTTGTTAAGACTATTATTAAGATTAGCAGCGCCATTTCTGTTTAGAACTATGGCAAAAAAAGCCGGAGAACAGGCTGAAAGGTTTTACCGTCAGCAACAACAGCAATATACCAATACTTATAACCAAAGGCAAGGTGAAATGCATGTTAATTATGCTCCAGAACAACAAAACAAACGAAAGCCTAACCTTGACAGTGCGGGAGAGTTTGTTGATTATGAGGAAGTAAAGTAGATTAATCTGTCCATTTAAAACTAATCAAATGAAATTTTACGATCTCGAATCGGAGTTAAAGTTTGGAAAATACGAGGGAAAAACACTTCAAGATATTGTAAAACTTGATCCCGATTATTTAAATACTTGTGCAATACAGGAAAAAGACTTTTTTATTGCAGGGCCTGTAATTAATGATTTAAAAGGCTTAAATCCACAATTTAGGCTAACAGACGTAGCCCTTGCCACTCTGGCTCAAAAACATAAGCATTGGAAAATTGATGCAGATATTGAAGATGATGACGACGAAGATACATATGCTTATTTTGACGAGCAGGCCTGGAAAAATGAATTTGGCTTACCAGATGATGATGATGAAGCCTCAGAAATATTAAGCCTCGAAGCCGCAAGCTTAGAAGCTGAAGTTAAAGGGCATCTTCCAGGAATGACCGACAAGAAAGATCCGGAAACTATTCAGCACGCTAAAGATGTTGAGGATTCGGATGATGCTTTAGAAGAATTCCCGTTTGAAAAATTTGATGAAGACATTGACGACTGGGAAGGAAACTATGACGAGGAAGATGAATGGAACTAATTTTCTTATCAATAAACGTAGGCCGCAGTTTACACTGCGGTTTTCTTTTTTAATAGATTACCTAAAATTGAACAACTCTTTTCAGAATATTGTTTGGAACGCTCTCCCTTTTACAGTTAATTCATTTTTCTATATTTGGCCGTTTCAAATAAACTAAAGCCTCAAAATAATGAACCAGTGGTTTAAGAAGAATTGGCCAAACATAGTGGCCCTTGTGTTGTTTATCGCAATTTGTTTTATCTATTTCAGTCCGCTTTTGCAAGGCAAAAAGCTCATGCAAAGTGATGTTATGCAGGCTACTGCCGTACAACAGGAAATTAAAGATTACACAAAAAATGGCATTGGCCCACTTTGGACCAATTCCGTATTTAGTGGAATGCCATCCTATCAAATATGGGCACAATATCCTTCTAACTTAGCCTCACATGTTATTTCCATCTGGAATAAGATTTTTCCTAATCCGGTAAACTTTGTTTTATTATACCTGGTTGGCGGCTTTTTCTTGTTTAGGATGCTTCGCTTTAAGCCTTGGCTTAGCTTTTTAGGAGCTATTGCAATCGCATTTTCATCATACAACTTTGTATTAATTGAAGCCGGACACACCGGAAAAGCTCTGGCTATTGCTTTTTTTGCACCAATTTTAGGTGCTATAATTATGGCCTTTAGAGGTAAACGTTTATGGGGAGCAGCTCTTTTAGCTTTATTTCTAGCACTGGAGATTCGTTCGAATCACTTGCAAATGACTTACTACTTAATGATTGCCATTTTGGTATTGGTTATTGCAGAACTAGTTGATGCCATCAAACAAAAGAAACTGGTTGATTTTACGAAGACTTGTGGAACTTTAGCTATTGCAGCAATCATTGGAGTGGGTGTTAACTTTGGTACACTTTGGGTAACCTATGAATATGCGCAAGAAACCATCAGGGGAAAATCTGATTTGGTAAAACCAGCTGCTACGAATGCATCAAAAGGTTTAGACAAAGAATATGCTTACCAATGGAGTGAGGGCATTATGGAATCAGTAACATTTCTTATTCCTGATGCTTATGGAGGCGCAAGCGGCATTCCGTTTACTCCTAAATCGAATACTTATGCAGAGTTGGTGAAAAACAATGTTCCGGCTCAAGACGCAGCCCAACTTGCGGCACAAATTGGAGGAGCTGCCCGCTATTGGGGAGACAAACCATTCACATCAGGTCCTTATTATTTTGGAGCAGCGATTATTTTCCTGTTTATACTCGGGCTTAGCTTAGTTAGAGGTTCATTAAAATGGGGTATTGCCATTGCAGCCTTATTAAGTATCATGCTTTCATGGGGAAGAAACTTCCAAGGGTTTTCTGACTTGTTTTTCGATTATTTCCCAATGTATAATAAGTTCCGTGCAGTTGAGTCTATTCTAGTAATCGCCGGCTTAATGATACCTGTTTTAGCTGTAATTGTGCTAAACCAGATCTTTGAAAATAAAATTACTAAAGAGCAAATCCTTAAAAACCTTAAATATACCCTTTATGGCTTAGGTGGATTTTTATTGGCATTTATAGCATTACCAAACCTATTCCTTTCGTTTAGCTCGCCAAATGACGCTAACCTAACACAACAATTACAGGCAATGGGAGGTGATGCGATGGCTCAATCGTTAATGGGCGCAATTAAGGCTGATAGAATTAGCATTGCCCGTATGGATGGTATCCGTTCATTGGTATTTGTACTTTTTGCAGCAGGTTTAGTATGGGCATTTATTTCGCAAAAAATCAAAGCAGAATTTGCAGCAATTGGTTTAATTGCTGTTATCATGGTTGACATGTGGGGTATTGATAAGCGTTATTTAAAAGACGAAAACTTCACTGAAAAACGCATTTTTACTCAGGCGCAACAACCACGCGAAGTAGATTTGGAAATTAAACGAGATACCGATCCTTATTACAGAGTGTATGATATGACTGTCGGAAATGCATTCAGCAATGCAGCTCCCTCTCAATTCCATAAAAACATTGGAGGTTACCATGCCGCAAAACTAATGCGTTATCAAAATCTTATCGATAGCCAATTAGTAAAAGGCAATCCATGGGCATTCAACATGCTAAACACCAAGTATATCATCATGCCTGATAGTACTAAAGGTGCTCGTGTAGTTCGTAATGATCAAGCTTTAGGCAACGCTTGGTTTGTGACTGGTGTTAAGTTTGTTGCCAATGGAAATGAAGAGTTAGCAGCCCTTGATGTTGTGAATCCTAAAACCACTGCAATTATCAGTGATCAGTTCCGTAAAAATATCAATATCGCTAAAATGGATTTTGATACTACTGGAACAATCAAACTAAAAAGCTACCATCCTGAACATTTGGTATATGAATCAAATTCGAGAGCATCGCAAATTGCCGTATTCTCCGAAATTTATTACAACAAAGGTTGGAATGCTTATGTAGATGGTAACTTACATCCTTATTTCCGTGCCGATTATCTATTGAGAGCTATACAGCTAGAAGCTGGCAAACATACAATTGAATTCAAGTTTGAGCCGAAGTCATATTACACTGGTGAAAAAGTTTCACTTATCTGTTCAATCTTGTTAGTTTCTGGATTTGCAGGGATCGGGTTTCTCAGCTTTAGAAAGAAGAAAAATGCCACACCCACAGAAGAGATAAATGCTTAATAAAAAAAGAGCTGGTCGGTTTCGATCAGCTCTTTTTTTTACTTTTTTCTTACAAGTGTTTTATTTTTACCGAATGAACAAAAAAGCGATTACTACTCCACGTGAGCAGATGTTGAAAAACATCCGAAAAGCTTTGCTTGAAAAGCGTGATAACCCTTATCCAAACTATGAGGATTCTCCGCTCTATCCACCAAATCATGACTTGTTAGAAGTGATTTTTGCTGAAGAGCTGAATAAAGTTGCCGGAAAGTTTTTGTTCTGTGAAGATGAAATCCATTTTATTGAAAATATAATTGGCTTGGCTGAAGAAAAAGATTGGCTAAAGATCATTTGCTGGGACACCAAACTGCAACAATTGTTACGCAAGTATGACTATCCATACATTGCAGATGACACCAATTTTGTAAATGCAGAAGTGGGCATTACAACTTGTGAAGCCCTTATCGCCCGCAATGGCAGCGTACTGGTATCAAGTGCACAGCAAAGCGGTCGCAGGTTGAGTGTTTATCCGCATACACATATTGTGCTGGCCTATACATCTCAATTGGTAATGGATTTAAAAGACGGTTTTGCACTTTTAAAAGAAAAATATGAGGAACGCTTACCGTCAAATATTACCGTAATTACCGGACCTAGCCGTACTGCAGATATCGAAAAAACATTGGTATTGGGGGCTCATGGTCCTAAAGAATTATATGTTTTTTTAATTGACGACTTAAATCCCGATTTTAAAGCCCTTGGATCTCAGGTTGAATTAGACCTTTAGTCTGCTATTCCATAGACGGCCAGCCAAACAGTTTTTCTCTTGAGTTTGACAGCAAAATAACATAAAATATTTATAACCAAATAGATACGAAAAATCAGGCACACTACAAGAAATAGCTAAGTGGTTGATTTTAAAGATATTGATTCAAGGAGGCTACATTCAATACTGAAGGGAGCGATTTTAGGCCAAGTTTCTGCTGAAAGTCAGTTTCTTCCTCAGAGGCTGCAGATCGTAGGAAATAGTTTTTGTCCTGTTGCTCCACTAAACTCACCTGCATTTTATCGAGAAGTTTCCGCAGTTTTCCTTCGGTCGTCTTGAACCCGGCTTTTTCCAGTTTTAGCAAGGTGAAGTTCAGTAAGGTATAGGACAGGTAACAAAGGCAGATATGACCTTCTATCCGCTTATCTGTCCAATGAAACATTGGACGGGTTTCCAGATGGGATTTAAATGTGCGGAAGGTATGTTCAATTTTGTAAAGGTGTTTATACTGCTCCAGCGTTTCACTTACCGAGAGACTCTTATTGTTAGTGGCAATAGCCAGAAAGCCGTCAAAACGTTCATCGCGTTTTATTTTTTCCTGGTCCAGCTGATAGGTTTGTGAACCTTGTTTTTTCAAATAGAAACGACCCGCCTTTTTACTGAGGAGTTCGGGGCGGGATAATAAAGTTTCGGCTGTCTGCAGCTTTTCTGCCCGGTCGTGGGCATCTTTTTTTGCCCTTTTAGCCGAATAGGTCCCAATAATCACCCTTCCCTGATATTCGATCGTTGCATAGCGAACCATAACAAGCTGATCTTCACTATCGCTATAGCTCCATTCTCCATGGTAGTTCTTCAAGTCCAGCAGGAAATCCTGGAGGGAACCGGGAAGCTTCTTTAACCTTTCGCCTACAATAAATTCATAACCGCTTTCGGTGGTAACATCAAGATTGTTTTTGGAAAGCATCCCCCGGTCAGCCACTACAATCACCTGATTGATCTGATAGTCTTTCTTCAGGTCTTTTACCGCTTTTTCAAACGTATGACCTTCGAACGTGTCGCCTTTGAATACCTGATACCCTATAGGCTGTTTATCCCGGTCAATCAGCAGGCAAAACAAGATCTGGGTAGTACCAATCTTACCATCTTTACTAAAGCCCTTTTGTCGTAAAGCCCCCTCTTGTTCTAGTTCACTTTCAAAATAAAGTGTGGTGACATCATAGAAAACAACATCCAGTTGCTGATTGAATAAATCCCGGCCCGTTTGATAGATCTGCTTTTGGATCGCTTTGTTATAATCGGCCAGCTTATCTAAAGAACGGTACAGATGCTGCAGCTCTACTTTCTCAATGCCCAGGTATTCGTTTTGGTTGAAATAGGAGCTTCGTTTGCTGCAGGGATCCTGCAAGCGCTCAAGAATCATTAACAGCACAGCATTCTGCAGGTCAAAGCCAAGTTTATGCTTGCTGCCGATCTGCCCGAATAAACGGGGGAGTTTATAATGGGACAGGGCTTTGGAGAAAACCTGAAAGTAACCATAATTGAAACGGGCTTTTTCGCCCGTGGTAATTTCCAGAAGATCTTTCAGGTCGCCTCCGCCAAGTTCGTAAAGTTTTGAGCCGATACGTTTTAGCTCTTCTGGTGTATAGTCTTCCAGTTTACCAAGGGTATATAAAATACGATGACGGCTTATCCCGCTCTCATCGCGATAGCTTTCAACGATGCGTAAATACTTTCCTGACTTCTTGTTTTCTACCCTTAGAAAGGCCATGGGCCAAATCTAAAGTCCCTATAGGGAAAAAACAAAAAGTTGGCACACTACACTTTTTTGAAAAATCAATCCAAAAATGGGCCCTGCATACCTAAAAATGAGGTTTTAGAAAATAGTGCTGTCAAACTCAAGAAAAGATTGGCTAAAGATCATTTGCTGGGACACCAAACTGCAACAATTGTTACGCAAGTATGACTATCCATACATTGCAGATGACACCAATTTTGTAAATGCAGAAGTGGGCATTACAACTTGTGAAGCCCTTATCGCCCGCAATGGCAGCGTACTGGTATCAAGTGCACAGCAAAGCGGTCGCAGGTTGAGTGTTTATCCGCATACACATATTGTGCTGGCCTATACATCTCAATTGGTAATGGATTTAAAAGACGGTTTTGCACTTTTAAAAGAAAAATATGAGGAACGCTTACCGTCAAATATTACCGTAATTACCGGACCTAGCCGTACTGCAGATATCGAAAAAACATTGGTATTGGGGGCTCATGGTCCTAAAGAATTATATGTTTTTTTAATTGACGACTTAAATCCCGATTTTAAAGCCCTTGGATCTCAGGTTGAATTAGACCTTTAGTCTGCTATTCCATAGACGGCCAGCCAAACAGTTTTTCTTTATGGCTTATTAATCCTTCATGATGGAAATTACAGACATGGGTTTTGACTTCAATAAAATCAGCTCGTTTTTATTTTTGTCTACTAAATCCCCTTCGGCTTGTTGATTACGCAGTTTCGGACAATATTTTGTACCCTTTGCTTTTTAAATAATCAAGTGCCAGCTGCTCTCGGTATTTCCCAAATCGTTATGTTGAGTCATAGGTATAGTTTTGAAGTATTAAGTTATAAGTTTTACGTTATTTTTGCAGCAAAATCCAGTTAATGTGATAATGAAAGAAGTGCAGTTTATAGATTGGGGCTTAATTGATTACAAAGAAGCTTGGGATAAGCAGGAAGCTATATTTTCGGAAACGGTTCGAATAAAAACTGAAAACCGCAATAACCAACCGAACTTACAAAAAGAAACCAATGACTATTTGGTCTTTTGCGAACACCCGCACGTTTATACTTTAGGAAAAAGCGGGAAGCCGGAGCACTTGTTACTCAATGATCAGGCTCTTAAAGAAAAAGAAGCAAGTTATTACAAAATAAACAGAGGTGGAGATATTACCTATCACGGCCCAGGACAGATTGTTGGCTACCCGATTTTTGATTTGGATCATTTTTTCACTGACATCCACAAGTATTTGCGTTTTTTGGAAGAGGCAATAATACTTACACTGGGAGAATATGGAGTAAAAGCAGGCAGATCAGAAGGACAAACCGGTGTGTGGCTGGATGCTGAAAACCCTTGGACTGCACGTAAAATTTGCGCAATGGGCGTTCGCTGTAGTCGCTGGGTAACAATGCATGGATTTGCATTTAATGTTAACGCCAACCTCGACTATTTTAACAACATTGTTCCTTGTGGAATTAGTGACAAAGCCGTAACCTCATTAAATAAAGAGTTGGGCCATGATGTTGACATCAACGAAACAAAAGAAATCTTAAAAAGAAAGCTTTGCGAACTTTTTGAGATGCATCTAATTTAATTTCAATCATCAACAATATCATTAACCTTTCAAAGCTTTTGTTTTTCTATGACAAATCAAAGACTAACTTACCTCGCACTGGGTGACTCATATACTATCGGCGAAGCCGTTGAAGTTGCTGACCGCTATCCGGTTCAATTGGTACAATTGCTGGCTAAAGAAGGCATATCTATTGAAAGTCCTGAAATAATAGCAACTACCGGCTGGACCACTGATGAACTAATGAAAGGCATCGAACAGGCTCAGTTATCTAAAACCTTCGATATTGTCACCCTGCTAATTGGAGTTAATAATCAATACCGCAAAAGAAGCACGCAAGCCTACCGAAGCCAATTCCGCAGGCTATTACGTATTGCTAATAAATTTGCAAAAGGCAATAGAAAACATGTTTTTGTACTATCAATCCCTGATTGGGGCGTTACTCCTTTTGCTCAAAACAGATGGGATACCCACGTGATTAAGGAAGAAATAAACAGATTTAACGAAGTAAATAAGGACGAAGCGCTAAACTATGGAGTGCATTACATCAACATAACTCCAACTTCTTATTTAGCGGAAAATGATTCAACCTTTATTGCTAGTGACAATTTACACTTTTCGGGCAAAATGTATGAGGAGTGGGCCAAACTAGCATTGTCTGCTGTTCGTAAAGAACTTCAATAAAATCTCAAATTCTTAAAAGTACTTAAAACAAAAAGTACTTTTAAGAACTCACCACTTTTTTTTATTTTCTCATTTTTATTTCGAAGGTCTATACCTCCCTCCAAGATCGATTTAAGATTGGCCAGATAAAACGTCCATCCTTCTGAGCATCCTAAATGATAATAGGCCTTTGATTGTGCATCAATTGGTATATTGCTTTGGGTTAGTTCCACAATCGTTTCACCTTCTTCAAGTTTTACTGATAGGCTTACAATACCTGCTTTCCCAAAACTAAACTTAAAGAAATCCTTCCCATTTATTTCTAACACCAAACCATGTTCAACGGTAGAATCATCATAGCCAAACCACATCCATTCGTATTCATCATTCAATTGAATAAACTCGTTGCTTTTTCGAACTCTTCCTTCTTTCGATTTAAATTCAGCCTTACGTAAAAACCAACTTTCTAAACCCGAAGGTGTTGTCCAGGCATTATAAACAGTTTCAATAGTTGTCTTTAAAGGAATCCTTTTAGTGAAGGCGGACCAATCATACGTTTCCATAGTTAAAGTAATTTTATCCTATTAAAGCTACCCAAGATTTGAAGATAAAATAAAGTCAATTTAAACGCTATCATTTCCTAATATTGGCCTTATGAAAAAAAAGTTATTGATTGTTTTATTTTTCCTTTTCACTTCATTCTTCGTTAATGCCCAGGACCAGTTAGTTATTAAGGCGGCCACAATTCCGTCACCTGATACAGTTTGGGTTTTTAGACCCTCAAATCCTACTCAAAAGAAAACACCGTTACTTTTCTTGCTCCATGGTTGGTCGGGTAGCTATAAACAATGGAATTCCATCATCGACCTGCAACAACTTGCGGATAACTACGGATTTCATATTGTTTGCCCTGATGGATTTTATGACTCATGGTATGTAAACTCAACTTTTGATCGTAAGCGACAATTTACCAGCTTTTTCTTCGACAAACTCTATCCCGAAATTGTTTCAAACTACCCCGTTGATACTTCACAAGTATTCATCAGCGGCTTGAGCATGGGAGGACATGGCGCTTTGAGTTTATACTGTGAACGGCCCGACCTCTTTAAAAGTGCTGGCAGTACCAGTGGTGGAGTTGATTTAAGCGTAATTGGCACTTTTAAGAATCAATACGGCATAAATAAGATTTTAGGGTCATTTAATGAATCAAAAGCTACCTGGGCTCATTTTTCGGTACTTACTAAAATTGAACGATTAAATGGGCTAAACAAGGAGTTTATTTTTGATTGTGGTACAGAAGATTTTTTCTATACCGCAAATAATGCTTTAAGAGCCAAATGTGATGAGCTCAAAATTAAAGCAACTTATATTTCTCAGCCAGGAAACCATAACAGGGAATACTGGAAGAAATCAATAGTTCAGCATATGTTGTTCTTTAAGGAATTAATACAGTCCAGTCATAATCAAGTTAAATCAGAATAAATCATTTCATTACTTTCGGCTAAAATTTAAATCGATGAAAAAAAAACTCTTGATGCTTATTACAGCGGGCATACTAACAATTACCTATGCTTTTGCTCAAAAAGCGATCATATTAAAACAGAATTTTCAAGTAGGTAAAAAATACAGCTATGCAATGCTCCTTAACCAAAACATTAATCAAGACATTATGGGGCAGAAAATAGACCTGAAACAGGTTATGGATATGACCTACTCCTTTGCTGTAAACAAAACACAAGGTGATAATAAAGACATTAAGGTTGTTTATGAAAAGGTGTATTCATTAACGGAGGCAATGGGAAATTCAAATGAGTATGACTCTTCAAAAGATGATGGCACAAGTAAAAATCCACTTAGTGCAATGAAAGGTGCAGGATTTAACATGCTTCTATCATCAAAAGGCGAAGTTAAATCTGTTACTGGTGTTGATAAAATGATTGATGCCATGATTCAAAAGGTTTCGAGTGATAGTGCGACTGCCCAAACGTTGAAAGAAACTCTAAAAAAACAATTCGGCAATGAAGCCATTAAAACCAGCATGGAAAATGCATTGAAAATTTATCCTGATCATCCAGTTAAAATTGGTGATTCATGGGAAGTGCAAACCGAGGTAAAGGCTGCCCTTCCTATGACCATGAAAACTGTTTATACTTTAAAAGAGCTAAAAAACAATAAAGCCATTATTGGCATAAGCGGAACAATTGGAGCAAACGGTCCCGCAGAAATAATGGGTTTTAGCATGCAAACCAACCTCACCGGTACCAATATCGGTGATATGATTGTTGATGTAAAATCGGGCTTACCTTTAACCAGCAACATCAAATTAAATATTAATGGAACTCTTAACGCAATGGGCCAAGACATTAAAATGAAAATTGAAGGCGAAAACAAAATATCTGCTAAAGAGTTGTAATTCTGTCCTGCTTTACCCATAAACAAAAGAAGAATGCTTACCGGCATTCTTCTTTTGTTTATGGAGTCCTTAATGACATTATCTTTTCTGACAAAATTTCATCCTGATAAATCTTTATATTACATCCCATGTCAGAAATCTGCCAATTTTCAACGGCAATACCCATTCAATTTATTTGGCACAATCTCTGTTAGTTGTGGGCATAACTATTAAAAAAATAATCATAGAACTATGGCATTAAATATTAAACCTATCGCAGACAGAGTAGTAGTAGAAGCTGCTCCTGCAGAAACGACTACCGCTGGCGGTATCATTATCCCTGATACAGCTAAAGAAAAACCTCAACAAGGAACTATCGTAGCAGTTGGCACCGGTAAAAAAGATGAGCCAATGACTGTGAAAGTGGGCGATACCGTTCTGTATGGCAAATACGCTGGTACTGAAATTACTGTAGAAGGTAAAGAGTATTTAATCATGCGCGAATCTGATATCTACGCGATTATCTAAATTTTTTAATGATAGAAAGAGAGAATACTATTTTCCTCCTTTATTCATTTCAAAGCAATCTAAAAAAGTTTAACAAACAAAAGACATGGCAAAACAAGTAAAATACAATGTTGAAGCACGCGACGCTTTAAAGCGTGGTGTTGATACTTTAGCAAACGCAGTTAAAGTAACCTTAGGTCCTAAAGGCCGTAACGTAATCATCGATAAAAAATTCGGAGCTCCTTCAATTACTAAAGACGGTGTTTCAGTTGCTAAAGAAATTGAATTAAAAGATTCTTTAGAAAACATGGGTGCTCAAATGGTAAAAGAAGTTGCCTCTAAAACTGCTGACATTGCTGGCGATGGAACTACTACTGCTACCGTTTTAGCTCAGGCTATTGTTACTGCAGGTATTAAAAACGTGGCTGCCGGTGCAAATCCAATGGATTTAAAACGCGGTATCGACAAAGCTGTTGCTGCTGTAATTGCAAACTTAAAACAACAGTCACAATCTGTAGGTGATGACAACAATAAAATCAAGCAAGTTGCTTCTATTTCAGCTAATAATGATGAAGTTATTGGTTCGTTAATCGCTGAGGCAATGGACAAAGTGAAAAAAGAAGGTGTTATTACTGTAGAAGAAGCAAAAGGTACTGATACTACTGTAGAAGTAGTTGAAGGTATGCAATTCGACCGTGGTTACCTTTCTCCATACTTTGTTACCAATGCCGACAAAATGGAAACTGAGTTAGAAAACCCTTATATTTTGATCTACGACAAGAAGATTTCTTCAATGAAAGAATTGCTTCCTGTTTTAGAAAAACAAGTTCAAACCGGTCGTCCTTTATTAATCATTGCTGAAGATTTAGAAGGCGAAGCTTTAGCAACATTAGTTGTTAACAAAATCCAAGGCCGTTTGAAAGTAGCTGCTGTTAAGGCTCCTGGTTTTGGCGATCGTCGTAAAGCAATGTTAGAGGACATCGCAATCTTAACTGGTGGCACTGTAATTTCTGAAGAGCGAGGTTACAAGTTAGAAAATGCTGACTTAACTTACTTGGGTCAGGCTGAGAAAGTGGTTATCGACAAAGATAATACTACTGTTATCAACGGTTCGGGAGAAAAAGCAAACATCGTTGCTCGCGTTAATCAGATCAAAGCTCAGATTGAAACAACAACATCTGACTATGATAAAGAAAAATTACAGGAGCGTTTGGCAAAATTAGCTGGTGGTGTTGCTGTTCTTTATGTTGGTGCTGCTACTGAAGTAGAGATGAAAGAGAAAAAAGACCGTGTTGATGATGCTTTACATGCAACTCGTGCAGCTGTTGAGGAAGGCATTGTTGCAGGCGGTGGTGTTGCCTTTATTCGTGCAATTTCTTCATTAGAAGGCTTAAAAGGCCATAATGATGACGAAACTACAGGTATCGCTATTATCAAGCGTGCAATTGAAGAACCTTTACGTCAAATTTGCGAAAATGCAGGCATTGAAGGTTCTATTGTAGTACAAAAAGTAAAAGAAGGTAGTGCTGATTTCGGTTACAATGCTCGTGAAAACCGTTACGAAAACTTAATTGCAGCGGGTGTAATTGACCCTACTAAAGTATCTCGTGTTGCTTTAGAGAATGCAGCTTCTATTGCTTCAATGTTGTTAACTACTGAGTGTGTATTAGCTGATGAGCCTTCAGAAGACGCTGGTCATGCTCATGGTGGAGCCCCTGGCATGGGTGGCATGGGTGGTATGATGTAATAATTTACCGTTCATTAACGAACTTATAAATCAAGAGCCCTTCTTATATCAAAGAAGGGCTCTTGATTTATTGATAATATTGCATTGCTTAATGGCGTACTCCACAATATTATCCCTTTCATATTCAGAATCCTTACGAGGTTGCCATTCCGTCCAAATCATAATAATATCATCATCAGGATAACTACCATCCCACTCCCCACAATGTGCATAAACTGTACCTGCAATTATTAGAAAAAGTTTATTCGTTGATGGCAAATCACTCAACGGTTTTTTTCAACATAACATGTATTTCCATACTCCTATTTAAGCCGAATGCCAGTCGACAATGAAAACTGCACATATAAATAAGATTCATCATTAAAAATCTTTACAGCCAAACAAGCAGCGCTCAATCTTTCATCTTTACAGGGTTAGCTAATCGTTATTCTCAAAATTGTTAGTATATTGATATAAGCCTTTTGAAAAATTTTATCTGTTAAATCATTGAATTATGGACAATTCGCAAGATTTTAAAAAGCAGGTATTGGAACTGTTTATTCAGAAAAAGGAGAATCTACTGGCCGAAACCAAAACGGATCAGCGATATAAAATTGATGGAGCGGAAGCTGACAAAATTGATACCGGAGGACTTTATGAAAGTACTACACAGCAACTACTTGATGAAGCTCAATTGCAAACACAGCCTATCAACTTTTTACAAGACGAGATAAGAACTCTGAAATCAATAAATACTCAAAACAAACCTGACAAAGTTACTTTTGGAGCGCTAGTACAAACAAACTATGCCTATTTTTTAATCGGAGCAGCCCAGGAGCCTTTTTTTTATGATAGTATAAAGTTTATTGGACTTTCTATCGGAGCACCATTATATCAGAAAATGACTGGACTAAAAGTAAACTCTGAATTTCACTTCAACGGAATTAAATACGTTATTATTGATATTTTTTAATTTCTACTCTAATTTAAATACCTCACCTACAATAAAATTTCTGATCCTTAGTTTTAGAGAAAACTAAAACTATGAAGTTCTTCAGAAAAAAAGATTTAAAGCAAGACGAATTACCTCAACAGTCAATCTTACGAGAATGGCTGGGAGCCTTGACTTTTGCCCTTGTAATGGCCACTATAATCAATACTTTTTTCATGCAGCTATATGCTGTTCCAACAGGGTCAATGGAAAAATCAGTATATATTGGTGACCGAATATATGTCAGTAAGCTACATTATGGAGCTCGATTGCCTATAACTCCGCTCTCAATACCTTTGATGCACAATACCCTTCCTTTAGGCAATAACTTAAATTCTTACTTCAGTGGTTTGCAAGCTCCTTATTTTCGTTTACCTGGAATTTCTTCCGTACAGCGCGGAGATGTAGTAGTATTCAACTTTCCTCTAGATAAAGATTCTCAAGGAAATTACCGTCCTATTGATAAAAAGGAGAATTATGTAAAACGTTGTGTTGCATTACCAAACGATGTTCTTACAATAAGAAACGGGAAATTGTTTATTAATAGCAAACCTGCCGAAATAAAAGAGCGTGAACAAATGGAATATTTTGTCACTACTGATGGTTCATCATTTAGCAGTGAGTTTCTAAAGCAATTAGACATTCGTAAATTTGATGGTACACCTTCGGCTAACAATGATATTATACCATTGCCAGACAATCAGTATTTCATGTTCTTATCAGAAATGCAAGCTGAATTATTGTCACAAAATCCTATTGTTAAAAAGATTCAAAAACATGTTTTACCTGCGGGTGAACGAGAAACCGAAGTGTTTCAACCATCCAATACGAGCTGGAATCGGGACAATTATGGCCCATTGACCATTCCTGTCAAGGGCACTAGGGTTAAATTAACAAATGAAAATTTACCGCTTTACAAAAACATCATTGAAGTTTATGAAAACAACACATTAACGGTTAATGACACGGGCATTTTCATCAATGGACATAAACAGGATACTTATTCATTTAAATTGGATTATTATTTCATGATGGGTGATAATCGTCATAACTCAGAAGACTCAAGAAGCTGGGGCTTTGTACCTGAAGATCATATTGTAGGGAAGCCACTTTTTGTATACCTTTCGTTTAATGAACGTGGAACTATTTTTGATAAAATTAGATGGAATAGAATCTTTAAAACTATAAACGATTGATAATTACATTTTGCTAATGCAATTTAATTGTAAAAATTTAAACCTTATGGTAACACACTGATTTTCAAGGTTTAAATTTGCAAGCTGAAAAAAAAATAGCAGACGATGAGAGAAAAACGGGTGTTGCATTTTTTATTACTATGGATTTGTTTATTGGCTTTATCCGCGCAGTCATGCAGTAAAGCTGATATTAATCCACCTGTAAAAAATGAATTATTACCTCAGGGAGGCAGTGGCGTTCCGGGAATAGCCCTTACATTGTATTCCATTCATGGAAATTCAATTGAAAAAAAAGGCGATTATAAAGTTGGTGATTCATTATTAACCTATCAATCTGATGCGGCAAAACATTGGCAAATGTGGGAATATTTTACTCGATTAATTCCCCAAGAGTACCGCAATAAGATTACTGAGTTAGCTATTATTTATAGCAATCATAAAGTAGCGGGCTATGTACAACCGCTTAAAAAAGATTTAAGTGAGTGGCGACTGGCTTTATCAATAGACATTAGTGATAATCTAAATCAGGTAAATCTACGACAAGGGTTTTCATATGTTTTAGTACATGAATTTGGCCATGTTTTAACATTAAACGACACTCAAATTGATGCAGTTTCAACTGATAATTGTACCACTTATAAGATAGATCGTGGCTGTATGCGCCCCGAATCCTATATCTATAAACATTTTCAGTTGGATTGGATTCAGCTAATAAATGAATATAACACTATAGGTACCGACAATAAAGACGCTTTGCATAGCTTTTGGTTAAAGTATAAAAGTAATTTCGTTAGTGAATATGCATCAACAAGCATTAATGAAGATATAGCAGAGACCTTTGCATACTTTGTTATCCTTGCCCAAAAACCTACAGGATCAACAATCGCCGATAAGAAAATTCAATTAATGTATACTCAGCCTCAGTTGGTCGATATCAGAAATCGGATACGAAACAACCCTGATGTGGTTGCTATTAGCAGTGCTCAGCTGAAGGTATTCTCTACAGAAAGCATGAGAAATACCAAAGAACGACCAGTAGTTATTCAATAGCCAATCAAAACGAATTAAAAAACAAAAGGCCTCGATTCAGTGAATCGGGGCCTTTATAGTTATTTCATATTGAGGTTAACTTTGCATACGCTCAGGCATAACCGCATTTGGATCATCAATATCTGTAACATTGATTGCTTCAACCGAAGCAATTTCAGGAACCTCACGCTTAACAGCTTGCTCAATTCCTGCCTTTAAGGTCATAATACTCATTGGACATGATCCGCATGAACCCAGAAGTTTCAATTTCAATACATTTTCGTCTGTTACTTCCAATACTTCAACATTACCACCATCCGCTTCTAAATATGGACGAATTTGGTTTAAGGCACTTTCAACTTTATTTAACAGTTCTGCGTTACTCATGCTAAAAATTTTTTTTAGTCTTTTTGCAAAGATAAGAAAATAATTATACTACTAACTCTTTATTAGCCAAGGCGTTTTGTATAGCAATCTGTTGAGCCATTTTCTCGGCTATATCATCAAAGGCCATTGCCACCGGATTTCCATTTTCCAAAGCAATGGGTTCTCCCTTGTCACCTCCTTCACTAACGGTCATAACGATCGGAAGTTCACCTAAAAACGGCACATCAAACTGTGTGGCCAATGTTTTACCTCCGTCTTTACCAAAAATATAGTATTTATTATTCGGTAATTCTGCAGGGGTAAAATATGACATATTTTCAACGACCCCTAAAATCGGAACTTTAACGCCTTCCATTCTAAACATTCCTGCACCTTTTCTCGCATCAGCCAAGGCCACGTTTTGCGGGGTGGTAACAATCACCACTCCTGCAACAGGAAATCCTTGAGCCAATGTTATATGAACATCTCCTGTTCCCGGAGGCGTATCAACAATTAAATAATCCAATTCCCCCCATTCTGCATCATTAAATAGCTGTTTAATGGCCGATGAAACCATTGGTCCACGCCATGGAATAGCCTGATTGGGATCGGTAAAAAAACCTATAGACAATAACTTTATACCATATTTTTCTATAGGTTGAATTTTATTTTGCCCGTTCACCTGTACCATAAATGGTTTAGCATTTTCAAGATTGAACATGATAGGAATTGAAGGGCCATAGATGTCACCGTCAATCAATCCAACTTTTGCACCTTTTTTTGCAAGAGCAAGGGCAAGGTTTACAGCAACAGTTGATTTACCAACACCACCTTTACCAGAAGCAATGGCTATAATGTTTTTAATATTACTAAAAGTATTGGTGCTTTTAGTGGTTACCCTTGAAGTCATATTTATTTCCACCTCTGCATCCTTATCAACAAAATGTTTGATTGCATTTACACATGCGTTTCTGATAAGGTCTTTTAGCGGGCATGCCGGTGTGGTAAGAATTACGGAAAAGCTCACCTTCTTTCCATCCACTTTCACATCCTCTACCATTTTTAGAGTTACTATATCTTTCTTAAGATCAGGCTCCTCAACGTTGCTAAGAGCGGCTAAAACTTGTTCCGTAGTAATCATTTAGTGTTAATATGTTAAGAATTTTCATCAAAATTAACTAAAAAAATAGGATATTTTGGTTTTTGTTTAGTTAGCATAGTACTATCAATTAAATACCTGTAAAACAATGGCCACCGTAAACCTTTGCATAAGACCCGATATGAAAGATAGCAATGGGCTCATTCCCATTTATATGATCTTTCAGCATAGAGGTAAACGTTTTAAACACTTTACAGGATTAAAAGTTCCTGAAGAAAACTGGGATTCCCAAAAACAGCAAGTGGTTGAATTAAACGGCAATACCGACAGGTGGAACAGTACGCTTGAAATGCAAAAAATAAAGCTACTCAATGCTTCCCATCATGTTTTACAAGACCATAAAGATGCAGACGTCCAAGAAATAAAAGAGGCTTTTTACAGAGATCTTTTTAAATCGGGCAGTGAGTTCTTTGCCGAACTAGCTAACTTTATTGACGAATCCCGAAAAACAAAAAAAGAAAGTACCGTTTTCGTTTACGAAACACTTATCAAAGACCTCAAGCTTTTTGAAGATGCCGATGATTATCGCATCAGTTTTCATAACCTTAACTCAGAGTTTTATATAGCGTTCACCCGTTTCCTAGAAAAAACATTAAACAATACCAATAACACCATTAGTAAAAAAATTAAAGCACTTAAGGCGTTCTTACATTATGCATCGGACAAAAAGCTAATGCAAACTGCCGAATTTGAGGCGTTCGGCACCAAAACTATTGAATCACCAAAACTTTCGCTTACAGATAGTGAAGTGGAGCGGCTTTATACGTTAAATCTGAGCTTAAATAAAGAATTAGCTGTAATCAGAGACATCTTTATGTTTGGCTGTGTTACCGGCCTTAAGTATTCCGATATTATAAAACTTAAGGTTGATGAAGTTACTGACGGAAAGTTGCTCATCATCAATCAATATACCTTTATTAAGACACGTATTCCAATGAATAATTATGCTCAATTTATTCTGAAAAAATACATGCCCGAGAAAGGATATTGTTTTCCTTTCGTACAAAATGTTTATGCCAATAAGCATTTAAAAACCTTGGGCAAAATGGCTGGCATTGATGCTCCAATTACAGTTAGCGTTCATAAAGGAGATAAAATCATTGAAAAGCAAAAACCTAAATACGAATTAATTACTACTGACACTGCCAGATATACCTATGCAGCGTTATCTTTGCGCGCTGGTATGCGCCCGGAATTGCTGATTCAGGTACTTGGTCAAAAAACGATTAATGCTTTACTAGAATACAGCTATTTCAGCAGCCCAATGAATGATTTTGAGATGGTAGATTGTTGGAATAAAAAATTCTTTTAGGTTTTGAAAATATTTCTGAAAAAGTACTGGTGGATATTCGCCATTTTTA